>JABIRI010000009.1 GCA_018667915.1 Opitutaceae bacterium | reverse complement strand
GTCAACGTGATCCTCTCGCCGGAGTTGGCGGTTAATTTTTCCCAGGCGCGGATGCTGGCACCGGACGGTCGTTGCAAGGCATTCGCCGCCACCGCGGACGGCTACGTGCGGTCGGAAGGTTGTGGGTTGGTCGTGTTGAAACGGCTAGGTGATGCCCAAGCGGCGGGCGACCCGGTGTTGGCGGTGATCCGGGGCAGTGCGGTCAATCAGGACGGTCGCAGTAACGGTCTCACGGCACCGAACGGTCCGGCGCAGGAGCGGGTGATGCGGGCCGCTTTGCAACGAGCAGGGCTGGGACCGCGGGACGTAAGTTACGTCGAGGCGCATGGGACAGGCACCGCCTTGGGCGATCCGATCGAGGTGCAGGCGTTGGCCAAATCTTTGGGTGAGGGGCGCGGCGCGGAGGATGCGTTGCACGTCGGGTCGGTGAAGAGTAATTTGGGGCACCTTGAAGCGGCGGCGGGAGTGGCCAGCCTGATTAAAACGGTGCTGGCGCTGCAGCATGGCGAGTTGCCGGCGAGCCTGCACTGCGCGGAGTTGAATCCGCATGTGCCGTGGGAGCGATTGCCGTTGAAGGTGGTGGCGGCGCATCAGGCATGGCCGACCGGACAACCGCGGCGAGCGGGGGTGAGTTCATTTGGGTTTACGGGCACGAATGCGCACGTCGTGGTGGAGGCCGCGCCGGAGGAGGCACCGCGGTCCGCGGCTGCTTCAACCCCGGCGCACTGCCTGGTACTGACGGCGCGTTCGGACACCGCGTTGGCGACACTGGCGGAGGCGGTAGCATCGCGGTTGGAGTCGTGGCCGTTGGCCGATGCGGTGCACACGCTTAATGCGGGCCGAGGCGGTGAAGCGCACCGTTTAGCGGTGGCCGGAACCTCGTCGGAAGAATTGCAATCGGCGCTGCGATCGGCGTCGCGTAATGAAATTAAGGATACGCCGACTCCCGTGGCGTTTTTGTTCACCGGGCAGGGCGCGCAATACGCGGGCATGGGGCGTGAACTTTATGCGACCGAACCGGTCTTTCGCGCGGTCCTGGATCGATGCGCGGAGGTGCTCGATCCGTTGTTGCCGCAGCCGTTGCGCACGGTGCTCGCGGCGGAAGCCGACACCGCGGAGGCGAAGCTGTTAAACGAGACGGCGTTCACGCAGCCGGCGTTGTTTGCGTTGGAATGGTCACTGGCGGAATTGTGGCGCTCGTGGGGTGTGCAGCCGGCGGTGGTGACGGGACACAGCGTGGGTGAATACGTGGCGGCCTGCGTCGCAGGAGTATTTTCGTTGGAGGATGGGCTACGCTTGATCGCGGCCCGCGGGCGATTGATGCAGGCGTTGCCAGCGGGCGGTGGAATGTTGGCGGCATTTGCCGATGAGGCGACGGCACGGGAGGCGGTGCGAGAGCGTCCTGAAGTTTCATTAGCAGCGGTCAACGCGGCCAGCGAAGTGGTGCTGGCGGGACCCGTGAGCGAGCTCGAGGCGATCGCGGCGGCATGGACGACGGCGGGCATCACCTCACAACGGTTGGCGGTGTCACATGCGTTTCATTCGCCCTTGATGAATCCGATGTTGGCGGCCTTTGACGTGGAGTTGGCGAAGGTGAGTTTTTCGGCGCCGCGGGTGCCGTTGATTTCGAATTTAGGACCGGATGCAGATGTGACACAGGCCGCGCATTGGCGGGATCACGCGCTGGGAACGGTGCGCTTCGCGGCGGGCGTGGAGGCTTTGGCGAAATCCGGTATCGACCACGTTTTGGAAATCGGACCCCGACCGGTGCTGGCGGCGCTCGCGCGTAAAACTTGGCCGGAGATCAAGCCGGCGGTGTCGATGCGAGCAGGTCAGGCCGGGAGCCTGATCATCCGGCACGCGGCGGCAGAACTTTATACGGCGGGCGTAGCCGTCGCCCCCGCGGCGATCTCGGCGAACCAAGGTCGGCGGCGAGCCGATTTGGATTTGCCGTTGTATCCCTTCCAGCGGCAGCGCCACTGGTTGGAAGCGGTTAAGGTGCGCGAGTCGGAGTCACCGGTGGCGCAGGTGAATTACACGCTGAAGAATTGGACGCAGCCGGCCTCGGCCGATGAAATGGCTTTTGGCATCATGCTCTTCAACGGCACGGAGGATGTCCGTGAGTCGAATAAGTATCGGCTGGTCATTGAGGCCGCGCGCTATGCGGATACGCACGGGTTTAGCAGCGTGTGGGTGCCGGAGCGTCACTATACGCGGTTCGGTGGATTGTATCCCAATCCGACGGTGCTGGCGGCGGCGTTGGCGCGGGAAACGCACCGTTTACGTTTGATGGCCGGCAGTTTGGTGGCGCCGTTGCACCACCCTTTGCGGGTGGCGGAAGACTGGTCGGTAATCGACAATCTTTCGGGAGGGCGCGTGGGCATTTCTTTTGCGCCAGGTTGGAATCCGGGTGATTTTGCGATGGCGCCGACGGCGTATCCTGATCGCCGGGAGATTCTGAAGGAAACGATTCCGAAGGTGCAGGCGCTGTGGCGCGGGGAATCGATGGAGGTAACCACCCCGCAGGGTGAGTCGAGTTCTGTGCGGATTTATCCGACGCCCTTGCAACCGGAATTGCCGGTGTGGATCACCGCGGCGGGGAATCCCGATAGCTTTGAGCGCGCGGGCGAAAGCGGGGCCAATTTGTTGACCCACTTGCTCGATCAAGAAGTGCAGCAATTGGGGGAAAAGATCGCGCTTTATCGAGCGGCGCGGGCGCGGAGCGGACATGATCCCAGCAGCGGTCGGGTTACGGTGATGTTACACGCATTTTCCGGACCGGATGACACGACGATTCAAGCGCAGATTCGGGGACCTTACGTGGATTTTCTGAAAGAGAATCTCCATCTGTTACGTGGGCTTGCGCTGAGTCGCGGCCGCGATCTGGACCCGGCGGCCATGTCGGAGGCCGACAAGGAAGATCTGGCCGATCTGCTGTTTGATCGGTTCTACGCCAGCCGCGCTTTGTTCGGCACGGTCGATGCGTGCGCCGAGTTGGTGCGGGCATTGGGGAATGCCGGAGTAAACGAAATTGCGTGTCTGCTCGATTTTGGAGCGAAGACCGACGATGTTCTGGCTTCGCTGCCCTACTTGAATGCCTTGCGGGCGAGATTTGCGGGCGAAGAAGAGAATCCGTTGGGGGCGGCTGAGGTGAATCCGATCGAGGTGGACGTGACGGCGGGCAGGGCGCCGGCGACGGACGTGGCAGATGTATTGCACCGCGTTTACTGGCATGAAGATTCGACGGCGAACGTGCTCACGGATGGCGACTTGTCGGGCGATTGGTTGATTTTGGACGAAGCGGGTCCGGATAGTCTGGGCCGCGCGGTAGGTCAGCGCTTGGTCGCGGTAGGCGGTCGCGTGCGGTATGCGGAGATTGGGCGCGAAACGGAGTGCTTGGAGTCGGACCGTTGGCTGGTGAACCCGAGTGATCCGCGCGGACTTGACGCTGTTTTGGCCCGAGGGGGTGAACCCTGGCGCGGAGTGATTCATGCTTGGACCTTGGCGTTGCCGGTGAGCGCGGAGCCGTCCTGGGAAACGATTGAGCGAGGTCATGAAACCGGGGCGGGCGCATTGGTGCATCTCGCCCAAGCTTTGTTGCGAACGAGTCAGGACGCTCCGATCTGGTTGGTGACGCGCGGGGCCGAACTGATTGCGGAAAAGGGGTCGGCCGAGGGGCGGGAAATCGCGATCGGCGCGGCACCGGCGCGCGGGGTCGGGCGGGTGTTGGCCACGGAGCATGCTCAATTATGGGGCGGTATGATAGATTTGGATACGATAGAGTCGAAGGACGAGGCCCAACACGTAACGGCGACGCTAGACCGGTCGGGCGAGGACCAGTGGGTATGGCGGGCGGGGCGGTGCTGGGTGCCGCGATTGCACGTGGATGCCCCCGAGGCTCACGATCCGTTCGTAATGCGGTCGGACGCGACTTATCTGATCACGGGGGGGGTAGGCGCGATGGGTCGGGAGGTGTTGCGTTGGATGATGGCCCGCGGGGCTCGGCAACTGGTGGTCACCGGACGGGAACCGCAGGATGCTTGGGGCGATAAGAAGCGGGCAACCGTGGCGGCCCTCACGGCCGCGGGAGTGAGTTTGACTTATGCGATGGTGGACGCCGGCGATCGGGTGGCGATGAAGGGAGTCGTGGACGACATCGCCGCGTCGGGTCACGCCTTGGCGGGAGTATTGCATCTGGCAGGTCGGGCGAAGGATCGACCGGTGCGCGACGTGGAGTATGCGAAGGATGTGCCGGTGCATGCCGGGAAGCTGCGCGGCGCTTGGATTCTACATGAACTCACGCAAGGGATGGAGCTGGATTTCTTTGCGGCATTTTCGTCGATCACGACCGTGTGGGGCACGAGCGGATTGCCGTTGTATGTCGCCGCGAGCCAGTTCTTGGACGCGCTGGGAGATTACCGTCGAGCACGCGGGTTACCGGCGACAATCATCAATTACGGTCCCTGGTCCGAAGGCGGCATGGTCGCCGGAGCCGGGCGCGAACAGCTTGCGCGTATAGGCGTGCATACCATGACACCGGAGACGGGTATCCAGGTGTTGGAACTGGCTTTGGCAACCGGGCGCACGCGCCAAGTGGCAGCGTCGATCGACGCTGCGACATTACGCGACCTGTTCGCGGTAAGAGGGCGACAAAACTTATTCGACCAAGTGGGGGATGGAACGACGACGGGGCCGGAAACGACCGCAGTCGTGCGCACGGGTTCGACGCCATTATGGGAGGAATTAGTGGCGGCGGACACGGCCGACCGTTTGGCCAAGTTGGCGTCGTGGTTACAGACCGGGGTAGCGGCGACCTTGCGGTTGCCGGATGCAACGACGGCATCGGTCACCCGGGGATTTTTTGAGATGGGGATGGATTCATTGATGGCGATCGAAGTGAAGAATCGCATGCAGACCGAACTGGGGGTGTCCCTGCGGGCTACGGTGGTTTTTAATTATTCAAACATCACGCAATTGAGCGACTACCTAGCCACGCTGTTGCCGCCACCGAGCACGCAAGAAGTGGATTTGGAAGGTGATGAACTTGATGACCTGTCGACGGACGAGTTAGCGGAACTATTGGAAGGCGAGTTGAAGGCCTTGGACAAAAGCACCGGAGGCGGCAGCCATGAGTGAGGGCGGTAAAGACCCGGCAGTGGCATTGCGGGCGGCATTGAAAGCGTTGCGGCAACAGCAGGCGCGGATTGCCGAGTTGGAAGCAGCGCAGGGTGCGGCGGGCGAACCGATCGCGATCGTGGGAATTGGGTGTCGATATCCCGGTGGGGCGCATGGTCCGGCGGCGTTTTGGGAGAAACTGCGGGCGGGATTTGATGCGATCGGCGACGTGCCGCCGGAGCGCTGGGCAGTGGATGCGTATTTTGACGAGGATCCGGAGAATGCGGGAACGATGTATTCGCGGCGCGGAGCGTTCTTGGATGACGTCGACAAGTTTGACGCCCGTTTTTTCGGAATTTCTCCGCGGGAGGCGGCGACGATGGATCCGCAGCAACGACTCTTACTCGAGACAGCTTGGGAAGCATTCGAGGATGCCGGGATTCCTCCGGGGAAAATTAAAGGCACTGCCACCGGAGTGTTCGTGGGGTTGACGGTTATCGATTATCTTAAGCTGGTTTATCGTCATGACCTGACCCGACTCGATGCGTATGGTGCAACCGGTAACGTGGCCAATATCGCGGCGGGGCGCTTGAGTTATTTTTTCGGATTGAATGGACCGGCAATGACCCTGGATACCGCATGTTCGTCCTCGATGGTGGCGGTGCATCAGGCGTGTCAGAGCCTGCGGTTGGGCGAGAGCACGACGGCTTTGGCGGCGGGAGTAAATCTGATCCTCGCGCCGGACAATTCGGTAGCGGTATCGCGGGCACGCATGTTGTCGCCGGATGGGCGTTGTAAGACCTTCGATGCGCGGGCCGATGGATACGCACGCGGCGAGGGTTGTGGCGTGTTGGTGTTGAAGAAACTTTCGGCGGCGAGGTTGGATGGCGATCGGGTGATCGCGGTCATTCGTGGATCAGCGGTGGCGCAGGATGGCGCGAGTAGTGGGTTGACTGTGCCGCATGGTCCCTCCCAAACCGCGGTGGTTCGTGGGGCGCTAGCGGCAGCCGGAGTAGTGCCGGCGGACGTGGCCTATGTGGAGGCACATGGCACGGGCACCGCGCTGGGTGACCCGATTGAGGCAGAGGCGCTGGCCGGAGTGTTTGGCCACGATGAGGCGAGGGGTCGGCCGTTGGTTTTAGGTTCGCTGAAAACCAATCTCGGTCACATGGAATCGGCGGCGGGAGTGGGCGGTATCATTAAAGTGGCGCTGGCGCTGCAGCACGGAGAAATTCCGGCACATCTGAATTTTGAAACCGAGAATCCTGAGGTCCGCCTGGCCGAAATTCCGGCGGTGATTCCTACGCGTTGTCAGGCCTGGCCAGCCGGCGCAGCTCGGATTGCGGGGGTGAGCTCATTCGGGTCTTCGGGCACGATAGCGCATGTGGTGTTGGCGGCGGATGAGGAATCGGCTGCACCGACCGTTACGCCATGGCCGGAAGGGCAACCGTATCGGTTGTTGTTGAGCGCGAAGTCGCCGTCGGCGCTGCGTCGGCTGGAGGAGCAGTATGCGAATTTATTGCGGAACTTACCGGTAGGGGTGACTTCGGGGAACGTGTGTTGGACCGCGTTGGTCGGTCGGGAAAAATTGCCGCATTGGCGGGTGGTTGAGGCGACGGATGCGCCCGGGTTGGTCGCTGCATTGGCAGTGGCATCGGAGGGCAAAGGCGAACCACCAAGTGGATCGACGTTGATGGGCGACTGGGAGGGACGACGGGTGGCAGTGCCCACGTATCCGTTTTCCCGTGACCGACATTGGGTGGAACCGGAGGTTTCGGGCGTCGCTCAACCGATGGCATCGGTCGAGCCGGAAACCGGTGCGATGGATTTTGGCATCATGTTCTTCAACGGCAGTGAAAAGCCGGAGGGCGACAGTTACCGTATGTTGTTTGAGGCGGCGCGTTTGGCCGATGCGCAGGGATTTTCGAGTGTATGGTTGCCGGAGCGGCACTTCACGGATTTTGGCGGTCTGTATCCGAATCCAGCTACATTGCACGCGGCGCTCGCGCGGGAGACCAGCCGACTGCGGTTGATGGCCGGCAGCAGTGTGCTTCCGCTGCACAACGTGCGACGCTTGGCCGAAGAATGGTCGGTGGTAGACAATCTGTCAGACGGTCGTGCGGGCATGTCATTTGCGGCGGGTTGGAATCCGGCGGACTTTGCGTTGCAGCCGGAGAATTACGAGTCACGGCGCGACCAACTCTTTACCGGCATCGAAGAACTGCGTCGCCTGTGGCGGGGAGAAGCGTTGCCGATGGTAGGGGGCGACGGAGAGTCCGTGACACGGCGAATTTATCCGACGCCGGTGCAGAGTGAGTTACCGTTGTGGGTAACGGCTGCGGGCAACCCCGAAACATTTGAACGGGCGGGGGCGGCAGGAGCGAATATGCTCACGCACCTACTCGATCAGGATGCGAAGGAATTAGCCGAAAAAATTACGCTTTATCGAGAGGCTCGAAAACGGGCGGGCCATGATCCGGCGGCGGGCCGGGTAACCGTGATGGTGCACACCTTTATCGGATCGGATGCGGCAGCGGTGGAAGCTAAGGTCCGGGGCCCCTTCACGCGGTATTTGCGGGAAAATCTGCACCTGTTGACCGGGCTGGCGGCGAGCCGGGGTCAGTCGGTTGATGTGGCGACGCTTTCGGATACGGATAAGACGGCGTTTGTCGATTTCTTGTATGACCGGTTTGTAGCGACGCGGGCGCTCTTTGGTTCCACCGAGAAATGTGCACCCCTGGTGGCTGAGTTGGCGGCTGCGGGGGTCAGCGAAATTGCCTGTCTTTTAGATTTTGGTCCGGCGGAAGACGACGTGCTGGCGATGTTGCCGGAGTTGGCGAAATTTCGGATGGAGATGGCACGGGCGTTGCCCTCGGGAGAGCAACGGGCCCGACCCATAGTGAGACGGCGACGTGCGGTGGAAGGACGTCTGTCCGTCGACTGGCAACCGGTAGATTTAGCGGCGGAATTGACGGTGGCATCCGGACGCTGGTTGGTGTTGAGAGATGCCGCTGGATTGGCGGAGGCATTGGTAACACGGTTGGTCGCGGTGGGGGTCGATGCAACGCTTGTGGATCCCAGGGAGGATGCGCTGGATGCAGCGGTGGTAGTGAATTGTCTGCCGCTCGACCCCGGTATAGATTTAATTGATACGCTGCGGTTGTTGCGGAGTTCGAGTGGGCGAGTGTGGACGGTCACGCAAGGAGCGCAGGCGGTTCGGGGATCACAACCGGAGGCGCGGGGCGCGGCGCAGTGGGGTCTGTTGCGGGCGTTACCCGTCGAGCAGCCGGAACGGTGGGGCGGATTGGTGGATCTTGACGCCGCGCAATCGGTGGCGGAGCAAGCGCAAGCGTTGGCGGATGTGCTGACCCGAGTGGCCGGCGAGGACCAGTTGGCTCGTCGAGAAGGACGGTGGTGGAGTGCACGGTTAGCGCAGAAAAGCACGACCGTCGCCGCGCAGCATTTTACCGCGAAACCGGATGCCACCTACATGGTGACGGGCGGATTGAGTGGGGTGGGTTGGGAAGTAGCGCGTTGGTTAAAGGAGAACGGCGCGGAACACTTGATGCTGGTAGCTCGAAGTGAACCGACCGAAGCGTGCACGGCAGAACTGGAGGCGTGGCGGGACTCAGGCGTGGTGGTTGAAAAGGTGGCGGTGGACGTTGCGGACCGTGACGCGCTGGCCCACGTGCTGGCCGATGGGCAACGGCCGGAGATCCGCGGGGTATTTCATGCGGCGGGGGCCTGGCGGGATACGATGTTAGCGGATTTGGATGAGGAAACTTTGGCGGCAACGTGGACCGGCAAGGTCGAGGGCGCGCGTAACTTGGACGCATTGCTGGCGGATCAGCCGCTCGACGCGTTTGTGCTATTTTCGGCGTTTTCCGCGCTGTTGCCCGCGCCGGGGCAGGGAAATTACGCAGCGGCGAACGCGGCCTTGGATGTGTTGGCGCACGAGCGCCGGGCGCGGGGGCAGGCGGCGTTGACCATCAATTGGGGACCGTGGGCGGAGGTAGGATTTGCTGCTACGGAGCACGGCAGGCGGGCGCATGCCCGTTTGGACGGATTGGGCATCTCACGATTTTCTCCGGCCCAAGGATTGGCGACCTTGGCAACCGCGATGGCTTCGGGCGAAACCCAGCTCGCGTTTATGGCGGTCGATTGGTCGCGTTTGTTTGAGGCTGATCCGCCGGCCCGGTTGTCCCCATTTTTGCAGGGTCTGTTGTCGGAGAATGTGAAAACGGGACAGAGCGCGGAGGCCATTCCGAAACTGGACCTCGCGGGCAAATCGGTGGGTGAGCAGCAAACTTTGTTGGCTGCGACGATCGCGAACATCATCGCTTCGGTTCTGCGGTTACCGGTTGGGGACCTGGCTCCGAAAGTGCGGATCACCGATCTCGGAGTAGATTCGCTGGTGGCGATCGAAATCAAAAATCGTATCCAGCGCGACGTGGGCGTGGACGTGGCGCTAACGGCATTATTGGAAGGGCCAACGGTTGAGTCGCTGGCGGGGACTTTGTTGGCGCAACTCAAGGTGGGGGTGATGAAAGCTGCGGTTTCTGATGAACCGATGGAGGAGATGGAAATCTGATGGCGGATGAGATGGATGATCGGAAGGCCTTGCTCGACTTGCTGTTGGCGGAGGAAGGTTTGGAGACGGACGCCGAACTGGCGCTCGGTTCCCGGAAGGATTCGGGGGCTCCGGCGGCGTTGTCCTTTGCGCAGCAGCGTCTCTGGTTCCTAGACCAATTCGAACCAGGTGGGGCGGCTTACTCGGTGCCGGGGGCGTTGCGATTGCGGGGTGAGCTTGATCGAGCGGCGCTACGCCTGGCATGGGCGGGATTGGGCGACCGGCATGATGTGTTGCGCACGGTATTTGTCGCGGTGGGAGACGAGCCCGCGGCGGAACTGCGACCGGGCATGACGGCGGCGTGGGCGGAGGAGGATTTGGGCGGACTGGACGCCGGCGCGCGTGAGGTAGCGGTGAGCGCGCGATTGACCGCGGAAGTGGCGGTGCCTTTTGCGTTGGCTGATGGGCCGTTACTGCGGGCGCGACTGCTGCGGTTGTCGGCGAAGGAGCATGTCCTCGCGGTGACGATGCACCATATCATCAGCGATCAATGGTCGTTGGGTTTGCTGGCAACAGAGTTGGCCGCCGGGTATGCGGCGGCGCGAGGAGAGGGCCCCGTGCCCAGTCGGCCCGCGGTGCAGTATGCGGACTTTGCAGAGTGGCAGCGACGCTGGAGCGAAACGCCGGCTTGTCAGGATCAGCTGGATTATTGGCGCGGGCAATTGGCGGCGGGGACGGCGCTGGAACTGCAGACGGATTTTCCTCGTCCGGCGCAACCTTCGGCTCGTGGAGGCACCGCAGCGTTCACCATCCCGGCAGCGGATCGGGTGGCGTTGGAAGCGATCGGGAAAGAGGAGGCGGCGACCGAGTTCATGGGATTGCTAGCGGTATTCAAAGTATTATTACATCGCTATACCGGCCAGACGAATGTGGCGGTGGGTTCGCCGGTGACGGGGCGGGCACGGGCGGAGACGGCTCCGTTGATCGGTTTCTTTACCAACACGCTGGTATTGCGAACTGCGGTGGAGGGCAGTGAGTCGTTTCGGGCATCGTTACGAGCGGTGAAGGCAACGTGTTTGGCGGCTTATGCGGCGCAGGACGTTCCGTTTGAATTGCTGGCGGAGGCGTTGCAACCGACCCGGGAGATGAACCGGAATCCCTTTTTTGACGTGATGTTTGTGCATCAGACCGAGTTGCCCGAGCTGACGTTACCGGGGGTGGTGGCGGAGTTTTTACCCACAACGATTCCGGAAGCGAAATTTGATCTCACGTTGACGGTGCGAGACCGTGCGGACGGCGGGCTGGACGGCTGGATTGAATATCGGGCGGATTTGTTTACCGCGGATTCGATGGCGCGCATGGCCGGGCATTTTACACGACTGGTGGCAGGAGCCGGAGCGGAGCCGGAGGCGGCGTTGCTGGACCTGCCCATGTTGGGGGAGAAGGAGCACAACCAAGTCGTGCACGACTTCAACGCGACTGCGATGGACTGGTCGGGAGCGGGGGAGCCGCTGTTGCATCGGTTGGTCGAAGCGGCGGCGGCGCGGACGCCGGACAAAGTGGCGCTGATCGACGAGTGGGAACAGATTACGTATGCGGAGCTGGAGGAGCGGACGAACCAGCTCGGGCATCACCTGCAAGGCCTGGGGATCGGGCCGGATGTGATCGTCGGGCTGTATTTGGGACGCACGCTGGACATGATTGTGGGGGTGCTGGGGGTGATGAAGGCGGGAGGATGTTACCTGCCGCTCGATCCCGGTTACCCGGCGGATCGACTGGAGTTCATGATGGAAGATTCTGGGGCCCCGGTGGTGATCACGCATCAGGAGAGTCGGGGGAAACTGACCTTCCCGGCCGGGGTGATGGAATTGGATTTGGACCGGGTGGCGGAGGAGTTGAAGGCGCATCCGGCGACGCCACCGCGATCGGACGTGAGTGGGGAGAATCTCTCTTATATAATCTACACCAGTGGTTCGACGGGAAAACCGAAGGGCACGACTTTGGGGCATGCGGCGATGTGCAATCTGATCCGCTGGCACCACGATACCCTGTTGACCGGCGCGCGCGGGTTGTTTTTTGCGTCGCTGAGTTTCGATGTGAGTTTCCACGACACCTTTGCGGTGTTGGGCAGTGGCGGGGAGCTGCATATCGCGAGTGAATTGATGCGAGGTGATTCGGCGGTGTTGGTGGACTACCTGGAGTCGGCCCGGATCGAGAAGGTAATTTTACCGGTGGTGGTGTGGCAGCAATTGGCGGCGGACTACGGTGATCGACCCGAACGTTTTGCTTCGCTGCGAGAGTTGATCACGACGGGTGAGGCATTGATTCTAACGCCGGCGATTCTGGCGCTCAGTGCGCAAATGCCGGACTGTGTGATGCACAACCATTACGGTCCGTCGGAAACTCACGTGGTGACAGCCCACACCTTTGATGGTCCCCCTTCGACGGTAAGTCCACCGCCGCCGATCGGACGACCGATCGCGAACACCCAGATCTACCTGCTGGACTCACGCATGAATCCGGTGCCAGTGGGGGTGCCGGGCGAACTTTACATTGGCGGAGCAAACCTCGGACGAGATTACCACGGCCGGCCCGATCTTACGGCGGAGCGCTTTGGGCCCAATCCCTTTGGCACGGAGGCCGGCGAGCGGCTTTACCGACCCGGGGACCGGGCGCGCTGGTTGGCCGACGGCAGTATCGAGTTTTTCGGGCGCCTGGATGACCAAGTGAAGATTCGCGGTTTTCGGGTGGAGCTGGGCGAAGTGGAATCGCGCCTGGTGCAGCATCCGGCGGTGACCGGAGCGGTGGTGGTGGTGCGGGAGCGCACGGCGGGCGACAAATGTCTGGTGGGATTCTTCACCCGGGAGGCGGAGGTGCCGGTGACGGTGGAGGAATTGCGCGGATTCGTGGGGGAGCGGTTACCGAATTATATGGTGCCGGCGGTATTTGTGGAGTTGGAGGCCTTGCCATTGACGCCCAGCGGGAAAATTCACCGCAGTGGATTGCCGGAGCTCGAGGTCAATCAGATGGCGCGGGATGCAGCCTACGAGGCACCGAAAGGCGAAGGAGAGTGGTTGGTGGCGGACGTTTGGGCGGAACTGCTGGGGGTGGAGCGCGTCGGACGCGCGGATCATTTTTTTCACCTGGGTGGACATTCGTTGTTGGCGACACGGGTGATCGCACGATTGCGGTCGAGGACGACAATGCCCGTGCCATTACGCGCCCTTTTTGAGCATCCGACGCTGGCAGATTTTGCCGCGGCCTGCGGAGAAGCCGTCGGTGGAGCAGATATCTGGGAAACCGTGGCAGCGACGGTGCGAGAAGTGGAAGCTATGAGTGACGACGAAGCGGCCCGGCTGCAGGAGGACGGGTGATCTTACCGTTTCTTTACGGATAATTCGTGAAATATTGGACCCAGCGACGAGAGGGTCTTGCGGCGGGTGGTATCGCGGGTCAATTTCCCTCCTCTTTATGGAACTTACCCGCAGGCAATTGCACACTTACGAGGAGGACGGACTATTGTTCTTTCCCAGCCTCTTTGACCAAGCTGAAGTCGCGGCGCTCACGGAGGCGACCGAGACTATCGCGGCGATCGATCATCCCAGCCGGGTGCTTGAAACCGACGGGGAAACGGTGCGGGCTTTGCACGGGTGTCACCTGATGAACGAAGTTATGGCGCGGCTTACACGCCTGCCACGGATGTTGCGTCCGGCGGAACAAATTATAGGCGATTCAGCCTACGTATATCAGTTTAAAATCAACGTTAAGGCGGCTTTTGGAGGCGACGTGTGGAAGTGGCATCAGGACTATATTTTCTGGGCCAAAGGTGACGGGATGCAGCGGCCCGATTGCGTGAACGTGATGGTTTATCTGGACGAGGTGACCGAATTTAACGGCCCGCTGATGTGCATCCCAAAGTCACACCATCACGGGATGGTAGACGTGATGGCGGAACAGGGGGAGGGGAGCTGGAAAGACAACGTCAGCGCGGATCTCAAGTATTCGCTGGATGCGGCGACGGTGGCCATGTTGGTGGAAAGGGGAGGCATTGTTGCCCCGAAGGGGCCGGCGGGGAGTGTATTGATCTTTCATCCGAATCTAGCGCACGGATCGGCTCCGAATCTTTCGCCGTGGGATCGCACGATGATGATCGTGACCTACAACAGCGTGAACAATGTGCCGGAGCCAACCGGTGAACGGCGGCCAGAATTCCTGGTAAGTCGCGACGCGAGCGCGCTGCAGGCGGACCCGGAGGCGGTGCTGGCGTGAAGTGGCGTCGCGACGCGGGCGGCAATGAATGGAAGAGGAAACTTGAGGCTGGAGCCGGAGATCGTCATTCTTCGCGCGCGACGGGCTCGTTTCGCACATTAGCCCGTCGCAGGTTTGACCCTGTGTCCGCCGTTCAAGCATGACTCCCGACAAACAAGCTCTCCTGAAAAAATTGCTCGCCCAGAAGGGCGTGGCGGGGCCTGCGATAGAGGCGAGTCCCGGGGAGGCTTTGCGCCCACGACCCCACGACGAAGCACCGGGGATGTCTTTTGCGCAGGAACGGCTTTGGTTCGTGCAAAAACTGCAGCCCGCGAACACGGCGTATCACCTTGGCCAAGGCTTTTCCCTGCGGGGGGCGTTGGACCGGGCAGCCCTAGGCGAGGCACTGGCGGAACTGATTCGACGTCATGAAGCGTTGCGGACCGGTTTCCCGGAGCGCGAGGGTCGGGGTGGGCTGGACGTGCTTTTACCAGAAGTGATCGATGCGTCGGTGCTCCAGGAAGAAGATCTGACGGGACTGCCGGCCGCAGAGCAAACCCGCGAACTGGCGGTGCAGCAAGCGGAGATTCTGGAGGAGCCGTTTGATTTGGCGGTGGCTCCGTTATTACGGGCTCGGTTGGTGAGGCTGGGACCGGATGACTACCAGTTGTTGTTTTGCGTGCATCACCTGGTATTCGACGGATGGTCGATCGATGTATTTACGCGTGAATTGGGTCGGCTTTATGCTGCGAAAGGCGGAGACCCGGAGCTGGCGCGACCTTCGCTGAGCTATGCGGATTACGCGGCGTGGCAGCGGCGGCGGGCGCAGAGTCCGGCCTGGGAGGCGTCACGGGAATTTTGGTGTAACCAACTTGCGAATACGCCAAAATTAACCTTGCCGACTGACCACGATCGACCGGATGCGTTGTCGGGTCGCGGGGCGGGACATCGGTTCGTGGTGCCAGTGGAGTTGGTGGCGGGGCTGCGCGAGTTGGGCCGGCGCGAAGGGGCGACGCTTTACATGACACTCATGGCGGCGTGGCAGGTGATGCTGGGTCGCTATGCCGGGCAGGATGATTTTGCGGTGGGGTCCCCGGTGGCGAACCGGCCGGAGTCGGCGTTAGAAACGTTGGTAGGATTTTTTGTGAACATGGTAGCGCTGCGGGCGGACTTGACGGGAGGGCCGACGTTTGACGCCCATTTAGGGAAGGTGGTGCGAACGACGCAGGCGGCCTTTGCGCACCAGGAAATACCGTTTGAGCAAATCGTGGAGCGACTGCGGGTGCCGCGGGATCTCAGTCAGCATCCGGTATTTCAGGTTGGATTCACGTTCCAGCATGAAGCGGCCGGCCCCGTGCAATTGTCCGGAGTAGAATTTACCCCGCTGGCCGCGCCGATTACGGCGGCCAAGTTTGATCTCCTGCTGGTGGTCGAGGATCGGGCGGAAGGGGACGTGTCCGCAATGTTTGAATACAGCACGGATCTGTTCGATGCGACGACGATGGCGCGTTGGGCGGAGAATTTCCTGACCCTGTTGCAAGGCGTAGTGGAGAAACCGACCACCATGATATCGCGGTTGCCGTTGGTTTCGGTGGTTGAGCGCGAAACTTGGCCTTTGGCTCCGACGCCCCGGCCGAATCCGGAGGGTAAGGAGACCCTAGTAGAGTGGTTTGGGGCGACTGCACGAGAGCAGGCAGAGCGCGTGGCGGTGACTGATGGAAAGACTGCATTGACCTACCAGGAGCTGGCGGAACGATCGGATCAGTTGGCGTGGTGCCTGCAGGAGCGTGGGGTGAAGTCGGGCGATTTGGTGGGACTTGCGATGGAGCGCTCGAGTTCAGTGCTCGTCGCGATCTTGGGAATTTTGAAGACGGGGGCGGGATACCTGCCGATTGATCCGGAGTATCCGCCGGATCGGCGAGACTTCATGCTGGAGGATGCGGGCGCGGTGTTGTTGCTGTCAGCGGGCGCGGTGACCGTCCGCGTGCCGGTGTTGGACGTCGAGGCGCAGGGGGCGGAGATTGCCGCGACGCCACCGGCGAAGCTACCGGTGTTACGGCCGGAGGATCGGGCCTACGTGATTTATACGTCGGGCTCGACGGGGAAACCCAAGGGAGTGCCGATCACGCACCGGCATGTGGCGCGGTTGTTTACGCAGACGGATCACTGGTTTGGCTTTGGGCCGGACGATGTGTGGACGCTATTTCACTCGTTTGCTTTTGATTTTTCGGTGTGGGAGATTTGGGGCGCGCTGCTCAACGGTGGCCGCTTGGTGGTGGTGCCATTCGAGGTGAGCCGCTCGGTGGATCGGTTCCGGGGTTTGTTGGCACGAGAAGGGGTTACGATGTTGAGTCAGACCCCCTCGGCGTTCCGGCAATTAGTGAATTTTGACATGACGGGTGGGGTGGAGACGCAGGCGCCACTGGCGTTGAAGTGGGTGGTCTTTGGCGGGGAGGCGTTGGGTCTGGCGACCTTGGCGCCGTGGATTGAACGCCACGGAGACGAAGCGCCGCAGCTTATCAACATGTATGGCATCACCGAGACGACGGTGCATGTAACCTATCGGCGAATACGGGCGGCGGACGTTGAGCAGAATACCGGCAGCCTGATCGGCGAGCCGATTCCGGACCTTTCGATTCATTTGTTGGACCCACATCAGCAGCCCGTGCCGTGCGGGGTGGCCGGGGAAATCGTGGTAGGTGGCGCCGGGCTGGCGGAGGGCTATCTGAATCGCCCGGAGCTGACGGCGGAGCGGTTTGTGACTCATCCTTTGGCGGGCGAAGGCGGGAGACTTTACCGGTCAGGTGATTCGGCACGACGGTTAGGGAACGGGGATCTGCAATACCTCGGTCGGATTGATTTTCAAGTGAAGGTGCGAGGATTTCGCATTGAACTCGGGGAAATAGAATCGGCGTTGAATCGACATCCGGGCATCACCGGTGCGGCGGTTCTGGCGCAGCAAGATAACGGTGGTGATACGCGACTGGCGGCGTGGTTGGTTGCGGTTTCAACGACGGAGAGAGCAGGACTGGATGCAACGATACTGCGGGACCATCTCTCTCAATTTTTGCCGGATTACATGGTGCCGGCGGTGTTTACTTGGGTCGACTCGTTGCCGCTCACCACCAATGGGAAAGTCGACCGTGCGGCGTTGCCAGATTTGGCAGGTGCGCGGGCCGAAGTGGGGACGGTGCACGAGGCTCCGGCAACCGCAGCTGAGCGTGATCTGGCCGACGTGTGGGCGAAGATTTTGGGCGTGGAGGATGTGGGGGTGACCGATAATTTCTTCGCTTTGGGGGGCGACTCGATTCGCAGCATTGAAGTGCGAGCGGCGGTGCGTCGGACCGGTTGGGACTTTCCGCTGCAGGAGTTATTTCGGCACCAGACGGTGCGCGAGCTTTCAGCTGTGATGAAGCGATTGGAAACGGGGACGGAGGAGGAGGCCGTGATCGGACCGTTTGACCTGATCGGACCAGATGATCGGGCGAAGCTGTCGGCGGGAGTTCAGGCGGCGTATCCGTTGTCGGCGTTGCAAGCGGGCATGGTGTTTCATGCCGAGCTGCAGCCGGACTCGCCGGTGTTTCACGATCTGTTTTCCTACCATCTGAGCATGGTGTGGGACGAGACGGCGTTGCGCGGAGCATTGGCAACGGTGGTGTCGCGACACGAAATACTGCGCACGTCGTTGCACCCGGGTGGATTCAGCGAACCGATGCAATGCGTGAATGCAAAGGCGGACGTGCCGGTGACGGTGGTCGATCTGCGGGAGCAGAGTGGCGAGCAGCAGGAAACTGAGCTGGCGGGGTGGCGAAACGCGGAGAAGGCGCAAGGTTTTGATTGGAGCGCGGCACCGTTGCTCCGCGTGACGGTGCACCTCAGATCCGCGGCAACGGTGCAGGTTTCGCTGAGCCTGCATCACGCGATTCTGGATGGCTGGAGTGTGTCCGTATTGTTGGCGGAATTGTTTACGGCCTATCTGGACGGATTGGCCGGGCGGCAAGCGGAACCCGACTCGACGTTACCGCCGTTCCGTTCGTTCGTGGCGCTGGAGCGAGCGGCGGTGGGGTCGGCCGAATCGAAGGCGTTTTGGGCAGCGCAACTTGACGATGCGCCTGCCGGGCGATTGCCGCGCCGACCGGGGAGACAAGTCGATGAGCAGGCCGATCAGAGCGCGGTATTTCGGACGTGGGATGGAACGGTGGTGACCGGGTTGCAAGCTTTGGCCGCGAGCGAAGGGGTTACACTCAAACACGTATTGATGGCGGCGCACGCCAAGGTGGTGGCGCATGGAACAGGCGAGCGGGAAGTGGTCACTGGGGTGATTTCCAACGGGCGACCGGAGAAGGACGGTGCAGCGGGCGCATTGGGTTTGTTTCTCAACACCGTGCCTTACCGGCTGGCGGTGCGGCCCGGCACCTGGCGGGAATTGGTGCGGGCGGTTTGGCAAGTGGATGAAGCCGTGTGGCCTCATCGGCGTTATCCGCTGGCGGAAATTCAGAAGGATGGAGGAGGCACGTCGCGGTTTGAGACCTCATTTAATTTCGTGCATTTTCACGTGCTGGATGAGCTGCGTGCGCGGGACGACCTGGACGTGTTGGGAGCGGATTATTTTGACCAGAATACCTTCGACTATTTTGCGCAGTTCAGCGCGGATTCGGCGGCGGATTCGGTGCAGTTGGAACTACGGTTTAATCCGGCGGAGTTCACGCTTGATCAGGTAGAGACGTGGGTCGCGACCTATGATCGTGTGCTGGCCGCCATGGTGGCAGGGCCGGATGGCCGGCACGAGGCGCAGAGCTGGCTCGCGCCAATTGATCGTGATGAATTAGTGGATACATTTAATGCCCCTAAACTTCCGGGCGAGCGTCTGCGGTGTCTGCATGACGGATTTTGGGCG
>JABIRI010000010.1 GCA_018667915.1 Opitutaceae bacterium | reverse complement strand
CGCCCCACCCGGACCACCCCTGCCCATCGGATCACCGTAGGGATCGCCACCGTCATCCATCTCTCCGCCTAAAGATTCCTCCAACGAATCGGGATCCGCACCTTCTTCCAATTTACGCACGACTTCTTCCATTTCGCCATCGAGCTTCTCTCCCGTCATTTCGGACATCCTCCGCATCATCCGCCCCATGGCTTTGGGATCGTTTTCATCGACGTGAGCGAACTCACTTTCCATCGCGGCCATGGCGGCTGCCATTTGCGGATCATCGTCTGGTCCACTCTCGGGAGCAGAACTCGGCGGTGGCTCGTCGGTCGCCCCCCCGTTCGTGATCGCAAATCCAGAAACCATTTTCTGCATCCGAAATTTTGGATTTTCGGGGCAGCGCGGGACCGTTTGCCCTTGAGCTACGGATTTAGCGTAAAACTGGTAGACAGTATTATTGTCGGGACAGAAAAATTCGTAAATTGGCATGAGAGATCAGCGCTTCGATACACCGAATTCAGGAAGTTTTGCGTCCAGCGCAAGCCGAGATCGCGAGCCAAAATTATTCGTTAGTTTAAGGGCTGCCAAACTGACGAGTCCGGATAGAACGCCTGCCACGCAAACCAGTAGACCGAAACCGCGGCGACTTGCTCTCCGTTGGTGATATCGGTAATCAAAACCTCGTTGGTGTCCTCTTGATAAATGATCTGGATCGGCCGAGCACCTAATGCATCGAAAAGCTGACCCTTTGCTTTCACTTTTTCCAAAGGCCAAGCCCGTGCGGCCCAGCCTTCAGCCATGCCGATCATCCGTTCCTTGGTGCCGAATTCATTGCGATCCGGGTTAATGTCGAACGGGAAAATGGTCTCCTTTTCGTTCGCATAGTTACCATACGGCCACTCGCTCGCGTAATCATTATCGAATCCGGTTTCACTGGAAAGCACCCGACCATCCGGAAACGTTTTTTTCCAATTCGCCCAGGTCAACCGACGGATCGCTACCGGCGTGAGGGGCTCTTCGACAAAATCTTTCGATATGCCCATAAACTTCAACTGAGACCACAGGCTTTCCGAAGCGCGGTCATACATGAGTAGTCCACTATTATAGAGCACCCCGGAAACGCCAAACTTACGGGGTGAGCCGTCAGCATTTTCCCCCGCATCAAATGCTACGCCGGACCCCGTCAGCGCGCTGTAAGTGATCGCAATCGGTCGCTCTCCGAAGACATCGTTCACGATCTCATGCCAAACCAAAACTCGCAGCGGATAAGCCCGGGTATCGCCATCAATCGTGACACTCAGCAATTCATCTTCCTCCTCAAGATAGTCACATTCTGAAGCGAGAATCCAGTTGGGTTCATCGATAGAACTAATGCTATCCTTAGCTGGGGCAGCCCGCACTAAATGTTCGACCGGAACTGCCGTGTCATCGACGGCGAAACCGTTGATGGTGATCGCTCCTACCGGGCGGACCAAAAACACCGCTAAAATTGCACCCCTAACAAAGACACGCCAAATCGAGTGCGAAGTAGAATCAACATGGGGGTGGGATCCGGCGGACATGACTTTCGGATATTCTTCACTCCCGAATACTTGGCGATAGAAAATCCTTCGGAGGATTCAAAAAATCAACCAGGCACAAGTCACCTAGGTAAAACACCCCATATGTCTAGTGTTTCGCCTTCGGAAGTTGATGCGCACGCACCAATCCCGCGCCACCGTCCCGGGCGTTGAGTTGATCCATCAGGCCCGCCAGTCGCCGTCGTTTGTCGTCGGTCGCTCCGAAAATATCCAATTGAGCCGGACGATCATCCACGCCGGAAAGCCGCACACTGATCAGCCGCAATGCCCGGGGCTTATGCCACGCCTTTTTTAGCAACGTCGGGAGCAACGGATAAAATGCCGTCTCCAAGTCAGTGGCCTCCGGCAAACTGCGGCCCGCCGACTCCTGCGAAAAATCTCCGTAACGCACGAGCACGGTCAGGGTTCTGATCCGCGTCTCATCCGCCCGGACCTTGGACATGAGATCATCCAGTAGCCCTTTTGCGATCCGTTCGATCTCAGCAAACTCTTCAATATCGCGACCAAAGGTGCGCTGATGCGAATAACTCTTCGCCTCGCCCCGCTCCGGTTCGACCGCCCGATCATCTTCACCCGCACAACGTGCTTTAAAATCTCGCCAACCGTCCCCCACGGCAGACTGCAATGCCGAATCACCCAACGCCAAAACGTCGCCAAAGGTATTGATTCTAAGCCCCCGCAGCCGTTCCTGCATTTTCGGTCCGACTCCCGGCATCTCTTTGATGTCCAAAGGGGCCATAAACTCCTGTTCGCGGCCCGGCTCGATGACCACAAACCCCCGCGGCTTGCGCAGCTTGCTCGCAATTTGCGCCACGAGTCGATTGGTCGCGATGCCCATAGAAATCGGAATGCTCAGCTCGGCCCAAATTCGGACCTGTAGATCTCGCACCACCTGTTCGACCGCCTCGGCAGATTTTAATCCGCACGGGCCGAGATCCAAATAACCTTCGTCGATCGAATTCCGCTGCACCAGCGGAGTAAGGTCTTCACACAAATCAAACATCTGGCGCGATACCTCGCTGTAGTTGCCCGAATGCGGCAACAGAATCAGATCCGGACACACCTTCACCGCCCGTTGCGACGGCATGGGCGTATAAACTCCGGCGGCGCGGGCCTCGTAACTGGCGGAAGAAATGATTCCGCGCTGCCGTCCCCCCACCGCCACTTTTTTACCCTTAAGCTCGGGGCGCGTCGCCAGCTCGACCGACACAAAAAACGCGTCGGCATCGAGGTGAACAATTGTCGCTAGGGGCACCCCGAAAGCCAACGCGCTAGGCCATGACAGATCAAGCGCCCTTCCTCGAGGGCGTCCTTAAAAAATCACGCCACTCGCCTCGATGCATTTCCGTGAGCTTCAGCAACGATTCGACCGAAGCGGTCGCGGAGACGACTACAAGGTCCCTCCCGTCGCAGACGGCTACACAGAATTGAATCTCATCCTCATCCCCAATATCAGTGGGAGCGTAGACCAGCACCGTATCTCGATTCTCGCTGACGGCGACAATCCGCTGCCAACCTTTGAGCCCAAGTCGCTCATCAGTGATCCGCACCAACTGACTACGCTCCACCACCGAGGGATCGGATTCGAGTTCATAAATTCCGACACTCGCTTCCTTCACCGCCCCAAGCGCGTGGTGCACCTCCGGTGGAATATCGTCTACCCAATGCGCGACCATCCGACCGATCCCCAGGAGCCCAGGTCCCACGGAAAACTGAATCTTGGTCGAGGCCGGACCCTCCAGATGCGTATTGATCGCCACCTGTAATTTACGGGCCTCCTTAGAGAGGAAGAAGATGCTCGCCGCGACCGCGAGGGCAGCCGCCATGATGATGAAAAACCAATTTCGGGCACGATGACTGCGAGGGGCAGCGGTGGAAGAGGATGCGTCGTTCATGGGAAATTCTCCGTTTTAAGGATTTAAGGCAGCACTCAGCTCTCTGTATCGCGTGGATTCAGATTCAATTTCCGCAGCGGATCGATATTGAGCCGTTCACCAATTCGAGCAATCTGCTCCAATTGGACGTCGCCGACAATATTGACCAACACGGCCTCACCATCGCGACCAATCACGCTGACCACGACGCCTTGGATGGACTCATCTCAGTTTTGCTTGAGAAATACGACCACGTTGTCACCCGCTTTTTCTCGCACCGAAACCACCCGCGCCCAACCGGCTTGATCAAGATCTGAACGAATCGATTCGATATGATCCGTCGCCTCGGCGCGGTTGTCGTCATTCAGACCGATCACGTTTACGCGAACGCGCTCGAGATTAGAAATCAGGTTAGCGATCTCCGGATCCTCATGCTTGGCAAAAACCGCCGCGAGCTTGAGGAGAGATTTGTTAATATCGACTTCGACAAACTGTTCGCCGACTTCGGCATCGAAGTGACCGAAGTCCACATACCCGGCGGGAGACGCGGCAAATACAGAAGATGTTAAAATACCAGCAACAACAGCGCCGGAGATGAATTTTTGGATGAGAGATTTCATGGGATTATTTTCTAGTTTTAAAAGCCCCGCTTAAATGCGCGGTTACTTTCAAAACCCACCAACCTCTCTCAAAGTTGCAGAAAACTTTAACGACTCAGGAAGCCGATCGACGCATGGGTAGAAAACTGCGCTCAAGAAAACGTAATGCTGCCGAAGCATCCGCTTCCAAAGCGTCCAATTCCTCAGCCAAAGGACTCGTCTTTAATCCGTCATCTTCGCTTGGTGACGTGCCCAACCACGTCGAAGAAAAATCTCCAATTTGGGCCACCAATACCTTCATATCCTCTTCGCTGAAATCCGAGTGTGCAATCGCGGCCGAATCCGGATCCGAAGAGTTCGGTGACCAAGCAAAAAATACCGCGATAAAAGCAATACCCGCCAGGGCAAAGCCCGTTCGCCATCCCCCCACGCCCACTCGCTTTGGCGTTGCCCCACGCTCCGTCGATTGATCGGCCTCAACTGCGGCCCAAATCCGGCCCTCTAGCCCCTCCGGAATGGAGCCAGGATTTGACGGAGCCGATTCCCGGAGCTCCGCCGTAATTGCCTCAGCAGCATCGAAAAATGCCGCACACTCTGAACATGAATCCATGTGCCGGTCGCGCCAATTTGGCTGCTGATTCTTTTCCGTCCGATCGCCCGCGCGCGCCATCCGGCAAACCAAACGAGGACGGGAGGATATTGTGGAGTGCTTCATGACAAAATATTCTTGGGGGTGAGCAGGCGTTTGCGGGCCCGGTGAATGAGCGTTTTAATGCTGCTGGAAGAGCGCCCCGTTGTTTGAGCCGTTTCTTCGACGGATAGATTTTCGCCAAACCGCAGCCACAAGGCTTCAAATTCCGCTTCCTTCAACAATCGACGAGCTCGAGACCAAATCTGAGAAACCGATTCACGATCTTCGACTTCCTGGCGCGCTCCCGGACCGTCACTCACCGGTTCGGGAGGCAACTCTGTCCAGTCCCGCCGGCCTCGTAAATGATTGAGCGCAGTGCGTCGGGCGATCGTGTAGAGCCAATTAAGCAGTGGCCGCGTGGTATCGACTTTGTGCAGCGCGCGAAACGCCTTCACGAAGGTCTCCTGCGTGACATCCTCGGCATCTTGGGCCTGCCCCACTAAACGACTCACATAAAAGAATATGGGCCGATGAAAGAGTCGCACCAACTCGCGGGATGCACCGGCATCCCCAGCGACCGCCGCATGCACCAATTCCGCCTCAGCGGACGAGGCCGCTCGCGCGGATTCGTCCACGACGACAGCTGGATTTGATACGGCAACCGGTGACATGAGAATTATTCCACTGCTGGCTGTTCCACACTCACCTTGTAGTGAGCCACCCCGCCGGTGTTATCCACGTAGCCCACCTTAATCTGATAGTCACCTGACGGACCGTTGAATCTTAGTTGCGCCCGACCGATACCATTACCGCTACGTGCAACCAACATTTCCCCACCGGAGGCCAAGTCGTATTTTTGAATCCGGTAGTTCCAGATTCGCATATACTCAGCCTCAAAAAGCTCACCGGAATCCGCGCCGACCGGCACAATTTCGACCCAGTCGACTCGTCCCCGATCATTACCCCTCGCCCGACCGGAGACGTGCACGATTGTGCCGCGGTCAAGTCGCACCACTTCACTCGTATGGGTTAGAAATTCGGACGCCCCTTCAGCTCGGTCCCCCTTCCATTCCGACACGAGATCTCCTTTCACCGTAAACTGATCTTCACGCTCCTTTTACCGTTGCGCCTGCTGACGGGCTTCGCGCTCGAGATTTGCTTGGGCCAGTTCCACCAGTTTCGAGGAAGAGTAAGACATCTGCACCTCAACTTTCTCGTCCGTCTGCTCGACATCGACCGATTCGATAAACCGCACGAGCTCTTCGTCGCTATCCTGGGCCAGCGAAAGCAGCGCGGTCATGCCGTTGACGACTTTCGTCAATCGGGTCGCCGTGGCGTCGGAGTCGGCTATCAACGTTGCTCGAGCGACAATATCATCACCTTCTTCGGCCAACAGGACCGCGGCCGATTGCGTCATTTTTAAAATTCGGGCGGCCGGTTCATTGCCATCGGGAATTTCGGATGAGGGCACGACCGATGCCGCATAGAGGTAGTAGGACTCATGGGTTGGAAGCATGGGCGTCAGCGCTCCGCTGGTGCGCTGTAAAGAGCCCTTGCCGGTCCGGAATGCATCCAACGCCTTCAGCATGTGTTCACGGGACCGACTCACCAAAACGATCGGCTCATCGGGAAACCCGATCATGAGCTCCGCTTTCATACCATCGTGCAGACTGTAAGCTTCGAAAGGCAGGTCCAACTGCTCTTTTACGAACTCGGGTTCGGTGAGAATCATGTGCGAGACCAATCCTTCACTGATCGTGCGCATTTTGGCGGTGCCTTGAATAATGGCCGTGCCGTCCATCTCCTCCGGATTATCGGTGATCGCCGTGCCCGATAGGGTTATGCTGCCAACCGTTTCCATGATTTGAGAAATCAGTCCACCAACATTGAGACCATTCATCGGGTCGTTCGCAGTCTCCTTCGCATATTGGAGCTGGGTTCGCGTAATGATTTCCTGCCCGATCACGGTCTGCCGCATGGCATTAAAATCGGCGTAAACTACCCATTGGGCATCGGCGGGAATGATCGCCGTATCAACGGCGGCGGCGGCAGGACTTGTGAGCAACGCCAGCGGAGCGCAGATCAGGGCGAGTAAGAAGTGAGGTGTTTTTTTCATTTTTAAATTAATTGGATTACTGCTCTCTATTTCACCGGTATCCACAGGAAGGTTACAAAAATCATCCTTCATCTGCTCTTTTTCCTATAAACTCTTTACGGGAAAATATCAGCATAGCCGTCGCCAACAGGCCAACCGCGATCAGGAATACTAGCCCGATTTCCTGCACGATCGGGCCGCTCTCCCGAATGTGCCCACTCAGGGCGATCCGGAGATGTCGCAAAATCGAAAGATTATTGAGCTGCGTAGGAATATTACCCACCGCCGCTTCAATCAGACCGGCATAAAATAATCCCAACAGAACATATCGCGAAGTGAGACTGCCCATCAAAAAGCCCAGGGCCAAAAAGGCCGAAACTCCCGCCATCGTAACGCCCACATAAACCGCCATGGGCAGCAACTGCACCTCCAGAGCCTGAGCCAGCAGCAGCATCATACCGAGACCACCCAACGCCAACGGCATGATCACACACCACTGGGCGATATATTTAAACATCGCATAGCCCCACCGGGGAACCGGACGCGTAATAATGTAATCGACCGCTCCAGGTTTAAGATCTTCCCGAATCGCCCTCGCTCCCGCGTCAAAAGAAACCAAGGGCACGCTGAGCATCAGAAAAATCTGGTTCAGCCAGTTAATAAATCGCTGAGGGTCGCCATACTGGGAAAGCATAAGACCCACCCCGCCAATTGCCGCGAGCAGGAGCACCGACCACACCACGTTGCGTCGCACGACTTGTTGCGCCCAAGTCAGG
>JABIRI010000012.1 GCA_018667915.1 Opitutaceae bacterium | reverse complement strand
CTCGGCGCATTCCATTTTAACGTTCGATTCGGGAAGCGCACCGCGACACTGCCGAGCAACACCGCTTCGGTGAGGGGGCCCGAGTAATCAAACGGAGTCGAGGTCGTACCCTCGCCCAAACAGGCATCAACAAACTGCAGCCAGTGGTGACCCGACTTGATGCGCGGACGATCGTATTCCTTATACTGCGTCCGCGGGAAGAGCGTCGGTGCTTTAAAGTGGGGTAAAAGCATCGTGCCTTCGGTGCCGATGATCACTGAACCCTGATCCGGAATCGGTGGGGGGGGGCGTTCGTTCTGGGGAGGATTTTCTTCCGTGACCAACGCCATGACCTCGGCCGGCGGACGTTGATCGCCGTCATACCACACAAACTCAATTCCACCATCGACGGTAAACTCCGTGGAGGGGAATTGGTAACGAATCCTCGCGTTATTAGCCCAGTTCCATTCGTCCGGAGCTTCGCCTTCCGAGCGCACTGATACAGGGGCACTCAAAGCCAGCGCCTCGTAGACCGGGTCGAAAATATGGCAGCCCATGTCGCCAAACGTTCCGGTGCCAAAATCCAAACGCTTCCGCCAATTTCCGGGATGGTAATACTGCTCGCCGAGGTAAGGACGATCCTCGCAGACCCCTAACCAACCATCCCAATCGAGGTCAGGCGGGACGCTAAATTCGCCTTCCGGCGGCGCGCCCGCATCACCCCATTTCTTGTCACTCCAAAGGTGGACTTCTTTGACCTTACCGATCGCTCCGCGCTGCACGAGCGACACCGCTTCGAGGTAAGGGCTCTCCGAGTGAATTTGAATTCCCATCTGAGTGACCAAACCGCGTTCGCGCGCGTAGTGGGTCAGTTGGCGCACATCGTAAATATCATGGGCCAGCGGCTTCTGGCAGTAGACGTGTTTGCCCCGACGCATCGCCTCCATCGCGATGGGCCCGTGCATGTGATCAGGCGTCGAAACATTAACCGAGTCGATGTTGTCGTGCTCCCGATCGAGCAATTCCCGCCAATCCTGGTAAACCCTTAGATGCGGATACTTCTCCATCAACTCGGGCACCCCGCGTTGAAGATCCACCTCTGCCACCGCCACAAAATCCACTTTGGGCGAACTGCAGATCATATCAATATCGTGGCCCGCCATTCCGCCAGCGCCAAAGCTGGCGTGACGCAGGCGGCCATTGGGCGCAGCCGCAACGAGCTTCGAAGGAAGTGCGGGAGCGACAAGCCCGGCGGCTCCCAGCGTCTGGAGGAAAGTGCGACGTTTGAGTTGAGGATCAGAGGGCATAATTAAGTTCAGGGTAAACGTTTGATAGAAATATTGCGAAAGCCGACCGGACTTTTGTGCCCAGCAAAACCAAAATAACCGGTGGCCAAGTCTTTACCGGGATGCTTCTTGTCATCCATATATTCGGTCACGTCGGCGAGATCTGTTTGCAGAATAATGTTCCCGTTCAGCTCCACCTTGATCGTGGAACCGACCACGGTGACTTCTTGGTAATTCCATTCTCCGACCGACCGCTGGTAACCTCGCTCGGCCGGGACCATACCGTAGGCCGAACCATGATATTGACGGTCATCGAGCTGCGTATAACGGGGACCCGTATTATCCAACACCTGCAGTTCCGTCATACCATCATAGGCGGGATTGCCATGACCGGGATAACGAATCGCCAATCCGTTATTCCCCCCGGACGGAACCTTGAACTCCAACCGAGCCTGAAAGTTCGCGTAAGATTCTGTCGTGAACAAAGCGCCACCACTATCCGGCGAGGCCCAGATCGTTTCGTCGCGCACCGCGTAAGCCTCAGTCGAGCCATCCCAGCCATTTAGGTCACGTCCATTGAAAATCGATTCAAACCCCGCCGGCGTGATCTTACTCAAGCGCGCATTCGCTTCCTTAGGTTCAATATTCCGCACAAACACATTGCGCCAACGAATCTCGCCCCCATGGGTCTGCAACTGGATCGGGCCACGCGCTGGGATCGGCTGCACCCGGGTCTTGTCGAAATAGTTTTCAAGAATCGCGCCATCCACCACGAGCTGGTCATTCAACCAAACCCACGTGCGCGCACCGCATTGGATGATACGAAACTGATTCCACTCCCCGAAGGCGCGATCGGCCAATACGAGCGGATTTTTGCCCGCTGTGCCCGGACTGTTATTCCACAGCCCCCCGGATCCAAATTTCGCTCCAATATCCCACTTCCCCGCGGCTTCGGTGGTGTCCCAGATCTGCACCTGAGGACTGCCCTTCAAGTAAATCCCACTGTCGGCCAACGCGACCGTGCGGTATTCAATCAACAATTCGTAATCCCCAAAAAACTCTTCCGACGTCAGGTAGAGCCCCGCTCCCCCGTTGACGAGTTCGTCTCCCTCCACCGACCAATGCCTCCGAATATCCGCCAAACTGGCCTCGCGTTTTGCATTCAGCTTGTCGGCGGGTAACGCCATCCATTCCCGCGGATTCTCCGTCTTCGCCCCCCACCACCCGCTCAAATTCCTGCCATTAAACAAAGCCCGGAATCCCTCAGGCGGATGAACGGGCTGATCCGCGGAGAGCTGGGATGCGACAAGCACCAGGGCAACCAATTTAACGATGATTCGAAACAATCCAAACGAGTGAGGAGTAATCATGGGATTCAAACAGGGGTAAATCAGCAGCGGAACCTTCACCATGAACCAACGACGGTGCTCCAATCCATCACAAATCCAACCCCTCTCCTCGGATAACAGGAGAAAACACCTTCCGACGGAGTCATACCCTTAAAATGTCCAACGGCATATCCGCCATCTCGTGCGCCATAGCTTCATCGCGGCGGAAGATCGGCGCCAGCGACGGAGTTATTTTACGACGTGACCCCTTCCCCAACGGGCTCAAGACTTTAAGCAGTCATCATCAAATCTTCCCCCCTGCCCCACGATACGTTATGAATGCATCAAAGTCTGTTCCTATCGCCATTTGGTGGTTTATTTGGTTTTCGATCATTGTAGCCCTCGTAACAATCCATGCGGTGCTTGCACCGGAAACGGGCGGAAATAGCACCGGCGCTCAGCGATACTTACCGATTGGCCCATTAGTTTTTTCGACCCTGATTCGTTGGTTCGTATTGCCGCGCTTTTCCGAACGGCGGCGGGCTTTCCCATTGTTCATCGCTGGGCTAGCTATGGCCGAAGGAACCGGACTTCTAGGGCTGTTCTTAGTCCCCGGAATGGAAACGACTTACCTCGTCTTGTCACTAATGGGCATCGCTCAATATATCCCCGTCTTCGTTGCGAAGCTAGATAGCTAGCCCCACGGATCGAACAGGATCTTGATCGCTTCCTTCCGGCGTAGCAGGTCTACTCCGCGCACGTAGTCACTCAGCGGCATGGTTTCGGTAATCAGGGCCGACAAATCTAACGCGTCGGCTTCGACCGCTGCCAAAGCTGTTTCTGCCGCCGCGCGGTTATGGTCGCCGTAACCCATGAGGGTCACGCCGGGTCCCCACATCAGGCCCGCTGCATACTTGATCTCCTGTCGCACCACCCCGAACAAGGCCACCGCTTGGTTGGTGCGGTGTAACAGAAATTCAATCACAGGAGCAATGCCGGTGCAATCGATCGCCATGTCCACAGCCAGATCCGAGGACCGGCCCGCCGCCCAGGAATCCACCCCACCATCAAATACCGCATCAGCACCGAGTTTTTGGGCGAGCTCCCGCCGGTCCGCCACCGGATCGATTCCCACCACCGAAGTCGCTCCATGATAGCGGGCCAGCTGCACCGCCACCAATCCGGCCGGCCCCAGTCCAGCAATGGCCACACTGCGGCCGTTCACCCCGCCGAGTTCCTCCAGCCGTTGGAAACTCACTTCCACACACATGGCCAACTCTAGCGACGCCAGTTGCGCCGGCTGGCGATCGTCCGAAACCGCCAACAGGTCCACCGCCCGAAACACATTAAACTGCGCATAGAAACCCGCGCGAGGTTCTCCGGTGTCACGCCATGCGACGACCGACTGACCGACTTCGAGCGTGGTCACGTCCTCGCCCAACGCCATGACCACGCCCACTGCCTCGTGACCCGGTTGCCCGGGGAAATAGGGATACTGCAGTTCTTGCCCGGGGAACATGGGTTCTCCATCGAGAATGTGCATGTCCCAATGCGGGCAAGTCGATACGCCGGACACGCGCACCAGCACTTCATCCGGCTTAGGCCTGGGCATAGGCGCGTCGGCCCAAGCCACTTCACCGGGCTTCGTGATCACGAGTCGTTTCATCGATTGGGGTAACACCGTCATAGTTCCCCTCCAGGTTTCCATTGCAGGATCACGCCGAGCACGGGTTCACGTTTGGATTCAATCAAGTCCCAGGCATCGGCCGCTTCCTCCACCGGGAACCGGTGGGTGATCAAACTCTTCGTATCGAGTTTGCCCTCCGCCACCCACGCGATCGTGCGATCAATTCGCTCGGTCGTAATGCCCGCCACCAAATCGAAGGCGATCTCCCGAAAGCGGTAACGTTGGATTTCAATAAATCCTTCCAACCCGTAAAAACCCGCGGCGGCGATCGTGCCGCCGTGCTTCAGGTGAGGCAGGTAGGCATCAAATAATTTGGCGTCACCCACTGTATCGACCAGCACCGAGATCGGTCCTTCATCGAGCGCGACAATTTCGTCCACGCCATCCGACGCGACTTTCAAAGCTCGCCCGTAACCGCCGTCCCGAAACTTCGCCAAACGATCCTCGTGGCGCCCCGTCATGATAACGCGTGCACCGCGTTGGGCCAACGCCTGCCCGGTCCACTGCCCGACCAAACCGTCGCCCACCACGACCGCGAGTTCGCCAGACTCGAGACGTGGTCGCGTCCCACAGTTGTAGCCAACTTGGGTGAGCACCATGCCACAGTAGGCTTCGGGATCATTCTGAGCCTCGGGTGGCAGCTTGTGGACAAAATGCTGCGCGCAAATCGAGGGTGAAACGTGTCCCGCAAATTGGTTATCAAACATGCCTTCGACTGCACTCATGATCGCGAAAACAAAATCTCCCACCGCAAAGTCCTTCACTTCCGCACCCACTTCGCGCACCCAGCCCACCTTCTGATAACCTGCAATCATGGGAAACGGTTCGGGGTCGCCCGGCGCTTTAGCGGTATCGCCGGCCAATCTTTCACCGCGCAGGAATGAACCTTCCGTGCCGTTACTGACCCATGAGTGAGTGAGATCGATGACAACATCGTTGGGCCCGGGATCGGGGCAGGATGTTTCTTGAAATTTCACCACCCCGGGAGCGGTGAAGACGACGGCTTGAGCTTTCATATCAGAGAAATCAGGAGAGGCAACATCACCGTGTTGAAGGATCTGCCCCGCGGTCAACCGGAAGCCGCCATCTCTCGAAATATTCATTGGTTTTCAGGCGACGACACCAAATTCGAAACACAACCTTGTCCCATTTCAAATTAGACCGTCTCATTTAAACCTCAAAAATGACCCCACAAATCATCGCCCTTGGCGGCGGCGGCTTCTCGATGGAGCCGGATAATCCCCTACTGGACCAATACGTGCTCGATGCCAGTGACGCGAATTGCCCCCGAATCACCCTCCTACCCACCGCCAGCGGCGATTCGGATCGGTTGATCGCGCAGTTCTATACCGCGTTCAATCGCTACTCGTGCCGTCCGCGTCACCTGTCACTGTTTCGCCAACCGACGGATATGGAGGCCCAACTGTTCGATAGCGACGTGATCTACGTCAGTGGTGGCAACACCCGTAACATGCTCGCAATTTGGGAGGCCGCGGGAGTCACGTCGATGCTGCGCCAGGCGTGGGAACGAGGCATCGTTTTGTGCGGCGTAAGTGCCGGTGCCATCTGCTGGTTCGAACAGGGCCACACCGATTCACGCGGCGATCTCAGCAAGCTCGATTGTCTCGGCTGGCTCGAGGGCAGTTGCTCGCCCCACTACGACGGCGAGGTGCATCGCCGCCCTTCCTACGAAAACCTGTTACAGACCGGCGGCATCGAACCCGGAATCGCATTGGACGACGGCGTGGCCGCTCACTTCGAGGGCACCATCCGAACCCGTCTCGTCAGCTCGCGCCCGAAGGCTCAAGCCTTCAGCATCAGAGCCGAAAACGACGCCTTGCAGCAGACTGAACTCAACGTCGCCTACCTCGGCTAGTTCGAACACACCTGTGTTTTAGCTTATCAGATCTCAGCCTTTCAGTTTTTCAAAACATGCCTTGCCCGTTTCACGATCCCTTCAAAAAGGCCCGCCAAGATGACGGCATTTTGATCAATCATATTCAGGGCGAGGACATCCCCATGGTGCTTCGCCACGCCGATGTGCGGGAGGCGGCGAAAGACTGGCGCACATTTAGCTCCAACGCCTCCCACCGCGTGCCGATTCCGTCCGAAGAAGACCTGCGACCGATGCGGCAATTGCCCATCGAAACCGACCCGCCCGAACACACGGCCTATCGCAAGATCGTGGAACCTTTTTTCAAGCGCGCAAAACTCCCGGAGGTCATCGCCAAGGTGGAAGCACTGGTAGATCGCTTGCTCAGCGAAGCGCTCACCCAGGAGTCCATCGAAGCCGTGCGCGATTTTGCCCTGCCGCTGCAATCCACAGCCCTCACCTATCTGCTCAACGTGGCTGAATCCGAAGCGGAAACCTGGATCGGTTGGGGCACCCATGTCTTTAACGACGGAGATGGAGCCACCAAAGGAACCGTGCTCGACACCTACCTGCGTCAACGCCTCGCACAAGCCGCCCAGAATCCGGGCGACGACTTATTCAGCGCGTTACTTTCCGCCGAGTATCAGGGCCGAAAACTCACCCACGAAGAGGCGATGGGATTTGCTAATCTCACCTTCGCGGGCGGTCGCGACACCGTCATTCATACCATCACCAGCACGCTGGACTACCTGTGCAATCAACCCGACCAACTCGCCTACCTGAGCGAAGATCCGAAGCATATCATCGCCGCCAGCGAAGAACTGTTTCGCGTCATGACGCCGCTCACGCACATCGGCCGCGTGTGCCCCGTGGCGACGGATGTGCAGGGTCAGACCGTGCCCGCTGATGGGCGGATGTCACTGGGCTGGGCCGCGGCCAATTTCGACCCCGCCGTCTTCGATTCGCCCGAAGAGGTGCAACTCGACCGTAAGCCCAATCCTCACGTCGCCTTTGGATTCGGCACCCATCTCTGTCTCGGCGCTCCCCACGCTCGGCTTATTCTGCGCACCCTCTTGCAGCAACTCAGCGAACGCGTGGATCAGATCAATATCCTTGAACGCAAAGAAGCAATCGAGACCGCCGCCTATAAGCGAAGCGTGGGATTCGACCGCCTCGTCGTAGCGTTCAGCCCACGCGTTTAGCCTCCCTCCGCGTTGCTGACCGAAATATTCATCGGCTTTCAGCTTTTCACTCCCGCCCCGCTGCGCAAAACCTGACTCATGCCGAAGCCCCTTTCCGCTCGCGTCGAGATGCGCGCCGGTCGCCCTGCCTTGATGCTGAACGACGAACCGGTCGCGCCGCTCATCTATGCGCTGTCCGACTGTCCCGGTGCGCGCTGGTCGTGGGAAGAGGTCCCGACCCGAAATATCGAGCAGTTCGGTCTACGGGGAGTCCGTCTCTTCCAGGTCGATCTTTGGCTGCATCAGATGCTGAGCGCCGACGAATCCATTGATGTGACGCTCGCCCAGCGGCAGATCGCTGGAGTGACCGCTGCTGCCCCCAACGCCGCAGTGATGATTCGCCTGCACCTGAACCCGCCAACCCAGTGGATCTACGATCACCCCGATGAGCAGGTAGGTTACGCCGATACCGAAGCCCACGACCCTCCCATTCATGGTCTGCACCGCCCCCTCGCCCACGACGGCGAGAGTCCGATCCGGGCCAGTTTTTATTCCGCCAAATGGCAGGATTGGGCCCACCTCAAACTCCGTGAATTCTGCGCGAAACTGGCCGCCACTTCCGAGGGAAACGCTTTGTGTGGCATCCAACTCGCCAACGGCGTCTACGGTGAATGGCACCAATTCGGATTCATCCATCACGACCCGGATACCGGACCAGCCGCGACCAACGCCTTTCGCGATTGGTTGAAAGAAAAATATCAATCGGAATCCGCACTCGCGGAAACATGGCAGGCCCCCGGCTTAACGTGGGACACGGTCAAGGCTCCCGATTCGCCCGCCCGTGAAACCGCGCGTATCGGTATTCTTCGCGATCCCCAAACGCAGCGCGCGGTGATCGACTACTACACGTTCCAGCATACCACTCTGACCGATATCGTGGTGGCGTTTGGCGCTACCACCAAGGCTACTTGGCCACGCCCTCTGATCACGGCGACCTTCTTCGGCTACTTCTACAGTATCTTCGGCCGCCAAGCCGCTGGAGCTCAGCTTGCCGCCGAAAATGCCTTACAATCCCCCCACCTCGACGCGTGGTGCTCCCCGCAATCCTACGAGGCCAAAGCCCGCGAATTCGGCGGCCCCGGCAACGCCCGCGGTATCATCGGCGTGGTGCGGCGCGCCGGAAAACTCTGGCTCGACGAAATGGACATGCCGACCAGCCACGTCGGTTGTCCGTGGGAGGAGGATTTCGAAAGCACTCCCGCCGACGACATCGCGATTCATCGCCGCAATGTGATGCAGCCCGTCACCCGTGGTGGTGGTCAATGGTGGTATGATTTTGGACCCATCGGAAAGACCCCCGATTTTGTTACCGGCGGCAATTGCGGGTGGTGGGATACCCCCGAGCTTTTAGCTGACGTCGAAGCCCTCACCCGCATTTGCCAGGAACGAATGGAGCGACCGTTCGAGCGCCCCGCCGATGTCTTACTCGTGCACGATCCGATGTCGTTTTTGCACACCGTAAGTCGCCGCCACCCCTCGGCCGAATTTGGTAAACTCCCGTTCACCACATCAGATCCCGTCACCCCGCTACTCGTCGACAATCTGTTGCACGGACTCTACGCCACCGGAGTAGCTTTTGACGAGGCGCTCCTCAGCGAGCTCGGCACCCTGGATCTCGCGCCCTATCGGTTGGTGCTACTGGCGACGACACCCGTCATCTCGGACTCCCAACGGAAGATCATATCCGAGGATGTCGCCCAAGACGGACGTCACGTTGCCATGTTGGGTTTTGCCGGCTGGAGCAATGGCGATACCACCAACCCTGAGCACTCCGCTTCACTCAGCGGCATCCCCACGCGACTTCACGAAATCGAAAACGTCGCCCACACCCTGACGCTCGACGTGACCACGGAAGATCGCGCGTTGGAGAATTCGGTTGGGATTCCGGCATTCGAGGCTGCCGACGACGACGTCATCGGCCGATGGTCCGACGGTAGCATCAGTGCAGTGCGACGCACGACCGATGCGGCGACTTGGTGGACATTCGCACTTCCGCCCACGACACCAGAATTCCTCCGTCAGCTCGCCCTCACGGCCGGATGCCACGCATTCAACGACCACGCCGAAGTCACGCTGATTGGCGACGGGCTCATCATACCACACACCATCACGGGCGGCCCTCGGCGCCTGCAATGGCCCGGCGGTCCCGTGATCGAAACCAACCTTCCCCCACGATCCACCACGATCTTCGACGGCCCCACCGGCACCCGCCTGCACGGATAACTTTATTTACGTTTCCTGCTATCTTTCTGACACTTCCAATCGACCGTCACTTAGCATATGACAGCCGATTTTGTGCAATCGTGTGTAAGCAGAAGTGGTTTAGTGGGTGGACTCCAGCCAGCGGCGTGGGGGCATGTGATGTTTGCCGCGGAAAAGTCGGTAAAAATGCGAAAGGTCTTCAAAGCCGGCCGAGAACGCCGCGCCGGTGACGCTGTGTTCTCGACTGCGTAGTAGCCGCTCGGCGTGCGCCAATCGCAACGCGTTCAAGTGGGCTACAAACGTGGTTCCGGTGACTTCCTTGAATCGCAGCG
>JABIRI010000189.1 GCA_018667915.1 Opitutaceae bacterium | reverse complement strand
TTGAATGATCTCCGAACGCGTTTGGGCGTCCGCTTTGATCTTGGCCAAGAGTAACTCCCGTAAAACGGCCTCTCCGGATTTGAAATCCGTCACTTCAACGACATTGACCAGCTTCCGGAGCTGCTTGATAGCGAGGTCTAGCGAGGAATCGCCTCCCTTCAATACGACCGTGATTCGAGAAAAACCAGCATCCTGGGTCGGAGCTACATTCAGGGAATCGATGTTAAAGCCGCGGCCGGAAAACATGCCGGAAACGCGGGCGAGCACGCCAAACTGGTTCTCAACGAGGACGGAAATCGTATGACGCATAATGTGAGTCGATTGGAAAATGGGCTGATAAAATGAAGACTGAATTGGTCGTTTGACCGCCCCCTGCCGGAGCAGGATTTGATCTGGTAGACGCCGAGGGACTCGAACCCCCGACCCTCTCGGTGTAAACGAGATGCTCTAACCAACTGAGCTAGGCGTCCTGACCAAAGGCAGAAATAATCGTTTCGATGCGTGCTCTGACAAGGGTTAATTACAAACCGCGAGCGGTTTGCTTCATAACTGAGGCGTAGGAGCGGTAGGTTTTAACCAACCTTTCGCCATCATCAGCTCGGCATTTTGCACCGCATTGAGCGCGGCGCCCTTCCATAAATTGTCTCCGGTGACCCAGAATGAAAGGCCGTTATCAAACGCCTGATCCACCCGGATCCGGCCCACCCCACACTTCACCTTCTCGGCAAAATCCACGGGCGTCGGAAAAAGTTCGGTTGCCGGATCGTCCACCAACTCTGCTCCGGCGAATGACGCCACCGCCGATCGGGCCTGATCGACGTCAACGGGCCGCTCGAACTCCGCGCTCACCGAGATGGAGTGCGCCCGCACGACCGGCACCCGCACACACGTCGCGGAAATCTTAATATCCGGCAGCCCCATGATCTTGCGGGTTTCATCCGCCATCTTGGTTTCTTCACCCGTATATCCATCGTCCCCAAAGGTGTCCACCTGTGGGATGCAGTTATACGCAATCTGGTGAGCGTAGACGCTGTGCTTCAAGGGATCACCGTGGACCGAAGCCAAAACCTGCGCTTCCAATTCCTCCAGTGCCGCAGCTCCCGTGCCCGACACCGATTGGTAGGTGGATGCGAAAATACGCTTCAGTCCAAACGCCTGATGTAGCGGCCAAAGCCCCATCAACATCACCGCCGTGGAGCAATTGGGATTCGCGACGATACCGCCATGATTCTGCAGACCCTCGGGATTGATTTCCGGAATCACCAAGGGCACATCCGCACGCATTCTTAGCGCCGAGCTCTTGTCGATCACCACGCAACCGGCCGCCATCGCATCGGGCGCCAACGCCCGAGTGACGTCTCCACCCGTCGCAAAAAATGCCAGGTCTACCCCGGCAAAGACCCCGGGTTTGGCCTCCTCCACGGTCAGCGTCCGATCGCCCACGGCGATGGTTTTACCCACCGAACGAGCCGAGGCGAACAGTCTCAACTGCGCCAACGGAAAATTTCGCTCGTGCAGCAATCGCACCAGCTCTTGACCGACCGCACCTGTGGCGCCGACGATACCTACAACATAACTCGAGTTATTCAAAATGGAGTCTCCTTGGGAACTGGCCATGCAAAGTGGCGAAGCGCTGGGCATCAAGCCCGCAGAACGATTGCTACATGTTAGCCTGTCGCATCAGACGCTGCGCCTCTTCCAAGGCACGGAGATTATAGCAGACTATACGGTCTCAACCGGGCTAAAACCACCCTCGAACCAAAAAAACTCCCTCGGGACTCCCAAGGGTCTGCATACCATCGCCGAACGCATCGGCGGCGGCCAGCCCCCGGGTATGGTATTCAAAGGGCGCGTGCCGACCGGTCACCACTTCGGAGAACTCTCGGCCGAGGAGAATACCCGCAACCTCGTCACCACCCGTATCCTATGGTTACGCGGACTCGAGCCTGGCTACAATCTCGGTGGAGACCGCGATTCCTACGACCGCTACATATATATTCACGGCACGAATCACGAAGAAGCCATTGGGCAACCCGCCAGCGGCGGCTGCGTGCAACTGCGTAACGTGGAGATGATCGACCTGTTTGACCGCGTCCGCATCGGCGACTGGGTCAATATCGTGCGTTAAGGTTCGGTCTTACCCGGCGAATTTGCCGATTTCTCATACCAGGAGGGCTGCCCCGCCGCTTCCCGAGCTTGGGCCACTTTTTGCCGATCATCGGCGGTCGCCGGAGTCACGTAAGCGCCCTGCGGGCCTTGCACAATTTTAACGGCCGCACCTTCTCTGAAGATACCTTCATCCGCGTCCTGACTGATCACGACCACCTCGCCATTCTCCAAACCAATGGTGATTTCCTGTCCCTCCGTGCGCGTCATGGCCTCTTGGGTTGCGCTACCCACGACCGAACCACCGATTGCTCCGATGGTGCCGACAATCAAATCCCCGGTTGATCGAATCTGTGGTTTCACCGCCATGCCGCCGGCGGCCGCTCCACCCAGTGAGCCGACGATCCCGCGTTTCCCTTCGATCATCGCAGGCGTCGCCGAAAGCACGCGGCCGAATTTTACGTTGGCCGCGAGTTGACCACTCGCCATCACCCGCGGCGGACCTTCTCGTTCGACCTGACTGACAACCCCCGTGGATTCAGCGGTTAACACTTCGGGCTTCGATTTTACGGAAGTCGATTCGCACCCGCTCCATCCGAGCAGACCTACAAAAATCAATCCGCCGAGAAATCGATTCGGTTGAAGTGGCGTGCTCATCTTTAAACGCGTGTTCCTTTAATTCGTAGCGAGCCGAACCGTGGCTGGAGCCCAACCGCCGTGATTCACCTGCACCCGATCACCCTGTTGAAAACGTCCATCAGGAGTTTCCTGAATAATGACGACCACCCGACCGTCATCCAATTCGATCGTCAATTCCTGCGCCTTTTCGCGCGTCACGACCTCTTCAATCGCCGATCCCGCAACCGCTCCCACCACTGCGGCGGCCGCTTGGGCCACCACTTCACCGGTGCTCGCAGCCGAATATCCGCCCGGATGAGCCGCTGCTCCGCCGAGCGCTGCTCCACCGGAAATTCCCAACAACGTTTTCTCGCCGTCTACGACAACATCTCGGGTCGCGACGATTCGGCCCAAATCGAGCACCTGAACGTTGCCCACTTGGCTTTTCGACACCAGCGGTGCGGACGAGGGAAAGGTGCATCCTCCAAGGAAGAGAGCGACGATCGCCGCGGTAGTGGTAAGTGTTTGGGCTGTTTTCATTTCAGGACGGGCCAGCGTTCTAGAAAAGGGGTTCAGATGAACCTAGTGAAATCCTTCAGACGTTCAAGTTCAATGATTTGCGTATTCCCAGACAACGCATCGCTAAAAACCCGCTACTCCTATCTCCCCACAACTTTTTCGGGCGAGTGATAGTTGGCCGATTCACCCGCTTTTTCATACCAAATCGGATCACCCGATTTGTCCATATCGATCCCTATCGACATCGACACCCGAGTATTGCCCGCTCCCACCGCGACATCCACCCGATCGCCTTCCCGGAAAAACCCATCCTCGGCCGACTGCACGACCTCGATCATATCGCCGTTATCCATGCGCAGCATGATCCGCTGGCCTTCTTCACGCGTCGCGGCCTCTTCGACGGCCTGTCCAACGATCGCTCCTGCGGCAGCTCCCACGGCTCCCGCAATAATGCCACCCGTATCGTAGCGCCCTCCCGCTGCGCCAGCTCCGCCCGCTCCACCAATCGCACCTCCCCCCATCGTGCCAAGATTGGTTTTATCGCCTTCAATCGTCACCGCCGCGACGTGCACCACCGTGCCTTGACGAAGTGTTGCCGCGACCCCGACTTGGGATTGCGGAATGAGCGGTTCGCTCGAAGGAAAAGTGCAACCGCTCCAAAGGAGAGCTGCACAGCCTAGGCCGACGTGACAGACAAGAGGTAGATTTTTCATAGCATAGGTGCTGGCCCGAATCCTGCGACCTTCAGCTTGAAAAGAATGTTCCTTACGTTGTGAGAAGACTTTTACCCCACAATAGCCGGAGCGAATTTAAGCACACCAAAACCGTGCTGCCTTCATGCGCCGCCACGCCAATCCCCAGCGGCACGACCCCAAATATCGAGGCCACCGCCATCACCACCACAACCCCTAACGAGATCGTCAGATTTTGCCAAATAATTCGCTTCGCGCGCCGGCTCAGCTGCAATGCCGCGAGCACGTTTTCGATCCGGTCCTCCATCAAGATCACTTCCGCCTGCTCGAGGGCCGCGTCGCTTCCTCTCGCGCCCATCGCGATACTCACATCAGCAGCCGCCAAACTCGGGGCATCATTCACGCCGTCGCCGACCATCGCCACGGCCCCGCGTT
>JABIRI010000116.1 GCA_018667915.1 Opitutaceae bacterium | reverse complement strand
TCGTGCTCCTCATCGACGACGATCAGGCGCAGGTTCCGGACCGGCGCGAACACCGCGGAACGCGCCCCCACCACAATGCGCGCTGCGCCCGTGGCCAATTCGTGCCAACCGTCGACCCGCTCACCTTCGCTCAAATGACTGTGCCACACCACTGCTGCGTTACCCGGCGCAATCGCTTCCAGACGGCTGCGTAATCGCGCCACCGTTTGCGGCGTAAGCGCGACTTCGGGCACGAGAAAGACCACTCCCCCTCCCGCATCCAGCGCTTCGTGAATGGCGCGCAAGTAAACTTCGGTTTTCCCCGAGCCCGTGACGCCCTGCAGCAATGTCACGCCAAACTTGGGTTGGCTGACCTCGCTCTTTAGCGCCGCGAACGCCGCCGCTTGCTCGTCATTTAATTTGTGCGGTAAAGCGGCAACCAATTCTCCGGAGGCAAAATCGTCGTCATAGGCGATGCGTTTCACCCGTTGGCTCTCTTCGCGAAGCACCCCGCGTTTGACCAACGATTGCGCCGAGGATGCCCCCACTCCCAGTCGTTTAAGCACCAGACTCTTGCCGACGGGTTTAAATTGACCGGCCAGAAATTGGTAGAGCTTAGCCTGCTGCGGCGCTCGTTTTGCGAGTTTCGCCACATCATCGTCCGACAGTTTTTCCGCCACAACCAGCAGTTTTTCCTGCTTCAATCCGGCCGCGCGCCGCACGGCTCCCGGCAACATGGTTTCGATGATCCCATCCAGCGGCGCCGCATAATACACCGCCATCCACTTGGCCAACGCCAACAGATCGGGTGGCAACGCCGCAAAATCATAGACCACTTCAGCTAGGTTTTTCAGTCGCTCGACCGGAAAATCGGCCGGCGCCCCCTCATCGCCGACAATGCCCAGAATGAAACGACGCCCAATCGGAATGCGCACCAAGGACCCGATGTGCACCTGATCCGCCATGCCCTGCGGCACTTTGTAATGCAGCAGTTTATCAAATCCAGCGAGGGGATGCACTCCGACGATCTTCAAGCCCCTGTTTTGAGTTGTGCCGCGGCCTACGTCAATGGGGTCGAGGTCGTAGACGCATTGTGACAGCAATTTAGTCCCGACCCGAGCCCCTTCGACTCTGCCCGGAGGAACGGTTGACAGTTAGTGGCTCGACGCTCGAAATTGCCGTCGTGAGTAACGACGCCGCGCGCGAAAAATTTAAATCCTACCTGGGCACCAAGGGACTTCGCGTCACCAACCAGCGGCTCGCGATCTTCGAGGCCGCCTTTGGCCAGTCCGAGCACTACACTGCCGAGGATCTGTTGGATTTCGCCCGAGCGATCGACGATTCGGTCTCCCGCGCCACCGTCTACCGCACTTTGCCCATTATGGTGGAAAGCGCGCTGCTTCGCGAAATCGATATCGGCAAGAACCTCAAATACTACCTGCCCAACGTGGAGGGCGGCACGGAAGTCGCCCAGGTAATTTGTTTGGACTGCGACCACATTTTTGAAATCGAAGCCCCATTCATGGAATGGTATGGAAACTCCGTCGCCTCCAAGGTCGACCAACGGGCCGTTTCCCAACGGCTGCAAGTTTCGTCGCGGTGCAATAAACTGCGCGAAAACGGCGTCTGTGAGCGGCACTCTGCCTGAGGATTCACCGGCCATGTCCCGCAAAGAAGATCCCACTTGGGAAATCGGATTCTTCGAGTCCATCCTCAAACGCGACCCGCAATACGTCGATGTCGTCGCTATTTTAGGAGGCCTCTACACCAAGACCGGTCGCGTTGCCGACGGGCTGCGGATGGACCGCAAAATGGTGCGGCTTTGTCCGGAGGACTCCACCGCCCACTACAACCTCGCCTGTTCCCTCGCGTTGAGCGACCGCGCTCGTGATGCGATGAAAGCTCTCCGTCACGCCATTGATTTGGGTTACGGGGATTACGACTGGATGGAGAATGATCCGGATCTCTCCACCCTGCGGAAATATCCCGAGTTCGGCGACATCATCGAAACGCTGAAAAAGAACTGATCCCTCTTCGTCCATTCGAATATTTTTTGACCATGCCCGCCGTCCTTGACTACGAACCCATGATCGTCGCTCCCCGTTCTGCGGAGCCCGAACTCACCGCCATCCAGCAAGAGATTCTTGCGCTCAAAAAAGAGCGCAATGCCGTCATTCTGGCCCACAACTATCAGATCGAATCGATCCAGCGGGTTGCCGATTACGTGGGCGATTCTCTCGGTCTTTCGTATCAAGCGCAGGCCGCCGAAGCCGATGTGATCTTATTTTGCGGCGTTCACTTCATGGCGGAAACCGCCAAGATCGTGAATCCCGGCCGCACCGTCTTACTCCCCGACATGGATGCCGGCTGCTCCCTATCCGACTCGTGCCCGGCCGAACGCCTGGCGGCCTACAAAGAAGCCCATCCCGAGATCTACGTCGTCGCATACATCAACTGCTCCGCGGGAGTGAAAGCGTTGAGCGATGTGATCTGCACCAGTGGCAATGCGCAGAAGATCGTCAGTCAAGTTCCGGCCGATCGAGAAATCCTCTTCGTGCCCGATCAAAACCTCGGCCAATGGGTGAGCCAACAAACCGGTCGCGCTATGCAACTCTGGCCCGGGAGCTGTTACGCCCACGTCCAGTTCACCACCGAAGCGATCGAGAAAATTCGACTGCAATTTCCAGATGCGCCAGTGGTGGCCCATCCCGAGTGCGTTCAAGCCGTGAGAGATATCGCCGACGAAGTGTGCTCGACTGAACTCATGGTGAAATTCGCCCGAGAGTCCTCCGCTCAACAAATCATCGTTGTTACCGAAAGTGGTATGCTGCATCGCCTCGCAAAAGACGTGCCCGAAAAGACCTTCATCGCCGGTCCCACCAATACCTGTGCCTGCAACGATTGCCGTTTCATGAAGATGAATACCATCGAGAAAGTGCGCGACGCCTTGAAGACGTTGAGCCCCGCCATCGAAATGGACGAAGCAGTGCGGGCCGCGGCTTTGACGCCGATCCAACGCATGCTCGACTGGAGCAAAGCCTAGCACGCGGTGCGAAGTTCCAAATTCCAAGTATCAAGTAACAAGATACATGGGGCACTGGAACTGTCGGGCCTAAAGCCCGACCCACCCACCAGGGAGCAGTTGGATGTGGGTCGGGCTTCATGCCCGACAACGCCCCCTACCGCCGCAGTCCAAACAGCAACTGCAAATTTGTCTGCAAGTCCGAATCCGGCACGGATTGTCCGCGACTCATCTTCACGAGGTCCTTGCAACTCACCGCATCAAGCAACGCGTCATCAGTTGAAACGATCCGCACCTCGTTGCGTTGGTAGCCGGCCACACCGTCTGCCAAAAGCGGACGCCATTTTAACGGCACGCCAAATTCATCGAAGTCCACTTCCCATCCCGCCAATCCAAATAGTGGCATCGCCCCTTCGCGCAGACCGGGATATCGTTTGATAAAATCGGGCGTGCTTCTTGTCGCGACCCGCAACGTCACCGCCACCGGTTTGGTGCACCAGAAATCGAGAAAAGAATCGACCCGCTTATCGCGGAACGCGTCGTAAAACGCCTTCGGATCCACTCCGACCAAATTCATACCATTCCACAAACCGTGATCGTTTTTGCTGCCGAAGCCCTTCCAGCGATACCACGACGAGAATTTGTCGGTGAGGCGCAGTGCGATCTCGAAATGCAAATGGGCGCGATCTTTCGGGAGTGCACGGTTCCCCGCGCTGCGTCCCATTACTCCAATCACCGTTCCCATCTCGACCCGGGTGCCGCGTTGGATCCCGGGTGCGATGGAGGCGAGATGAGCATAGAGGGTGCTGACCGAAAGACCGGCATCAACATGTTCGATCACGATATAACGTCCGTAACTACTCTGCCCCGGGTGACTGGCGACATGACGCACCACCCCCGCCATCACCGC
>JABIRI010000035.1 GCA_018667915.1 Opitutaceae bacterium | reverse complement strand
GGGGGCGAGGCAATCGAGTTGTTAGAATCCAGCCCGAGCCCACGACCGGTTTCGGGTCATTCTTGGGCATCTGTCCAGACTGACGGTTCCGTATGTTCCGTGAGCAACAACCCTCGCCGCCTCCAGCGATGTTGCTCGAATCAAGAGCCTAGAGCTCACGATTTAAGACCGCCTTGAGATAAATCGTAACCCGCCGAACCTTTAACGCGTCTTACCCGAAGTCCGCCCGTTCCCATGGTAACCCCGTTCAACACATGAATCTCTTAACCCGTCGGCTCCTCGTCTTTATCGTTATTTCTGCTTCGAGTCTGATGGCTCAGCGTTCCAGCCCGGGGAACGGATCTTTCCTCGATCGAGCAGAAATCAAACAGGGCGATACCGTCCCCCACGACCTGAGCCTTTATCGCGAGGATGGCACCAAAGTCACCCTGACCGACGTTGTCGGAGAGAAACATACCGTGATTGTTTCTGGTTGCCTGACGTGCCCGATCTTTCATCGCACCTATCCCGGCGTGGAGGCCGTCCACGAGGACTACAAAACGAATGATAAGGTGCAGTTTTTCTACATGTATAAGGCCCTCGCTCACCCGGAGCTCAATGGCTACGTGCAGCCGGTAACCCTGGCAGAACGGTTGACTCATGTGCAGGAAGCCAAACGCGTATTGGGGACGCGGATACCTTGGCTCAGTGATGGCATGGACAATGAAGTCCGGCAACGGTTCGGGCTCGGGCCGAACACCCAACTCGTTGTCGATCCGTCCGGCAAAGTGGTCCACGCATTAGCGTGGAGCGATGGCGAAGTATTGCGCGAGCAATTGATCGCCATGGTGGGTGAATCCGAAACGCATACCCAGGTCGCCGACCTGAAGCTCGATAAGGGAGAACCCTTCCGCCGGCAGCGGTCATATGAAGAAGGCGTGCTGCCAAAACCGCAATTCTCCTCCCAGCTCACGGCCATCAAAATGGTGCCTTCCGGCGTGGGGAAAACCCCGCTGTATGTGAAGCCGAGGGTCGAGGTCGATCAAGACGTGCTGACTACCGGCCAAGGCGAGATGTATCTCGGCTTCTTCCTCGATCCCATCCATGGCGTGCATTGGAACAATCTAGCAGCTCCTTTGCAGTATGAACTGAAACTGTCCGATGGCACGGTGATCTCTCCCGCAAAAGCGTCCGCCCCTGAGGTGCAGCAGGAATCCGATGGGGATCCTCGAGAATTTAAGTTGGAGGTGGCCAGCCTCGGTGAAGACAAAACCGCCGAACTGGTAATTCACTATTTCGCCTGTAGCAAGGCAGAGGGCTGGTGCATTCCGGTCACGCAAAGCTACACCATTAGCTTCGAACGTGATCGTGATGGCGGAGGCACCAACGGACGATCTTTCCGCGTCGGCGGTGAGAGCCAAAATTCACGCCAACGTGGAGGTCCCGGTGGCCAAGGTGGGAGAAATCAAGGCGCTGAGCAGATGAAAGAACGTCTCCTGCAAATGGACGCGAATAAAGACGGGAAGATCGCTAAAGATGAAGCGCCCGAGGGCATGGCCCAACGCTTCGATCAGATGGATTTGAACGAAGATGGATTCCTCGACGAGAAGGAGATCGACGAAATGGTGAGCAGCCGAGGCCAAGGCCAGCAAGGCGGGCGCGGCCAAGCTCAAGCAGGTCCTCGAGGACAGCGCGGCCCCGGTGGTCAAGGCGGACAAGCCGCAGGTCAACGTGGCGCCGGGCTGTTTGATCCAGTCGCCATCAAAGCGCGTATTTTAGATTCCGATACCAACGGTGATGGTAAGCTCACGAAGGAAGAGCTCCCCGCTCAAATGCAGCGTCGATTCGAACAAATGGATTCCAACGGTGATGGTTTCGCCGACGAATCCGAGATCGACGAAATGCTCAAAAATGCCCCGACCCGAGGTGCCCCGGGACAACGCGGCGGGCGGTGACTCCCTGAGTGACGATAGTCGCCCCCCCTCATCTTTCCTCTTTCTCTTTATTCTTTATCTTTATCCCGCTCCATCGCGTAACGCTCGGCCTCCGCCCCATCCGAACAGGCGGCTGCGCCGTCAGAGAACGAGAACGAGAAAGAAGATCTTCGGCGTGAGTGTTGGGTCCCTCGCCCTCCGCCCCCTATAACTTGCGGACGGCCACATTCCTTCCACACTCAGCCCCCATGAAACCGACCGCTATTTTCCTGTTTCTCCAACTGATCGGCTTTTCATTTGTTTTCGCCCAGGCGGAAACCATCCCCGCCCCCTTTATCTATACGCCCGAGCGGATTGAACAGGCGCGGGTCAATGCGGCTAAGTATGATTGGGCGGCCACGTTGTTGCAGGACAAGCTCCTGCTGGCCGATGAGGCAGCGGCCCAGCCCGCGGAACACCTCCGGGCCTGGTTCACGACCACCACGCCGAACGATCAAACCAGCTGCCCCAGCTGCGGCGAATACTGGCTCAATTATGTGTGGGCATGGGTCCCGGAAAAACCCGACCAGCTGATCTGCAACTACTGTGACCACGTCGTCGATACCGACACCTATCCCCAAAACGGAGTCATCCGGCGCACCTCTCCACAAGGGGATATCATCCCCCATCCGATCTACCGCGACGAGGCCGGTAAGACCTACCCCATTTGGCAAACCATCGGCCACCAGAAGGCGACTCACGCCTATACCTGGATCGAAGCCCTCGGCGTGGCCTATGCCATAACCGGGGAAGACCGCTACGCGACCGCGGCCACGCAACTGCTCTACCGCTTGGCGGAAGTCTACCCCGCCTACATCTTCCACGATAACTTCCGCTTCGATTCTTACCCTTGGGGCTGGGCGGGTAAACTGACCGGATGGCACCTCAAGGATGCCCAGATTTTCATGCAGCTCGGCACGGCCTGGGACGGCATCCGCCACAGTGAAGTCGTCAGTGATGAAGAGCGTGCTTTCATCGAGGAAAACCTCTTCCGCACCGGCGGTGAAATGTTGACCGCCGTTCGCCCGTTGCAGGGAATCTCCAACGATGTCGCTTATCGGTATGGTGGAGTCGCCCTCATTGGACGGCTGCTGCAAGATCACGACATCCTCGAGTGGGTCCTGGCCGGTGACGAATCCTACGATCGCGTCCTCGAT
>JABIRI010000053.1 GCA_018667915.1 Opitutaceae bacterium | reverse complement strand
GGTTCCCAATTTCAAGAGTTCCCGCCTCCACCAATGCGGTGTCTTCATCGTCCGGCACTCCGGTAGTTTCGGGATCACTTTGATCTTTCCACGAATTCCCGTTGGTCCACGTTTTGGTGCCGGTTCCGTCGCTCTTCCAACTCTTGCCTTGGGCGAGACCCAGCGAACAAGCGGTGGCGAAAATGAGGGCGAGTAAAAAGGTGTGATTGGGGAAACGAAAAACCTTCATTTTTAGACCGGGGGAGAGAAACGGAAGTGAAGCGGATGACCCATCATCATCTGGCCTGAATGCGGGGCCTCGAGCGTTGTTGACACTGTTTGGCGAAAATCTCGTAAAAAATTTAATAAACATGCCCAAAATCGGCAATTCGGGACCATTCGTAAGTCAAAATGCGCTGATTTGAGGAGCGAGTTGACCGATACGTCGTGGGGCCGTTTAACAAAGCATGTCCGACATTCTCGACGTCAGTTTAGGCTCTCGTAGCTACCCGATTCAATTCGGCGCCGATCTCACCACGAAGTTGGCGAGCCGGGTGTCAGAATTGCGCGAGGCGGGCCGCAAGGTCGTGATCATCACGGACGAATCGGTCGCCGCTGCACAGGCGGAGTCGTTGGCCAAATTTGCCGGAACGGCGGCGATTTGTCCGGTTCCGGCGGGTGAAACCGCGAAGTCGACGCAGAGATTGGCGATGATATGGGACTTTCTGGCCGCTCAGAAAATGGATCGGGGTGGAGTCGTCCTCGCGTTTGGCGGTGGCGTCGTCGGTGATTTGGCGGGATTTGCGGCTGCCAGCTACCTGCGGGGCGTAGATTTCATCCAGGTGCCCACGACACTGCTCGCGATGGTGGACAGTTCGGTGGGAGGTAAAACCGGTATCAATCTGGGAGCAGGCAAAAATCTCGTGGGGGCATTTCACCAACCGCAAGAGGTGTTCGTCGCGACCGATTTACTGAAAACCCTGCCGGCCCGTGAATTTGCGGCCGGAATGGCGGAGGTGATCAAATATGGGTTGCTGGGCGACGCGGAGCTCTTTGAGCAACTCGAGTCTGAGCCCTTAGCCGTGGACAGTGCGAATCTGGCCGAAGTCGTGAATAGATGCTGCGCGGCGAAGGCTCGAATCGTCGAAGCGGATGAATTTGAAACCGCCGTCTCGGGCGGCCGGGCATTGTTGAATTTGGGGCATACGTTTGGACACGCGATTGAGAAGGTCGCGGGCTATAGTATCTATTTGCACGGGGAAGCCGTCGCGATCGGTTTGGCCGCTGCGGCTCGACTTTCCGTTGCGCTCAACCTCATTGATCAAGCCGTGGTGGAGCGCGTCGAAAAAACGCTCGCAGCGCATGATTTACCGATTCGGTTACGCGAGCCGATCGCGGCCGATGCGCTGCTCACCGCCATGGCGAGTGACAAAAAGGTGCGAGCGGGGAAGTTGCGATTTGTCGTGATGGAAGCGATCGGTCAAACGGCGACGAAAGACGATGTCGAGAGTGCGATGGTCGCCGGAATTTGGCGCGAAGTGGGCGCAGATTAAGGATGGTCTTGGGTATTGCGCAGAGGTCGGGATGAACGATGCTAAATCGCCCAATCGAACCAAATTATGGAAACCCGCATTCATCCTGCTGCCCACGTAGATAAAGAAGCCCAGCTCGGCGCAGGTGTCGAAGTCATGCCCGGTGCGGTGGTGACGAAATGGGCGCGAATCGGAGATCGTGCGGTGATCCATCCGGGCGCGGTGGTGGGAGGCGACCCCCAATATCTTAGTTTTGATTCCGCAACTCCTTCTTATGTTAATATGGGTAAGGAAACAGTTGTTAGAGAGTCGGTTACATTAAACCGATCGATGCATGAAGGACAGGCTACCTCTATCGGTGAGCGGTGTTTTTTTATGGCCTGCAGCCATGTCGGACATGACTGCATTGTCGCCGATGATGTGGTGTTGGCCAACAACGCGATGTTAGCGGGGCACGTCGAAGTCGGGGCGTTCACATTCGTAGGTGGTGGAGCCGGGATCCATCAATTCTGTCGGATTGGCCCGGTGGGTATGATTGCGGGGTTGGCCCGCGTCACCAAGGACGTTCCGGCCTTCTGCATGGTGGCTGAACGAGACGAGCTGACGGGCTTAAATTTGGTCGGCTTGAAACGCCGGGGATGGTCGCGTGAGGTGATCATGGAGATCAAAGAAAACTACCGCGCGGTGCTGGGTGAAGTAGGCAATCCGCGCCCGCGGGCGGCGGATCGTTTCGCTGCGGCAGAATCTGAACCGGCGAAGACATTTCTGAAATTTTTTGAAGGTGGAAAACGCGGATTTGCGCAACCTGTCCGTCCCGCGTCGGGTTAATGCGTCCAATGATATGAAGCCATTGGCGATCACATGTGGGGATCCCGCGGGAGTGGGACCGGAGATCATTGAGCGTTGGCTGAGCGATGAAAATTCGCTGCCGAATACTGAGGTTATCGGTCCCAAGTGCTGGTTGGATTCACTGCCGGAAACGGTAAAGAAGCGGTCGGTAGGAGCGAATGATTATTGTTTGGATCCAGGCGCACCTAGTGCGGCTGGTGCTAAGATCGCGTGGGAAGCCATGCAACTCGCGGCCGCCGGATGTCGCGAAGGCCGATATGCCGGAGTGGTAACGGGGCCGGTCAGCAAATCCGACCTCGCCGCGATCGGATATCCTCATCCGGGCCAGACGGAGTTTTTCGCCACCGAGTGGGGGGGCGACCCCGTGATGGCGTTCCACAGCGATCATTTGCGGATTTCTTTGGCGACGTGGCACGTGCCGTTGGCGGAGGTGCCGGAAGCATTGACCCCCGAATCTATCGCCCGGGCGATTGGTGCCGTCGCCCAGCTGGCTCAGGCCGATGGAATCGCCGAGCCGCGTATTGCGGTCTGTGGGTTAAATCCCCACGCGGGTGAAGCGGGACTGCTCGGGAACGAAGAAACGACGAAAATCAATCCGCTGCTTGATCAGCTCAGGCAGGATATGCCCGGACTCTCCCCGTGCCTGCCCGGGGATACGGTATTCGGACGCGCGCTCAAAGGTGAGTTTGATGCAGTCGTCGCGATGTATCACGATCAGGGCCTGGGACCACTCAAGACCATCGACTTTGACAACGCGGTCAACGTGACGCTCGGCCTTCCACACGTGCGCACGAGTCCGGATCACGGCACGGGTTTTGGTATCGCGGGCCAAGGAATCGCGAGCGCGACAAGTTTTGGCCGCGCAGTGGATTTGGCGTGGCGATTATCATAGGAGGACGAGCGATGGATTCCGAACGTCAACGCGTCTTTCAGCTGCTGGATGAGCACAGTCAAAAGGCTTCCCAGAGTGAGTATGATCGGGCCGTATGCGTAGCGGCGGTCAGTCGAGCTCGGGACGAGATTCAAAGCATACCCGATACGGTGCTGGCGGCGAATTTTCGGGCAGAGGCTCGGAAACGAATGGGAGCGCTCATTGACGGCTACCACGACTCGGATGGTGACTACACGTCGGGCCGCAGCGTGTTGG
>JABIRI010000241.1 GCA_018667915.1 Opitutaceae bacterium | reverse complement strand
GCTCCTTTGTCCAAGGCCTCACCCGCCGCGTCATCACGGGTCGAGGCCAACACCTCAATCCGACGATCCGCATCCATCCGAAAGAGCAATGTGTTTCCGCCCGAAACAATGAGTCCCAAATGAGGTAACAGCGCGGCCAGATTCTGATCAAATCGCTCCGGCGAATTTCCCTGGAGTGAGATGAACGGGGAGAAAGCGTGCCCCTTCAGATGATTCACTCCCAGTAACCCGCACCCCCATGCCGAGGCCAGTGCTTTGGCGGCGGCAGTGCCGATGGCCAAACAGCCGGCCAAGCCCGGGCCCTGGGTGACCGCCACTTTACTCACCCGCGAAAGATCATGTTCCTCGCTCACCCGTTTGATCATGGGTCCGAGCGTGCGCAGGTGTTCACGCGTCGCCAAATCGGGCACGACTCCGCCGTAGTCCTCATGCAGTTTCATTTGGCTATGAACCCACTCTCCAACCAAACCCGTAGCGGGATCGAATAATGCCACCGCACTTTCGTCACAGGAACTTTCGATCGAAAAAATCATTCTTCGACCAATTCTTCGTCACCGCGCAGATGCGCAACCGCAGCCAGTAGCTGCACATCTTCAATCGGTGCAAATCCGAAACGCTCTTCGAACGCCGCCGGATCAGAAATATCAGGCCGGTTTCGTTGTAGAGCCACGTTGAGATCGTCCTCCGGTGTCATGATGATCTCGAGATCAGGCGTCACTCCGACCTCGTTCACGGTCACGCCGCTGGGTGTAAAATAACGTCCGGTAGTCAATCGAAGCCCTTCACCGTTACGCAGTCCGATTACGCTTTGCACAGACCCTTTGCCGTAGGACGTTTCACCCACGATCCAAGCCTTGCCGGTGTCCTTAAGCGCGCCGGCCAGAATCTCGGAAGCACTCGCGGAGCCATTGTTAATGAGCACTACGAGAGGAAACTCCCACAACCCGTAATCGTTACCCGAACGATACTCTCGGCGGTCATCAGGATTACGTCCCTCGGTGTAAACCATGAGCTCACCTTCCGCGAAAAAAGGCTCCAATACTTCCTTGGCCGCCGACAAGAGGCCACCGGGATTATTGCGCACATCAATCACCAGCGATGTCATACCTTGGACCTGCAGATCGTTCACCGCAGCCTTCAACTCTCGCGCGGTTGGTTCAGAGAATTGCGCGATGCGCAAAAAACCTATCGTCGCTTCGATCATCTCCACGTTGGTCACGCTATCTACTTTGATGGCTTCGCGCACCACCGTGACCTCGACCGGTTCATCTTGTCCGGCACGGTCCAAAGAAATATCCACGGATTCACCGGGGTCTCCCCGCAATCGAGAAACGACTTGGTTAATCGAAAAGCCCTCCATCGATTCTCCATCCACGGCCAATACACGGTCGCCCCGCAAAATTCCGGCCGCCTCCCCCGGAGTCCCCGCCATTGGTGCGATGACCACCACATAACCATCGCGAAATTCGATCTGCACGCCGATGCCACCGAACTTACTATCAATGTCTTCCTGCAAGCTGTCGTAGTCCGGCGCTCGCATAAAATCAGAATAAGGATCGAGCGATCGGAGCATGCCCTTCAGCGCTTCTCGCGTGAGTTCCTCCGTCTCAACTTTATCGGGCTCCACGTAACGCTCCTGCACCAGTTCCAAGACTTCTTGGTAATAATCCGCCGAGCGGGCAGCTTCGCGATCCCCGATCAACCCTACTGTTTCGGCAAAATACAGCAGGCCCATGGCGAGCAAGCTGCCCACTATCATACCGGTCAAAAGTGTGAGAATCCGTTTGAGCACTCCGCGACTGTGCGCAATGCATCGGCTTTGTAAATGGGATCGTCGCCATCAAAACCAATTCCTCGACCTCTGCGTGCCGCCCTCGAAAAGCGGGCCAACGCCGATGGTTTTATCCGCTTCGATGATTTCATGGAGCTCGCACTCTATCAACCTGAGGCGGGTTATTACACCTCCCGACGATCACGGGTCGGCCTCAGCGACCAATCTGATTTTTTTACCGCCTCCTCTCTCGGACCGATCTTCGGCGAGTTAGTAGTCGCGGCCTGCATCCACCTGCTGCGGAATCAGGATCCGGCCGAGTTTAAGTTTATCGAGATCGGAGCTGAAGAAGGCCGTAGCGTGTTGGACCACGTGTCCCATCCTTTCGCCGCAGTGGTGCCGGTTTCGGTGACGCAATCCGCCGAACTGTCCGGTCCCTGTATCGTCTTCTCCAACGAACTCTTTGACGCCCAGCCCTGTCGGCGTTTCATCGGTCGAGGCGGCGCGTGGCGCGAGCTCGGCGTCGAACTTCAGGAAGATGGCTTACATGAGTCCGAAAGACTTCCGCTCGAGCTCCCCCCCCAACTTCCCACCGAAGCGCCGGAAGGCTATCATCTGGATCTGCCCCTGCGGGCAGCGCAAATGACCGAACAACTGGCCAGCCCATCGTGGCACGGACTGTTTCTGGCCTTCGACTACGGCAAGTCTTGGCGTGAATTGGTCGAAGCCACCCCTCAAGGGACCGTGCGGGCCTACCATCAGCATAAACAGAGCAATGACCTGCTCATTCGGGCCGGGGAACAGGATCTAACCTGCCATGTGTGTTGGGATTGGCTCCAATCCGCACTCGATAAACACGGGTTTTGCGTCGCTCCCATTGCCTCTCAAGAGGCTTTCCTCGTAAAAAACACCGCCCAAACACTCGCTCGCATCATGCAGGAGGAAGCAAGCTCCGTAAGTCCACGAAAATCAGGCCTTCTACAACTTCTTCACCCGTCGTCGCTTGGGCAAAAATTTCAAGTTTTAAGCGCCACAAGGAACGTTTCTTGAAATTCCCCTTGCCCCGACACCTTCCAAACCCTTAATTCCCGTCCTTTTAACTAAGGATAAGCCATGTCTCGAATCTGTGCCATCACTGGAAAACGCCCGACCACCGGGAGCATCATTCACCGCAAAGGTGTCGCCAAAAAGAGCGGCGGCATCGGCACGCACGTTACCAAGACGACCAAACGTCGTTTTAAGCCGAACCTGCAACGCATCCGCGTCAAACTGCCCAACGGCACGATTAAGCGCATGTGGGTCTCCGTAAAGGCGATCAAAGCTGGCTTGGTGCAAAAAGTGGTCTAACCCGACTCTCCCCTCTTTTCGAAAACCGTCACCTTCCAAGGTGACGGTTTTTTTGCGTCCCGAAAACCTTCGGTCCGCCCCGGGCGGCTTACGCACCTATGCGTATGGGCGACGCTCATATCTCCGACTATGATGGGTCTCCATGCTACCCAGCACTTCCGCAACTGAATCCACCCACGAGCATCTGACGCTCTATCAAAACTGCCGAGGAGACCGCATGCGATTGATTGCCCGACTCGGCCTAATGATAGCCGGGGGAGTTTTGAGCGGCGTGGTGCTACGCAGTTTTAACACTATCATAACTCAGCCGGCCGATCCGAGCTGGTCGTTTACTAGCGCCGGGGCCGGACTCCTAATCATGGTGCTCGCAGTGATCTTCGGGCGTAACGCGTGGACTTTGGGGCGAAACTATGTGGTGCACTTCGAAGTCTGGCCCAAGAGTCACCTCGCAGTGGTGCGAACGGCGGGTTGGTGGAAGGAAATCACGATCTTGGTGCCTTGGAGCGACATTCGAACCGGTGATATTGCAGACCCCCGCAGCCACACCGCGGGCGATTCGCTGATGCGCGTGCGGCTACGTTCGGGGGCCAAACTTATTTTTGACCACGACTCCGGCAACGCCCCGCAAAGCTGGGCCGCGCTGAATCGGTTTCTTGAAAAATGCAGCCTGCCGGGTTCGCCCGACGAACAGTATCCGTTCGGAGTAACCGTGCCCAACTTACCACCGATGGCGTCCACGCCATTCGGCAATTAATCAAGCAGTTTACACGCGGCGGAAAACGATGGCGGCGTTCTGACCGCCAAATCCGAGATTGTTGCTCAATACCACCTCAACTTTGGCGTCACGGGCTTCGTTGGGCACGTAATCCAGATCACACTCTGGATCTGATTCCAACAGATTGATCGTCGGCGGGATCACGCCGTCCTGGATCGCCATCAAACTCGCGACACTTTCGATACCACCAGCGGCACCGAGCAAGTGACCCGTCATCGACTTCGTGGATGAAACGGGAAGTTTCGAGGCATAATCGCCAAATAGACGCTTAATCGCGAGGGTTTCAAATTTGTCGTTGTAGGGCGTGGACGTGCCATGGGCATTGATGTAGTCCACACTTTCGGTGGTTTGCCCCGCGGCGCGGAGCGCACGAGTCATCGCCATGCCGAGACCTTTTCCTTCCGGATCCGGCATCGTGATGTGATGGGCGTCCGCCGTCGCGGCGTAACCGGCCACTTCACCATAAATTTTAGCGCCCCGAGCTTTAGCATGATCGAGAGCCTCCAATATCAGCACGCCGGCGCCCTCTCCCATCACAAATCCATCGCGGCCCATCGAGAACGGACGGCTCGCGGTCTGAGAATCGTCGTTACGCGTGCTCATCGCTTTCATCGAGCAGAAGCTGGCGTAAGCAAATGGCGTAACTGCCGCCTCCGCTCCACCGGCGATCATCACGCGGGCATCGCCTCGACGAATCATGTGCATCGCTTCACCAATGGCGTGAGTGGCAGTAGCACAGGCTGAGACCACACCGAAGTTTGGTCCACGAACCCCATAATGAATCGCCACCATGCCCGAGCAAATATTGCCAATCAGCGCGGGGATCGTGAAGGGCGAAACTTTCCGTGGTCCCCCGTCGACCAAGCGACGAAGCTGCTGCTCGTAGGTAAGCATGCCTCCGATACCCGAGCCCACAATTACGCCGATCTCATCCGGATTCTCCTGATCGAGATCCAATCCGGAGTCGGCGACTGCCTGAGTGGATGCCACAAAGCCAAAGTGCGTGTAGCGATCGTTCCGGCGCGCTTCCTTGGGATCCATGTGCTGATTCACATCCCAGTCCCGAACCTCGGAACCGATATGACAGGCATAGGGTTCCGGATCGAACAGACCCACGCGATCAACGCCGGACTTACCCGCCTTCAAGCTGGTCCAAAATGAATCGGGATCATGTCCGAGGCCGTGGACGGCACCCAAACCAGTTACAACGACACGTTGTGAATCAGGGAGAGATGATGACATCGAGCGATACTTCCAATAGAGTTAAATAAAAAGGGCGCCCTACCATCAGACTCTCACGAGACCGGGTAGAACGCCCAATAAAGTAGTTCGAAGGGATCAGCTGTCGCCAGCTTTGCCCTTAATATACTCGGTAACTTGACCGACGGTCTGGAGCTTCTCGGCGTCAGACTCGGGGATTTCTCCCTTGATCTCCTCCTTGAATTCCTCCTCGAAGGCCATGATCAGCTCGACAGTGTCGAGTGAATCAGCGCCGAGATCGTCTAGGAACGACGCCTCAGGCGTAATTTGTTCCTCGTTCACGTTGAGCTGGTTAACGATGATTTCTTTAACGCGTTGTTCGATGGTTTTTTGGTCGGACATAGGGAGATTTTACTAAGGTGGGAGGCTTCACATCGCCATACCGCCGTCAACGGTAAAAACCTGACCGGTTATATAGGCTGCTTCCTGACTACAGAGAAAAGATGTGGCGTGCGCAATATCAGATGCTTCTCCAAATCGTCGCATGGGAATAAAGTCGGTAACGCCCTTTTGGACTTCTTCGCTAAGTTCCGCGGTCATATCGGTCTGAATGAACCCCGGCGCGACGACATTTACGGTGACATTACGACGGGCAAACTCCTTGGCGGTTGTCTTGGAGAATCCAATGAGTCCCGCCTTGGCGGCCGAGTAGTTGGCCTGCCCCGCGTTTCCAATGATTCCGGATACCGAGGAAATATTGACGATCCGTCCCCACCGATTGCGGCACATGGGCCAGCCAATGGCCTTGGTCCAGTGGAAGGCGCTGGAAAGATTGGTCTGAATCACGGCGTTCCAATCATCTTCAGACATCCGAGCCAACAGCCCGTCACGGGTGATGCCGGCATTGTTCACGAGTATATCGATCTTGGTAAACTCTTGCAGTAATTCGGCCGCGGCCGCGGTCACCGCCGGTCCATCCGCCACGTCAACCGCCCGAGCGACGGCGGTGCCACCGGCGGCATTGATGGCATCCGCCACCGCGCCACAGCTGGCGGGATTTTTCGAAACGCAGATGAGTTTGACGCCTTTAGCAGCGAGATCCTCGGCAATGGCCTTGCCAATGCCGCGTCCCGCTCCGGTCACCAATGCAGTGCGATCAGTAAATGTCATATACGAGAAATATAGCGGAACTTGCCGGAGTCGAAGCGAGTAGAAAATACCCGCCGGAGTGGATTGCCGATTATTCTTCAATCAGCCTGCTCCCTCGCTGATGCTTCTCGCCGATGCACGATTTTTTCCGCCATCGTCTCCGTCTTCGTTCACCGCTTCGACTGTTGCTGGCTGCATTGTCCTTGGGGGCGGTGGGTTGTCGCGACCAACGCTCAATGGTCGAACAAGCTAATACCACCAATACTCTGCTTCTTGCCAATGGCACCGAGCTCGCAGATCTCGATCCTCAGATCGTGACCGGATCTCCCGAATCACGCGTGGTGCTTGCACTGTTCGAGGGTTTAGTGCGCTACGATCCGGTGACCTTGGATCCGCTACCGGGAGTGGCTGAAAGTTGGGAGATCGACGACGACGGCGTGACCTACACCTTCCACCTGCGGGCGGATGCCAAATGGTCTGACGGGGTGGCGGTGACCGCCCACGATTTTGTCAGTGCGTTTGAACGCATACTCGCGCCAGCGATGGCTTCGGAAAACTCCGAGGCTTTATATTTCATGGCGGGAGCCACGGACTTCAATCAAGGCCTCACGAACGATTTTGGCACCGTGGGTTGTCGCGCCATCGACCCACGCACCCTCGAAATCCGAGCGGCCCGCCCTACTCCGTTCCTCCTCCGCATGATGTCAGCACGGACCTGGTTCCCCGTCCCGGTTCACGTGTTGGAAAAACACAATGCGATGCGACGCAAAGGCACAGTCTGGACGCGGCCAGAGAACATTGTGGGCAACGGCCCGTATGTGCTGACCGAATGGAAACAAAATCAATTTCTGCAAGTTTCTCGAAGCCCGACTTATTGGAACCGCAGTGAAATCAAATTGGATCACATCAAATTTTTCCCCATCGAAAGCCAGACCTCCGAAGAGGCGGCCTACCGCGCCAGCCAACTCCATCGCACCGTCAACGTGCCCGTAAACAAAATCGACACCTACCGACGCGAGCGACCTGACGAACTTCGCATCGCGCCCTTTTCCGGCACCTATTATTACTCCTTCAATACCCGTCGCCCCCCATTGGATGACGCTCGAGTGCGTCGTGCTCTGGCTATGGCGATTGATCGCGCGGCCATTACCCGTGAGATCACTCGAGCCGGCGAGACTCCTGCTCACCGTTTCACACCCTACGGGGTCAGTGGTTATCACTCAACCGTCCCCGGCGTCTCCATAGATCTAGAGCAAGCTCGGAAACTTTTGGCCGAAGCGGGTTACCCGGGAGGCGAAGGCTTTCCGTCGATCACCCTGCTCTATAACACCGCGGAAAATCATCGGGTCATCGCCGAAGCCGTGCAACAGATGTGGCGACGTGAACTTGGGGTCGATATCCAACTCGAGAATCAAGAATGGAAAGTCTACCTCGACAGCATCCACCTAGGTAATTTCGACATCTCACGAAACGCCTACATCGTGGCGCCCGACGACCCGACTCGGTTTCTAGAAAGCACGCGCACGGGCCACGGGTTCAACGTCGCGGGTTGGTCCAACGCCGACTACGATCGTTTGCTCCGCGCCGCCCTTGACGAGGTTGTCCCGGAGAAGCGGTGGCAAATATTCACGGCCATGGAAGAACTGTTGTTCGATGAAATGCCCGTCGCGCCGATTTATCACTACACCAACAAATATTTGATTCGACCAGAGGTGAAAAACTGGACCGACAATATGCTCAACACCTACCCCCTGCGGGAAGTTGTATTGGAACCCTGATTAGGCGCCCCGAACCGGTTCAAATGCGGGCTGTTCTTGCGCTACCGAATAATCACGGCCTTCGACCGCCGGGTTCCCCCCCGGACCGTAACCCTGCAAGTCACTCGTGCGTTCAAGCGGGACAAATCGAGATGTAATTTTCCCCGCGGAAACCGAAAATTCCAAAAACCCCAACCGATCATCGCCATCCGGCCAACGGTCGCCCCATTGAGGGAATGCCGTCGCGGGCGCTAAGTGAAGATGCACTCCGTCCACGACCACGTGACGACGGCAATGTATATGACCGCTGATTACATGAGTAGCGCCCGTGCGTTTCATCACATCCCAGAGGTAAAAACGATCGGCTCGATTAAGCCCAAAATACCACGGCACCCGATCTACCGTTCGATCGAAATCGGGCTCCGCAAAATGATCGGCGAACAACGCCGGGTGAATCATCCACACGTGATTTGAGCAGGATGAATTCGCTTCCAACTGATCAAGCCAATCGCGCAGTTCGGTTTCCTCCGCGAGACCGCTGCCGAGTTTGAACGCATCGATACCCGTAAATCGGACCCGATTGATTCCCTCGCCCCGCACGTGCGACCACTCGCTCGCTCCAAACACGTTGTGATAGTGGCGCAAGTAGGTGGAGTTGATCGCCACGGAAGAATCAGGTGACCACTTGTTGCCCACTTCGTGATTCCCGGGAATGATCAGACATTCCGGGCCGAGTTGCGCCAAATCCTCCAGCACCAAATTCAACTCCCCCGTATGCGTCGCACCGTCCCGGGTCAGATCTCCTCCTATCAATACCAATTCGGGAGCAATTTCCTGAATCTGTTGCCGCGCAGTTTGCCAGTTTTCATTCCACGCCGGCTGAAATCGATAGGACCGCGGCGACCCCACGTGTAGGTCGGAAACGTGCACAAAGGACCAGTCGGAGGAATTTTCAGAAATATTCATGCAGATTTTTTCAATAGATTCATCTAAGGATCCCTCACCCAGAATAAGGTCCCGATTTCTCACCATCGCGAGATCGAATCTTTTCATCCTCCAGCTCCCTCGACCCCTTCCAGCATTCTGAATACCCCCGAACCTAGTTTTTCTGGCCTCAGTCAATCCGACTACTTCGTGGTGGTCTTGTATTTGATCGCCGTATTTGCGGCGGGCTTCCTCTTCACCAAGCAGAACAAATCCGGCAAAGACTTCTTCGTCGGCGGTAACCGCATCCCCTGGTGGGCGGCGGGCGTGTCGCTCTACATGTCGACGTTCTCGGCGTGGATGTTCACCGGGGCTGCCAGTTTTGTCTATAATACCGGCTGGTTCGGCATCCTGTTCTTCGTCGCCAATCCCATTGGATTTGTCATCGGCTTTCTGTTTTCCGCCGTGAAATGGCGCCGGGCCCGAATCTCTTCACCCGTCGAGTATGTGGAGGAACGCTACAACCATACCACCCGTCTCGTGATCGGCGTGGTGTTGTGTATCAGCATGCTCTACTGGCCGGGCCAACATCTGGCGGCCGTAGCCCGTATCTCCGCCCCTGCTCTGTTTCCCGATGTGCCGTGGGCCGTGGACGGACTGATAATTTTCTTCGGCTTCTTCGTTTTGCTCTACTCCGTAGCCGGTGGGATCTGGGCGGTCAGCATGACCGATGTGCTGCAGTTTATCGTGCTACTCTCGGTCTGCGTGGTCCTGCTCATCATCGTTTTCTTCGGAGCCAACCCCATCACGCCGACTCAGTTGGTAGAGGGATTGCCGCCGCTAAAGATGGAGCATCACTTACCCAACGGCGCGTTCTATTCGCCGTGGTTCATGATCGGTCTCGTCGCTCAGGCCATCTTCGGCACGGTCGTCGGTGACAAGGCGCAACGCTTCTTTCTGGTCAAAGACGAGAAGGCCGCGAAACGCACCGGTTGGGTGACCATCGGCCTCTATTGTCTTTCCCCCCTGCTTTTCGGCTTACCGCCGCTCGTCGGCAAAATGCTCTGGCCCGAGGTCAGCCAACTCGCCGCGTTCGCGGGCAGTTCCAAACCCGAAGAGTCCATCTTCATCGCGGTCGTCGTGCACTACCTTCCTGCCGGCATCATCGGCTTGTTCATCGCCGCCATGATCGCTGCATCCATGTCGGCCCTCGACAGCGTTTGGAATACGCTTTCCTCGATCGTATCCATCGACCTTTACAAAGGGCACTTTCGCAAAGAAGCCACCCAGAAGGAGCTCCTATGGGTGGGCCGCGGGGTGGTCGTTTTTCTCGCCATCGCAGCGATCGTGATGGCCGAGATTATCGTCAATAGCTCATGGGGCCTCTTCACCTTTGCCAACATCGTGCTCGGATTGGTGGGCATTCCCGTGACGGTGCCGTTGATGGTCGGAGTGGTGACGAAGATCCCCTCAACGTGGGCCGCCATCCCCTCAATTCTTAGCGGCATCGCCGTGGCGTCCCTCATTCGCTTCGACTTCAACTGGGCGCTGGGGCCGCAATATATCGCGGTGGTAGCGACCTCCTTTATCACGCTGATGGCGTCGCGGCGATTGGGCCTGCTCCACAATCGTAGCCGCGGGCACGCCGCCGTGGGGTGTGCACTGCTCGGCGCCGTAGCATTCGTTTCACTGGGGCTAGTCTCCACTTACTCGATTACGGGCGAAGTAGCGCCCCGGGTGCTCGGAGGCGAAGCGGGCGCGATTTGGCTCGGACTCACCTCGGTCGGACTGGCTGTGCTGAGTTTTCTCTTCACGCCGCTTTACGGGCAGGACGTCACCGCCCTACCAGCCCGCACGGCCGACTTTTATGAACGTCTCCGGCGCCCCATCGATGTGGCGGCCGAAGTAGGTGAAGATACCGAGGGCGGACGCCCCAATCGCATCATTGGTTGGAGCGCGGTCGGGTTGGCTTTCGTGCCCTTGGTATTCCTTGCCCTCTACGCAGGAGCAAACGCCTTCGCCTATCTGGCGCTGGCGGCCATCCTATTCGCCATGGGGGGATTCTTCCTCAAGGCGTCAAACTAGATCAAACGCCAGCTGACGATTATCAATAGACGTCGCGCTGGTAGCGTTTGTCTTTCTTGAGCTGCTTCACGAAGGCGACGGCCTCTTCTTCGCTCATGCCACCGTGCTCCGCCGCGACGTCGTGCAGCGCCCGGTCAACATCCTTGGCCATGCGCTTCGCATCACCACAGACGTAGAATATCGCCCCACCTTCGAGCCATTTCCATAGCTCGGCTCCGGCTTCGCGCATCTTGTCCTGGACATAAACTTTCTCGGCTTGGTCACGAGACCACGCGAGGTCTAGTTTGGCGACATCGCCACTGGCCAAATAATTCTTCCACTCATCGGCGTAGAGGAAATCGGTCGCCTCGTGCTGATCGCCGAAGAACACCCAATTGCGACCGGAACCGCCTTGCCCGGCGCGCTCTTGCACAAACGCGCGGAACGGGGCGATACCCGTGCCAGGACCCACCATAATGATATCCCGCTCGACATGGTCTTCGGGCAGGCCGAAGTGGGAATTGGAAACAAAAATCGGGACGGGGGTTTCGCTGACGTCGACGCGGTCGGCCATGAAGGACGAACAGACCCCCACCCGTTCGCGACCCAAGGTTTCATAACGCACGATCGCAACGGTAAGGTGCACCCCCTGAGGCGAAACCCGCGGTGAGGATGCGATCGAATAAAGTCTCGGCATCAGTTTGCGCTGCAAATCCACCAACTCTTGGGCGGAAAATTTCGCGCTGCTAAACTCCTGCAGAATATCGATGTAGTGGCGCTGCTCCAACCAAGGCTTGAGGTTATCCTTATTTTCCGGGTCCAGCAGCTCGGCGAGTCCAGCTTTCTCCGCCTCATCTGACACCTTCTCCACCAGTGTTTTCAACAACATGGGGGTCGGGCCAGCGAGCGCCAGGCGGCTCGTCCAAGCTTCGCGCAAGGTAATCGGCGTCTCTAGCTTCAACATCTTGGGCGAAACCAGCTCATCGCCCGTCGCCCCGATCTGTGTCAGCAACTCTTCAACCTCTTTGGCCTGATTGGTCGCAAATACGCCCAGCGAGTCTCCCACGGTGTAGCTCAGCCCACTGCCTTCGATATCGACGATGAAGTGTCGGGTCTCCTTTGCGGACCCCGGAGCGTTCAGGAGGCGATTCTCGGTAATTTTGGCCGAAAAAGGGTTAGTTTTGGAATACGGAGAGGCGGCGTTGTCGGATGACATGGGAGGTAATTTGATCAACTCCGTCCACTTTCGCGCAAGCCTTACTTTGACGACGACACTTTACCTTCACGTAAATCTCTCAATCCTTGCTTCCGATGCTCAATTGCAACCAACTCCCGAGGCCTTGAAAACCGCCGAAATACGTCTCCAGAAATTTATCGCCGATGCCGGGATCTGCTCCCGACGCGCCGCGGAGTCGTTGATCGAGGCCGGCGAGGTGCGCGTAAACGGCAAAATCGCCGAAATCGGCCAAAAGGTCACCCCCGGGGTCGATCAAGTCACGGTCGAGGATCAGCGTATCCGTCCCCCGCGCCAAGAGCCCATGACCGTCGCCGTCCATAAACCGCGTGGGCTCGTGTGCTCCAATGACGACCCACACAATCCGGGCACGGTTTTTGATCTTCTTCCCCATCAGCTGCTGAACCGCCGCTTCTTCTGCGCGGGACGGCTCGATAAGGATTCCGAGGGACTGGTGATTCTGACAACTGATGGCGATCTCGCCAATAAGTTGATGCACCCGCGCAACGTCGTGGTGAAACGCTACCATGTCCGTTTGGACACGCCGTTTCCCCGCGCTCGCCTCACGCGCCTCATCAAGGGCGTAAAAATGGAGGACGAATGGTTTCGGGTCGAGCGCGCCGCACTCGTGAATCCGCGCAATGACAGTTCCATCGAACTGGATGTGTGGATGCACCACGGAAAGAAGCGCGAAATCCGCCAACTGTTCCTCGCCCTCGGGTTTCCCGTAAAACGTCTTCGGCGCTACCAGATCGGTGGGTTTCCCCTCCGCGGTATCCCGTTGCGAGCCGTGAAGCAACTTTCTCGCAAAGACATCTCCCGACTGTTCCAATCTCCCACAGCTCCAATGCCCAACCACGACGCCATTGTTATTAAACCAACTCGATCGTCACATGCTCGCTAAGTCCCTCATCGCCTCTCTCATCCTCGCCGGCGCCCTCACTGCTGAGGTCGCAACCCGCGCCACACCTGTCCATTTGCGACCCGATTCCGGCTCTCCTGTGCTCAGATTGATCAAACCGGGCGAAATGCTGCCTGAGGTGGTTTCGGGCAACAGCACGCCATCGGGTTGGGCCACCGTCGCGCTGCCTGGCCCTCATGATGTTTTCGTCGAAAATCGATACATTGGAAAGGACTTGGACGTGAAACCCGGAGCCCCCCTGCATCTGGGCGCCAAAACCTCAACGCCGGTGCTGACACAAGCTACGGTGGACGATATCGTCACGATAACCGGACTCCGGGGGCGGTGGACCCAGCTGGAGCTCGATCAGCCGGTGACGGGTTATGTTTTCGGGGCGGAACCCACAGGTATCCTTCGCACCGCACCGGAAATCCCCACCGCGACGCTTCAGGACGATGTGTCGGCGGGTGGACCCTCCACTCCGCTCAACCCCAAGCCCACGATCGGCAAGGCCATCGACCGAACTCCGGCCGAACGGGAAAGCCTGGCAGATCTGCCCCGTCTGTTCGAAGGGGTGCTGGCATCCACACGTTCGCCGCTGCGACCGCGGCGCCCCTATGATTTTGCCCTCCAAACCGACTCCGGCACCCGTTTTGCCTACCTCGACCTGAAAAAAATCCTCCTCAATACTCCGGTGGAAAATTACATGCGCCACCAAGTTGTCGTTTATGGAACGGCTCGCCCGATTCCGGATACGAAGGACATCGTCATCACCGTCGAGTCGATTCAACTCCGTTAAGAACCACCACGCCCTCCCCCATCCTCATGGAGCTTATCAGCGGAAACGAAATCGCTGCGACCATCATCGCAGAACTTAAATCGGAAGTCGCCACGTTCAAAGGACGGGCACCTTGTCTCGCGTTGGTTCGCGTCGGCGACGATCCCGCCTCGGTGTCCTACGTAAAAAAGAAGGAGAAAACCGCCGCCGAAATCGGAGTGACGAGTCGCATCATTCTCCCTCCCGAAACGATCACTCAGACCGAACTCGAGGCGTTGATTGATGACCTCAATAACGATGCCGGAGTCGATGGTATTCTGGTGCAGTCCCCGCTCCCCGGTGATCTCAACGAATTGGCGGTCTTTCGTCGGGTCTCGCCGGAGAAAGATGTGGATGGCTTCCACACCCTTAATCTCGGTAAGATCGCCCAAGAAGATGACACGGGCTTCGCCTCCTGCACACCGGCCGGCATCATGGAGATGCTGGCTCGCAGCGACGTCGATTTACGCGGCAAACACGTCGTTGTCGTCGGCCGCTCCCTGATCGTGGGGAAACCCATCGCATTACTTGCTCTACAGAAAAAAGCCGGCGCAAACGGAACCGTTACGATCTGCCACTCGGCGACCAACGACTTACCCGCCATCACCCGCCAAGCCGACGTTTTGATCGCCGCAATTGGGCGCCCACATTTCGTGACTAAAGATATGGTCAAACCCGGCGCAGTCGTGATCGATGTGGGCATCAACCGTATTCCAGATGAAACGCGGAAATCGGGCTACCGCTTGGTCGGCGATGTCGACTTTGATGCGGTGGCTCCTCTCACTTCCAAAATTACCCCCGTGCCCGGCGGGGTCGGCCCCATGACCGTTGCGATGCTGATGAAAAATACGACCAAAGCATACTGCCTTTCTCAGTAAATCGATTTGAACAGACTTTCCGGCTACTCACTCCCGCAACTTACCCCGCACCACCATCTATGTCCGCCCCGCGTATCCTCGTCGTAGACGACCAACTGATCAACGTCCAGTTGCTCAAACGGAAGTTGGAGCGACACAACCTGGCCGTGACCGCAGCCTACTCCGGACAAGAAGCCCTCGATTCAATCAGGGAGCATAAGCCGGAGTTGATCCTGCTGGATGTCATGATGCCGGAAATGGATGGCATCGAGGTCTGTCGCCGTCTCCAAGCGAACGATGACACCAAATCGATTCCGGTCATCTTCATCACAGCGCGAAATACCAAAGAAGGGAAAATTGAGGGTTTAGCCGTGGGGGCG
>JABIRI010000011.1 GCA_018667915.1 Opitutaceae bacterium | reverse complement strand
GTTTGTAAGCGCTGCTTGGATCGCCTCACTGCTGGGGCGGTCGCGGTAGCTCTCTTCCATCAGTTTTGCCCGGATTACACCCGTGCGATCTACGACAAAGATTGCCGGGTGCGGAACACCGAGACCTTTGCCCCGGGCTTCGTGATTACGGATACCGTAAGCATCGATGGTTTTGCTCCCGGGATCGGCCAACAGCGGATAGGTCAACCCGAGCTTGGCCACGGCCTGGGCTTGGGTCGCAGCACTATCGTAGCTGAGCGCCACCAATTGCGCTCCATGCGCTTCGAGCTCCGCCCGGTCTGCCTCCAACCCCTGCAATTGCCGGCGGCAATGCGGACACCAATCCGCTGAACGCACAAACACCAGAATCACCGGTCCATTTTTCCGGAGATCAGCTAGGCTGATTTCACTCCCGGTGCCGGATGCCAAAGTAAATTCAGGCGCCCGATCCCCCACTTTCAAACCGGGCATTTCAGCCGCAGCACAAAAGCCACCGACGAGGCCAAACAGGAAAACAAATCGGAGAATCTGAGGGATACGCATCCCCGAATCATCCCCGAAACTCCACGAATGACAATTCCCACTCATCTTTCTCTTTATTCTTTATCCTTATCCTCAATCAAACGGGGCGGCTCCGCCGTCAGAGAACGATTACGAGAACGAGAACGATTACGATAAAGATGAAAGAGAAAGAGCGACTCCGCCCTATCGCGCGCGCCTCACTCCACCCGCGACAACAGCATCAGACGAAAGTCCATGACTTGCGATCCCGGCATATCGAGCGCCTTCAATGCGAGCGTCCCCTTGCCTGCTTCGAGGTGAATCTCGCCCAAGGTAACCCGTTTAAAATCTTTTACGTAGGACTCTCCGCGCACGAAACGATCATGCTCCATGCCGCGCAGGGGCGGATCATGCGCTTCGACGATTTTCGCCTCGAGAGCATCGCCCTTGAAACTGAGCTCGACCGTCGAACCGACATCCGCCGGCGGGCAGGTGTAGAACAATTCGACGGTATAAGTCCCCGTCTCTCCCACCTCACAATCCCAGGTGATGGAATCATCCAAACTCGTCCAATTTGTGAGGAACGAATCGTTGGGCCAGCGATTGGACCGCACGATGTTGCCATGCCCTTTGCCATCCCGGGCCGGCACCTGCGTGATCTTCTCATCGGGGTGGCCCACCACAAAGGGTCGGTCATCAAATTCCGGCCCGTAGTTGACCAACATCTCTGCCCGAAAATCCGCCACGACCTGAGCCAACTCCGCCGCGACCTGCGGCTGCTCTTCGTTGATAGCCATCGTCTGTCCGGGGTCGGCGAGCATGTCGTAAAGGTTGCCCTCATAATCGAGCCGATACTGTGCATTGCGCACCGAGGTGCGGGTCTTCCAATGGTTCACGATGGTGCGTTCCGGCCAGTCGTCATCATCGCCCCAGAGCAGGGGCGCAAAACTCATGCCATCGATCGGCTTTCCGCCAGACAGCTTCACTCCCGACACCTCCGCCAATGTCGGCAAAAGGTCCATCGCGGTGCTCAGTTGAGTCACCTCGGTGCCCGCCTTCACCTTCGCTGGCCAGCGCAGGGAAAAGGGTGAACGCACCCCACCCTCATCGGTCGAGCCTTTGCGACCACGCATACCGCCATTCCAACGTGCTCCGTTGGGACCATTATCAGAAAAATAGATCACGATCGTATTGTCCGCGATCTCGAGTGCATCGAGCTTGTCCATGATGCGACCCACGTTCCAATCGATGTTCTCACACATCGCGAACGCCGCCCGGGCATGATCGAGTTTGTCACCCGGAGCCGGCGGATGATCGGGCGGGAGCTCGAGATCCTTGAATTTTTTCAACCAACGGTCCGGCACCTGCATGGGCGAATGCGGCGTATTGTAGGGCAAGTAGACGAAGAAGGGCTCGTCCTGACTCTCCTCGATGAAGTCCATCGCGCGTTCCGTGAAGTCATCGATCACGAAACCATTGCCGGTCACCATCTGCCCATTGTGCTCCAGCATCGGGCTGAAGTAGTCGCCCCAATGGCCTGAGCAGAAGCCATAGAATTCCTCAAACCCACGGGCATTCGGATGGTAGGGATACTGCATGCCACTGTGCCACTTGCCGAAAGCCGCCGTGCGATAGCCCGCTTCGCGAAAAAACTCCCCGATCATCTTTTCTTCGGGGTTCACCCGTTCGCCACCCTCGGAGGTCGAATAAACGCCGCTACGAGCATGATGCCGGCCGGTTAAAAACTCCGCGCGGGTCGGCGAGCACACCGCACTGACATAGAAGCGGTCAAACCGAGCGCCTTCTCGCGCGAGCCGGTCAATGTTGGGCGTATCCAAAACTGTATTACCGCTAATGCTTAAATCCCCCCACCCCTGGTCATCCGTCAGAATGACGATGATGTTGGGCGCCTTGTCCGCCGTTCCGGCCACGGCAAAAACCGGGAACGTTAACATTACCGTCATCACGGCCAACCCGGCAGACCACTTGGAAATCAAATTTGTGTGCTTCATAATTCAGTTCGGTTGAGTTCGGTCATGCAGACGGCAAATGAAACCAATTTGAAAGCTGAATGAGAACTCCTTTACCCAACTAGATTAAGGCCAAATCTGAATTCCTACGCACCGACGGGATGCCAGGTCGTCTTGTATTCCAAGAAGTCGGCGATAGCGTAGAGGGAGGCTTTGGGGCCGTCGCCAGCCCGCCAATCGATGGCATCCGCCGCGTTGAAAATCTTCACGCGCTTCATGCTTTCCACCCCTCCGGTTTCAAGGGTCTTGCGTTCATCCGCACTGACCACGCCGCCAATACCACGGATGTGTTCGTGGGTCGCAAAGGTGGGCACCATTTCTTTACGGAAACCCGTGAGCAAATTGACGACACCTCCCGGGAGATCACTGGTGGCTAACATCTCGCCCAAAGCAATCGCCGGATAAGGTGCAGATTCAGAGGTAATGACGACCACACTGTTGCCCGCCGTGATCGCCGGCAGGATGCACGTGAGCAATCCGAGCAACGGCGACTCATCTGGTGCGACAACACCGATCACGCCCATGGGCTCGGTGACGGTAAAATTAAAGTGCGGCGATGCGACGGGGTTCACACTACCGAGGAGCTGTTCGTATTTATCGGTCCAGCCGGCGTAGTGCACGATACGATCGATCGTGGCCGTGACTTCGGCCTTGGCCTCTGACGGAGTCGCTCCCCCGAGCTTTAGCGCATCGACAAGTTCGGCGGAACGCGGCTCAAGCATCTCGGCGAGGCGGTAGAGGATCTGCCCTCGATTGTAGGCGGATCGACCAGCCCAACCACCACCCGCCTTCGCGGCGACTTCGACGGCGTTGCGCACGTCCTTGCGGGTGCACTGCGGCACATGCGCAAAAAATTCACCTGAGGCGGCATTGAGCGGAAACGTGCGCGCACTCTCCGAGCGGATAAACTTACCCCCAACGTAACACTTGGGGGTCTTGGAAATAGTTAAACGAGGCATCGTTTGGATTTTGGATTTACGAATTCAGATTGGGCTGAGAGGCGGAAAACTTCTTTCAGTGTTTCGGATCTTTCAGCTTTCAGCATTTGGGGCGCGCAGCGCCTCAGGTGAGTTTTACGTAGTCGTGGAGGCCGTGTTTGCCGCCTTCGCGGCCGAAGCCGGACTCTTTGTATCCACCAAACGGCGATGCGGGATCGAATTTGTTATACGTATTGGCCCAGACCACACCGGCTTTTAGTTCGGTGCTCATCTTCAGGATGCGCGAGCCTTTCTCCGTCCATACGCCGGCACTTAGGCCATAAGCGGTGTTGTTGGCCTTTTCGACGGCCTCACTCTGCGTCCGGAAGGTGAGAATCGACAATACCGGTCCGAAGATTTCCTCGCGGGCGATACGGTGACTTTGCTCCACCCCGCTGAACAAGGTTGGGCGGAAATACCAACCGTTGCGAGGCAGGGTGCACTTAGGTTGAAACATCTCGGCGCCTTCCGCCCGCCCGGCTTTCACTAGTCCAGCGATCTTGTCGAGCTGCTCCTTGGAGTTGATCGCGCCGATGTCGGTATTCTTGTCCAAGGGGTTGCCGACCCGCAACACGCTTACGCGATTCTTGAGCCGTTTGAGCACCGCCTCCGCGATACTTTCCTGGACGAGGAGACGCGAACCGGCGCAGCAGACGTGGCCTTGGTTGAAGAAGATACCGTTGACGATGCCTTCCACCGCCTGATCGAGCGGGGCGTCTTCGAAGACGATATTGGCCGCCTTACCGCCAAGTTCGAGGGTGAGCTTTTTGCCCGTGCCGGCGGTCGAACGCATGATGAGTTTACCCACGTCAGTCGATCCGGTGAAGGCGACCTTCGCGGCGTTCGGATGATTGACTACCGCCGCTCCGGTTTCGCCGGCTCCGGTGACAATATTCACAACCCCGGGAGGCAAACCGGCTTCCTGCACGATCTCGGCAAATTTTAGCGCGGTGATGGAGGTCGTCTCGGCGGGCTTGAGCACAACGGTGTTACCGGTCGCCAGCGCCGGAGCGATTTTCCACGCCAGCATCAATAAAGGGAAATTCCATGGGATCACCTGCCCCACCACGCCATGCGGTTGAGGCGTGGCACCCGGAAATGCATAGGCCAGTTTGTCCGCCCAACCGCCATGGTAGAAGAAGTGCGCGGCAGCTACCGGCACATCGAAGTCGCGAGACTCCTTGATCGGCTTGCCACCATCCATGGTTTCGGCGACCGCAAACTCGCGGGCGCGATCCTGCAATAGACGCGCGAGTCGATAGAGATATTTGCCCCGCTCTGCACCGGGCAATTTTGACCACGCAGGGAACGCCTTGGCAGCGGCGGCATAGGCAGCGTCAACGTCGGCCGGCGACGCGAGCGCAATCTCCGCCAGCGGCTTGCCGGTGCCCGGACTGATGGTCGGGAAATAGTTACGACTCTTGGGTGCCACAAACTTGCCGCCAATGAAGAGCTGGTAACGTCTCAGCAGCTTGGGGTCGGCGGACTCCGGCGCGGGATCGAACTCCCATAAATCGCCAAAGATTAACTCCGGTTCGGAGCGACGACGGGATGAGTTTTTCGACTTAAAACGAGCGGCAACAGGCATGGGAAGCAGATGAGGAAATGGGTAGGTCTGGCGTGCGCACGCACACCAACAAACGCTATTGATTCGGGATATTCATCCCTCTCCTCCGGAATCACAAGGCAAAGACCACCCCCGACCTGCCCGGTCGAACCCCTCAAAACGGACCGGGTGATATACCCTAGCAGGGGAAATTCGACAATCCGACAACGCTGCATTTCAATGGCAATAGTCTAAGACCGCGACGCGAGCTGGCCATTCTCGTGTGAAAACAAATCCATCATATCTTCCAGTCCCATCACGCTGTGAGCGGACCTACCCAATCGCCGCTTCCGCAAGAAGCAGTCTAAGGCTTGGTTTGGGACCATCTCATCGAAAAGTTACCTTGGCGGGAGGTCTTCTCGCTCTGGCCCTATTTGCGACGACCTCGATGGCCATGAGCATAGGGCACCTCCGTGGCCAACCCGACCTGACCCCAAAAAAATTTAGTCGTATGTTCTCCGACTTCAACTTCGAGCTTTTTGATTACGTGCAGACGCCCGAAGAGTTCCTTCGCACTAAAAGCGGGGACTGTGACGATTACGCGTGTCTAGCCGACGACGTTCTCAAGCCAAAAGGTTTTGAGACCCGGCTTATCCACATCAGGCTGGTGGGGATGACCTCTCACGCCGTCTGCTACGTCACGGAGGATGGCGCGTATCTTGACTACAATAATCGTAACATTTTTTTCACTATGACGCGTTCCGACCCGTCGTTGCGCAAGATCGCCGGCAAGGTGGCCCGCTCGCTCAACGCAAATTGGACCTCGGCATTCGAATTCGATTTTTCGTATAATAACCAGCGCAAGAACATTACCGCCAAAGTCGTGCGCACTCAGGATCCGAGCACCGATCCTCCTCCTGGGAAAGCAGCACCTCGCCCCAATCCCTTTCTCGTCGAGTGATCCTCTATTTTTCTCCTATTCGGTTTCAACCCGCCTCCACCTCATGGACAAAACATTCCGCCTGATCCTTTTGGTCTTCGCCATTCTCGCGACGAGCATGGTGACCGAGGTGGTGCTCTCGATTACCAATCTGCAGCGAGCCAATCGCTCCGCGCAATGGGTCAACCACACCCACGCGTTCATCGCCGAGATCAACGCAGCCGTCACCGCAGGCCAACGAGCGGAGAGCGCCTTACACGCGTTCCTCCTGACCAACAACCCCGACCAACGGGCTCAAATGAGCCAGGCGTTCGGAGAACTCTCCGAGCACATCGAAGTTGCAAAAGCTTTGGCTGCTTCCGAGGCGGAAAACAAAAGTGAAGTTGCGGAACTCGAAACGGCGCTGATCGCACGGGCAGACATCGCCCGGGCGTTACTCGCGGCGCACCGGTCCGGAGACACGGACAGTATCCATCAGCAATTGAGCGAAGATGACCCCACCCAAATTGACGCCTTGGCCAGCTTGAATCGGCGGATCGTGAGTCGGCACCAAGGTCTGCTCCAACAACGGGATCGCGTGGAGTTCAATCGCGACAACCGCACCCGCAATACCCTCTACGTCGGCGCGGGACTAACCCTGCTACTTTTATTAATCTCAAGCTGGTTTATCCGCGACGATTTGAAAAGCCGGCGACGGGAAGCTGCTCTGCTCGCAGCCTCCAATGAAGAACTGGAAGCTCGCGTGGCTGAGCGCACGTCGGAGCTGAAACAATCCAACCGCAAACTACGGGCTGAAAACCTTGAGAGCCGGTGGTCTGCACAAGCATTGGAACACCAGCTCCGCTACAATAATCTCATCATCGAAAGTGTCGCCAGCCCCGTGGTGGTCGTCACCCGCGCGCTTAATATTTCGCGCGTGAATCCAGCATTCGAAAACCTCATCGGTGAACTCGCTCCTGCCCTCGTGGATCAATCCATCTCCGAATTCGTAAAACTGGCCATCGATGAGTCCGGCGACGAAATGATCGATCCGTTCGAGCTCTCGTTGCGCTCCAATCAGGATCTTGTCGATCACGCGGCCAACGCCATCGACCACAATCACAAATCCAGACCCATGCTCGCGAGCCTACATCCCCTCCGGGATCACGACCGCGTGGTGGGAGGAGTCATTACGCTCCGTCCATCCAACTAAGTTAAACCATTTTTATTTTAATATCACCGTGACCCAAAACATTCTCACCATCGACGACGAAGAAGTCATCCTGAGCCTCCTCCGCGAACTCTTCGAGAAAGAGGGCTACAGTATTGCTCAAGCTTCCACCCCACGAGAGGCCAAAGCAGCCATTGCGGCGAAAACCCCCGACCTCATCATCACCGACCTGCAATTAGCCAATTCGGACGGCTTGGAGCTGGTAGGATCGATTCGTCAAGACCTGCCCGACGTCCCCGTCATTCTCCTCACCGGAGTCTATTTCGATGAACAGACCATCGATGAGAAGCTTAGCACCAAAATCACCGCTTATCACAACAAGACGGCACCTCTGGAAGCTCTACTCAAAACAGTCCGAAAATTATTATCGGCCGACGAGTCGCCGACCGCCTCCGCTGAAGATCAATAAGCCCCTGCCGCTTCGCTGAAGGTGTAGGGGGCCTGATACGCTCCGGTCTCCATTTTTACGAGCTGGCGCAAGAGATCGTTGAGCAGCGAAGATGCCCCAAACCGATAGCGGCGATTCGTCAGCCAGTCGTCGCCCAGAGTCTCTTTTACCGCGACCAGAAAATGCAGTGCTTGCTTGGCGGATTTAATGCCACCCGCGGGTTTCATCCCGATCGCAACCCCAGTCTCGAAATAGAAGTCACGAATCGCATCCAACATAACCTGATTGTTGGCGAGGGTCGCATTGGCTGATGTTTTGCCGGTGGACGTTTTGATGAAATCGCCCGCACGAATCACCCGCATCGCCAGGAATGACGCGCCGCGGATATTGTCGAAGGTCTCGAGTTCGCTCGTTTCCAAAATCACCTTCAAGGCCGCGTCTCCACAGGCTTCAACCACCGCCGCAATTTCATCCTGCATCCGGTTGTATTCGCCCGCGTGAAAAGCGCCGCGATTGATCACCATATCGATCTCATCGGCACCGTCCGCGACGGCAGCTTTCACTTCTGCCAAACGCGTGCGCAGGTGCACCTGACCGCTGGGAAATGCCGTGGCGACCGAAGCGATATTGACCGGCGACTTATCGCCCAACGCAGCACGGGCGTGCTTCACCATCGCCGGATACACACAAACTGCACCGGTCGGTGGGCAGTCCAAATCATCGTGAGGGCGGATGGCTTTCGCACAAAGCGCGCGCACTTTGCCGGGAGTGTCCTTACCTTCGAGCGTCGTAAGATCCACCATCGAAGCCGCAAGTTTAAGCCCCTGCACCTTGGATGCCGTCTTGATCGATCGGGTCCCATATTTTGCCGCGCGTTCTTCAACGCCGACGGCATCGACGTTGCCAATCTCGTTCATCAAACGACGGAATACGGTGGGTTGAGCGACTGCCATAAGCGGGACTATCAAACAACCTTGCTCCAAATGCAAAAAACAAAGCATCGAGTCACTAACCCTCGGACTTGCCTCCTTCAAAGCATTTTCGTTGGCTGCGCGCTTGGCTCCTTCCGTTTTACGTTACCTTCCTCTGTTTGCGCTGATCTTAGCCGGTTGCTCCACCCTTGCCCCCATGCATGCCGACCGGCCCGGCCCCGAGACCCTGACCCATTTTGAAGATGCCCGCCTGAATGAAATCAGCGGCATGGCCTGCTCTCTCCGGGAACCCGGCGTCCTCTGGGTGCACAATGATAGTGGCGACAAACCTCGCCTCTTCGCGGTCGGGCCAGACGGTAAAACGCGCGGCATCCTGGAGATCACCAACGCCATCGCGCGAGACTGGGAGGACATGGCGTTGGTCAACATCGACGGCAAACCATGGCTATTGATCGCCGATGTCGGTGACAACGCGTCCGTTCGCGACGACGTGGTGATCTACCTGCTGCCCGAACCCGACCCCGCCGATTTTGCCGACCAACCCGTGATGCGCGTTACCGCGCCCTCCGTCATGCCATTTCGTTATGAAGACGGCCCGCGCGACTGCGAAGGAGTCGCCATCGACCCCATCAATGGAAAAATCCTGCTGATCTCCAAACGCACGGAACCTCCGGTGCTCTACAGCTTGCCTTTGTTGACCCAGTGCGACGATGACGACGGCCCCTACGTGGCCCAGCGAATCAACCCGGTCGGAGGAATCGTTGCTCCAACCGCAGCGGAAAAACTGATCCCCGGTCGACTCGGGATCTATCGTTCCCAAGTCACCGGATTCGACATATCGGCCGACAACCGTAGCGCCGCCGTGCTCACCTACGGCAACGTTTACATCTACAATCGTCCCGTCGGCGAACGCTGGACGGATGTCCTGACGCACCCCCCCGTGCGTATTCCCATCAAAGGCCTGCCTCAGGCAGAATCGCTGTGTTTCGATGAAAACGGCTCAACGCTTCTTCTCACAACAGAAGCAAAACAGCCGCCACTGATCCGATATCGTCTGCGTTAGTTTCAGCCCACGCGTTCCGGCCGTCCACGCGCAGCCGAAGCATACAGCGCGTTGATCAGCGCCACGGCATTGCGCGCCGCCGGACCGTCAATCGCCAAGGGACGATCCTCACTCACCGCTGCAACCATGTCGGCGATTTGGCGGCGATGACCTTCAATCGAAATACCCGCCGGATTGGCCGCGCCTGAACCAAGCGCGGAATCGCCCCCCGTGCTGACAGCATCATTGGCATTTTCATCGCGGAAATTCCATTCCGTGATCACGCCATCTTCGAGTCGGGCCGAACCGTTCTCTCCGCAAATTTCAATACGCATGGCCCACCCCGGCCACGCCGCCGTCGTCGCCTCAATGGTGCCAAGGGCGCCATCGGGAAAGCGTAGACTGGCGACTGCCGTATCCTCAACTTCGATACTCCGATGCACCCGCCGGGTGGTATAGCCCATCACCTCTTCCGGGAGACCTACCAACCACTGCAAAAGATCCACTCCGTGGATGCCTTGGTTCATCACCGCTCCCCCGCCATCAAACTGGACCGTGCCTTTCCAATTCGAACCCGTGTAGTAGCTCTCTTCGCGAAACCACTTCACATAGCAGCCGGCGGAAGTCAGTCGTCCGAACCGACCCGCCTCGATCGCCGCTTTCAGCGCCTGCGCGCCTTCGCTGAAGCGTTGTTGAAAAATCGGAGCGACCCGCACGCCGGCTTTTGCGGCGGCATCCAACAGCTCATCAACTCGCGCCGTGGTGATCTCGATCGGCTTTTCGACCACGAGATGTTTACCCGCCGCAATTGCGGCAAGTGCCGGCTCCAAATGAGCGCCACTCGGAGTCGTGACGCACAGCACATTGATCCCGGGTTGGGCAACGAGTTCTTCCACCGTTGCCGCAACCGTGTCTCCGCCGTGCTTGGCAATAAATTCTCCGCCTCGCTCCGCACTCCGGCTCACCACGCCCACCAAACGGGCGCCGTCCACCGCCGCAATCGCCTGCGCATGCACGCCAGCAATCATGCCCGTTCCCACAATCCCGAAACCTATTTCTTGTGAACTCATGCCCGCCAGTGAAAGCGCCGCCTCATTGCACGTCGAGGACAACTCCCTTCCGGCGGAATTCCGGTCGGAGAAAACCCCGACATTTGTAGTGCCGAAATCTGGTTGAGTTGATTGGATTCCACCGATGTTTCCGTCCACCGTATCATCCCGCTACCGCTTTCTCGTGGTCTCATTGATCGCAATCGCGGGTATCACGACCTCGGTTGTGTTGCGAAATAAGGCGATCGAGGAGCAGGAGGCTCGAATTTTGTCGGAATTTCAGCACCGGGCGAAACAGCGTTCAGATGCTGCCCGGGAGCATCTGAAAATCTATCCGGAGATGATGCTACAACTCTCCACGGTGGGTTCATTCAAGGTAAATGTGTTTTGGGCCATGCTCAGAGAAAACTTTGAGTCTCTCACCCAACGACATCCCTCCATCGCAATGATGGAATGGGTCCCGGCGGTTCGAGGCGCCAATCGCGAGCGATTCGAGAAAATGAATTCCCAAATTCAAAATCGGGCCATCACTATCCGCCAAAGGCAATCCGACGGTTCGTTCAAGCCTGCTCCACCCGCTGATTTATACTATCCGATTCAAACGGTAGTGCCCCTGGCCGGCAATGAATCCGTCATTGGTTACGATCTATTGAGTGCGCCTACGATCCGCACTTTGGAGGATGCGGTAAAAACCCGCAGGATGGTGGCGACTCCTCAATTCACCTTAGCACAGGCAGGCAGTCCCGATGATCTGATGGCGGTTAATTTGATTGTGCCTATTTTCATTCGTGAACGCGGTCAAGAAACCGACTTTTTGCGCGGCTTTGTTCAATGTATCCTGCTCGTCCACGATGCCTTCGCTACCCTTCACCGCGACTCAGTGGACGAAGCCCTTCTCGTTTATTATGAAGATGCGTCCGCCGCGGCCCATGAGCGACCCGTGCTTTATGCCAATTTTGCGGGGTATGAACCGCCCATGTCTAATTCCCAAACGGTCGCACTGCCCGTAGACTTGGACGAATCACGACCTGATTTTCACACCGAGACATTCGATATCGGAAATCGACAATGGAGGTTCATCGCACGCCTCAATCCGGATTGGGCGAACGGTCAGCGCAGCCATACGCCCTGGCTAATCCTCGGAGGAGGTGTTTTTGCCACCGCACTACTCACGCTGTTAATCAATTCACTGCTGGTTCAGAATCGAGAGGTCGAACGACTTGTTGCTCGACGGACTCAAGCACTCGAAGAAACCCGCAAGATGCTCGAACAAGACATCACGCAGCGGGTCATCGCAGAGAAAAAGTGGCAAGAAAGCGAAGGTCTGCTTCGCGGGATTCTCGACAACAGTGGCAGCGAAATTTTCGTCAAAGACCGCAGCGGACGCTACATTCTCTTCAATGGTGAACTTGAGAAATCGCTGGGGAGATCTCCCGACGAAATCCTCGGCCGCACCGACGACGATTTGTTTTCACCCGAGATAGCGAAAACGTTTCGAGACGTTGATCAAAAAGTTATCGATTCGCGGGAGGTGGTCCGCCTTGAAACCGATTTTGAATTTCAGGGAAAACGGCGCGTCGATATCGTGCAGAAATTTCCCATCTTCGATGAAAATGGCGAGCTCTACGCCGTGGGAGGCATCGTCACCAATATCACCGATCGAGCGGAATCTGAGCGTTTGCGAAGCGAATACGAACGCAAGCTGCAAGCCAGTCAGAAAATGGAAAGTCTCGGGGAGCTCGCCGGCGGTGTGGCTCACGACTTTAATAACATTCTTGCGACGGTCCTGGGACAGGCATCCCTGATGCGTCGAGACGAATCCATAACGCCCGGACACGACCATAAACTCGAGCTGATCGAAACGGCTTCTCGCCGTGCCTCCGAACTATGCCAACAGATGCTCACCTACGCGGGCCAAGCATCTCATGAATCTGAGGTAATCGACCTCAATCAAATCATCACCCAAACCACCAAACTGCTCAGCGCTTCACTGCCCAAAAGTGTAACCATCCAAGAGGATCTTTTACCAACGTCCGCATCTATCGAAGCCAACATCACCCAAATTCGTCAGGTGGTGATGAATCTGATTATCAACGCCTCCGACGCAATCTCCCCTCAATTGGGCACGATTACAATTCGAACCTTCGAACGCACGTTCTTCCCATCAGATTCATCTTCTGATTTGGAGACCCAGCGATTGAGCCCCGGCACCTATGTCGGCGTAGCGTTCTCCGACAATGGTTCCGGAATTTCACCGGAAGAACTGAGCCGCGTATTCGATCCCTTTTTTACAACCAAGGCCAAAGGCCGTGGCCTGGGGTTATCAACCGCCCACGGCATCGTGCAGTCACACGGCGGCGCCCTGATCGCCTCGTCCGAACCCGGGCAGGGCTCCGTATTCACAGTATACCTACTGAAATCAACCGCCCAAAATCCACCGACGACCGAGCCTACCCCTACCCCTGCGCCCGCCCATATCGACGGCGCAGTCCTCGTCGTGGATGATGAAGAATCCGTGCGTGAACTGGCCCTTAATATTTTGGACATGGAAGGCATTAAAGCCTTAGCGGCAGCCGACGGTGAGGAAGCGCTTGATGTATTCCGCGCCCACCGGTCGGACATTGCCGTAGTTTTGCTCGATTTGACCATGCCCGGCCTGACCGGGGTAGAGACATTGCATAAACTCCGGGAAATCGATCCTGACGTCCGCATCATCATACTGAGCGGTTACGGGGCGACTGACCCCAAAACCAATCTGGAAGGGGTGGCCTATGACGCCTATCTGCAGAAGCCCTACGAAATCGACAACCTATTGGGCACGATTGCCAGAGTGACCGCGGCGATTTGATTCCGCCAAATGGATTTCTAGCAAGTCGCCCTGACGTTTTCTTGAAAAATTTCTCCGCGCTGTCCTCTCACCCCCATCTCATTCGTTTAGTAGATGACTCCCTAAAATATTATGAGTGAATCCCATCTATCCCAATACCTTCTCCTCTTCCGCGAATCCGACGATGCCCCTGATGTGGCGCCTGAAGAAATGCAGGCCATGTTCGCCACCTGGTTTGCATGGTCTGAACGCCTCGGCAAAGTCGGCAAATATGAGGGCGGGAATCCGCTCACCGAACAGGGCAAGGTCGTTCGCGGCGAAACCGGTGAGTCCGTCACCGATGGCCCTTTCGTAGAAGCCAAAGAGGTCCTGTGCGGATACTTCCTGATCAATGCTGAGAGCATGGAGGATGCCTGCAAAATTGCCGGCGAATGCCCGGGACTTCCGCGTGGCATGTCGGTCGAGGTGCGTCCTATCATGGTGCATTGATTCCGCCCGCTTCATCATCCGTCGAGGCTCACCAAGAGCCGAACGCATCCGCTACACAGCGGACGATGGACCACCTGTTTCGCCAGGAGTATGGCCGGCTCGTGGCGATCCTCACCCGCCAACTCGGATCGGCGCGCCTACCGTTGGTCGAAGACGTCGTGCAGGACGCGCTGCTACGCGCGGCTCAAGTCTGGCCGTATCGCGGACTGCCGCCCAACCCCACCGCGTGGTTGCTCACCACCGCGCGAAATCGCGCCCACGATATCTGCCGCCGGAATCAACGGTGGCAAAAATCTGAGCCCGCCATCACGCAACTCCTCGAGTCCACGGCCGCACAGGCGATGGACTCGGCCGACGCCACCTTCGAAAACGAAATCCGCGACGCCGAACTACGCATGATGTTCGTCTGCTGCCATCCGGGACTTTCCTCCGATGCGCAACTCGCCTTGATTCTTAAAACCCTCGCCGGATTCGGTGAGCAAGAGATCGCAACAGCCTTCCTGACCACCCGCCCGACCATCGCCAAACGTCTCGTGCGGGCGCGCAAATTTCTGCGCGAAGCAGATGTTTCAATCGACCTCCCTGCCGACGCAGAACTGGAAGATCGGCTTCACACCGTGCTGCACGCGCTCTATCTTTTATTCAACGAGGGCTTCAAAGCGTCCACCGGCGAACGCATCATCCGCAACGAACTCTGCCGCGAAGCAGATCGGTTGCTTTCAGCCCTCGGCCCTTGGGCACCTGCCGCGATACCCCAAACCCTTGCCCTAGCAGCGCTGTTCGCCTTTCACCGCACTCGGCTGCCCGCCCGTCTCGACGGAGAAGGCGATCCGGTCATCCTCGCCGATCAAGACCGCCGCGCGTGGGATCAAGGCCAGCTTCGACGCGGCATGAAACTCCTCTCCGCATCGGCTCAAGGAGACCAACTTTCCCGCTACCACATCGAAGCTGGAATCGCGGCATGTCACAGTCTCGCTCCGTCATTCGAAAAAACCGACTGGAACCACATCGCCCAACTCTACGGTCAACTCGAGAATTTCGCGCCCTCTCCCGCCGTTTCCATCAATCGCGCCATCGCCATCGCCCGGGCCGAAGGAGCTGCCGCCGGATTGGTCCACCTGAACGCCCACGTCGACCCCACCACCGTGGACAGCTACCACCTCTATCACGCCGCCCGCGCCGATATGCTGAGTGAATTGAATGATCCCTCCGCATTGTCCGTCTACGAACGCGCGCTCGAACTTGCCCCCCTCGCGGCCGAACGCCGTTCCCTGCGTCGTCGGATGGAGGGGCTGGAGAATGACTGAGAGAATCCATCCAAGGGAGGTCGCAACAGTTACGCAATACCTCGATAGCGACCGACCGATTGAAGATTGAAAGGACGGGGGCAATCGGGAAGCCTGATTCACTCGATTCGTTTCTTCGTTCGTTTCATATACCCATGGATACCCCAACCTTGTCCCGGCGTGAGTTCAGCCGGTCTCTCCTGCTCGCTGGTGCCGGCCTCGCTCTGCCCCAACTCCGCGCCGCTCACCACAAAGTTCCCGTCCCTTCCTTGGGCGTGCAGACCTCCCTCGCCAACGCCGCCGCCGTCAAAGTCGCCGGTGGTTCTTGGATCGGTCTGAGTGTCGCCGGCTGGCTCCAACCCGACGGACCGGAAAACGAGTTTCGCGACCGCCTTGAAGAGGCCGCCGACTCGCCTTTGCCGATCTACGCCTGCAACAGCTTCATCCGCCGCAAGGACCTGAAGTGCAATGGCCCCGATGCAAATCATGACGAGGTCATGGAATACGTGAAGCGGGCCTTTAGCCGCGCCGAGCGGGCCGGCGTCAAATTTATCACTTTTGGCAGCAGCGGATCACGCCGGCTGCCGGAAGGTTACGACTACGACCATGCGATGGATCAATTCACCACGTTGTTGGGCCGCATGGGACCCGCCGCCGCCGACCACGGCGTGACCGTGCAGGTCGAGCAACTGCAAACCCGCGAGGTCAATTTCATCAACCGCATCGGCGAAATGGAACAGGTCGTGCGCGGAGCCAATCATCCCAACATTCGGGGGGTCGCCGACTTTTACCATATGGTCGCCGAAGGCGATACCACCGCCGATTTGGCGCAGGCCGTCGATATCGTGAGCCACGTTGAAATCGCCGAACTCGAGGGCCGTCGCGTTCCCGGCACCAGTGGACAAGACTTCCGCCCTTACTTCAAAGTGCTCAAGGAATCCGGTTACGCCGGCCGCATCGGCATCGAAGGGAAATTTGAACTCGAAGAACTGGCCGGAGGATTTTCAACCATCGTAAATCAATGGAATACCGCCTGATCCCCCTCGCCGCTACCGGCTTCCTTCTCGCCGGAATTTCCGGCGACGCCCACGCCGCCGATGACGCGACCATTCCGCAGGGTCGCGAAACCTTCGTGACCTACTGTGCGCCTTGCCACGGGCCCGAAGGCGCGGGATTACTCGCCCCCAACCTCACCGACGCCGAAGTCCTCCACGGCGAATCGTTGGCCGAAATCATCAAGGTGATCGGTGAAGGCGTGCCCGCCCGTTCCATGCCGCCATGGGGCGGAGTCATGGATGACGTGACCATCGAAGCCACCGCTCACTACGTGATGAGTATCATGGACGACAACCTGCCCAGCGGCATGGTCGCCACCCCAGACACCACCGTCACTCCCTTCCCCTTCGGTTCGGCCGAAGAGCCCTACATTTTGCGCACGTTCATGCCCACCATGGGCGTCGGCGACGAGGTCTTCCCGCACCACGGCAACGGCATGGCCACCCCCAAATACAACGCCAAGGGCGGCACGTTCGATATCGAAACGATGCAGGACCCCATCGATGGAGTGCCGGGAGCGATCGCGGTAAACTTCGGCGAAAACTTGTCCTACTGTTTCGATACGACCGAGTGTCGCATACTTTACACGTGGCAAGGCGGCTTCATGGATATGACCGACTATTGGGGGGCGGGCCAAGGCGGCCAACGTAAGAAATTTGGCTACGTCCCCACCGTGCTGGGAAACCTGCTTTGGCGAACCCAGGGACCGGCGGAATTTGCCGGCAAGCCTCGCTTCCGTGGCTATCGCAAAGTGGACGGCGCACCGCAGTATTTTTATGAAATCGGCGACAAACAGATCACCCTTTTGATCACCCCGTCCGACGAACCGGGCGTCGCCCATTGTTTTTATACCGTGACTGATGCGAACGGCCAAACCCGCAGCTTCAGCCGGTTCCTACACCAAAACATCGAGGAGGACGCATCGTGAATCGCCACTTAATTATTGGACTCGCTCTTCTCGCCAGCACCACCGGACTCTCCGCCGAAAGCTACCGCGTCGAGGCGATCAACATGCCCGGCGATGTCGCACCCGAAGTGGGTGACCTCGACTTCACACCGGAAGGTGAACTCGTTGTAGCGCTTCGTCGCCACGGTATCCTAATGGCAAGTCCTACCGCGGATCCCACCGCGTTTAACTGGCGCGTTTTTGCAGCCGACTCCCTGCACAATCCCACCGGCCTCGACGTCATCAGTCGCAGCGAGGTGCTCGTCAGCCAAATGCAGGAGCTCACCCGCATCACCGACACCGATGGAGATGACATCGCCGACTTGTTTGAAAATGTCGCCGACGACTGGGGCGTTACCGGTAACTACCACGAGACGATCGCCATCACCCGCGACGGCGGCGACGGCTGGTATCTCGCTATCGGCACGGCCTCCCACAATGGCCCAACGTTTTATCACACCCGCGGTGAGTTCGCTCCGTTCGGCCGCACCGGCCGTAACTTTGCGGCCGGTCCCTGGAAAGGCTGGGTCATTCACGCCGATGCCGAAGGTAACATCACGCCGTTCGCCAAAGGATTTCGCGCTCACAACGGCATTTTACGCGATCCCCAGGGCCGCATCTGGGCGACCGACAATCAAGGCGACTGGCGTGGCACCTCCCCACTCTACCACGTCGAAGAGGACAACTTCTACGGCCACCCGTCCGCACTCATCTGGGACAAGACCTTCACCGCCAACGTATCGAAAGACCCCCTCCAACTCTACATCAACGACTGGGATGCCTACGAAGCCCACCGCACACCGGCCGCCGTTGAGTTCCCCCACGGCCTCATGTCCAACTCCCCAAGCGAACCCGTCGTGATCCCAGCAGGTGATGGATTCGGTCCCTTCGCCGGACAAATGCTGGTGGGTGACATTGCTGGTCCACGCATCACTCGCGTCATGGTTGAAGAGGTCAACGGCATCATGCAGGGAGCCTGCGTGACCCTGATCAGCGGTGATATCGGCGGTGGCAACAACCGGTTGGTCTTCAGTCCGGATGGCTCCCAACTCTACGTCGGCCAAACCTTCCGGGGCTGGACTCGCAATTCAACCGACGGACTGAAACGGGTAAGTTATACCGGTAAAACGCCCTTCGAAGTGCAGAATATTTCAATCACCAAATCGGGCTTCCGACTGACCTTCACCGAACCGGTTGATGCATCTACCTTATCTCAACTCTCCAATTACAAAGCCCAGAGCTACTGGTATAAATCGCATTACAAATACGGCAGCCCGCAAATGGACGTAACGGAGTTGCCCATCACCTCAGCCCAAGTCTCCGCCGACGGGCACACCGTCGACCTAACGATTCCCGGAATCCAACCGCGACGCATCATTCAGCTCGATCTGGGAGAAGGCCTACTCGCCACCGACGGCTCTACCATCGGCAACCCCACGATCTGCTACACTGTGCGCAAGCTACGCTGACTCATCAGCATTGCGGTTCAGGTGAGTCCATGCACGGTGAGCTCATGATTCGAGCACACCGATTGCTAGGCCTGTTGATACTCACGGCGACCGCGGTCTCGCTTGCAGCTTCGACATATTTTCCCGCGCGTGGTCAGTGGGAATCTCGTTCGGCGAAGCAACTTGGGTTTGATCCTAAAGCGTTGCAGGCCGCAGTCGATTTTGCCCGTGCTCACGAGAGCGACCAGAACCGTGATACGGCCGCCGATCTCAAGGCTACATTCGGCAAGCGCGAGCCTTACTACCGCATCATGGGCCCGACCAAATCTTGGGAAGCCACGTGTGGCATCATTATTAAAGGCGGCTATGTCGCCGCGACGTGGGGCCCCGTTGATCGCGTGGACATGACACACAGTATTTCCAAAACATTCCTATCCACCACCGTGGGGCTCGCGTGGGACTACGGATTGATCAGCAACGTGCACGATCGCGTGGGGCCCTACATGCCCGACCCATCACTGTTCGCCGGCGACCACAACGCCCCCATCACTTGGGATCACCTTTTGCGCCAAACCAGCGACTGGTCGGGTGAGCTGTGGGGCTTCCCCGACTGGGCCGATCGCCCCATTGGCGAAACCGTGGAAGAAATGAAGAACCGCGAGATGCACGCACCCGGCACTCACTTCAAATATAACGACGTGCGGGTGAATTTACTCGCTCTCGCTGCCCTTCACGTTTGGCGCGAACCACTGCCCGTAGTTTTGCGAGATCACGTCATGAACCCTATTGGCGCTTCCTCCACGTGGCGCTGGCACGGCTACGAAGATTCGTGGATCACCGTAGACGGCCGGAAAACTCAATCCGTCAGCGGCGGCGGACATTTTGGCGGAGGCGTGTTCATCAACGCTTGGGACCTCGCCCGTTTCGGTTATCTGTTCCTCCAGGACGGCCATTGGTCCGGTGAGCAAATCATCTCATCGGAGTGGATCGCCCAGGCGCGCACCCCTACTCCCGTCAAAGAAACCTACGGTTACGCCAATTGGTTTCTAAATACCGATCATCAGATGCTGCCCAACGCTCCCGCGACCAGCGTCACCTTCCGCGGTAACGGCGCCAACATCATCTATCTCGATTGGGAAAACGACCTCGTGATCGTCATGCGCTGGATCCAAAGCGGCGACACCATCAACGCGTTCGTTCAACACGTCCTGACCGCGATCAAGTCAGCTGATCCAATCGACGAATAGCCAATTGAGTCGCGACAATTCCGAGTAACAGAATCGCAGGCACAAACAACACGCTGACTTCCTGCACCAGCCCACCCGCGATCAGAGGAACGATCGCCCCACCGATGTAGGCCGCGCTGTTCTGACGACCGATCACCGTTTGCACATCTTCCGCGCGGAACCTCCGCGGCACTTCATGCATGAGTCCCGGATAAACCGCCGCGATACCCAACCCTATCAGCACCAAACTGATCCCCGCGAACGACACCGTTGTCGGTATCGCAAACAGCACTGCCCCGACCAACGCCAACCAGAGCCCTCGCGAAATCATCACGCGATTTCCCCACCGATCCACCACCAGTCCACTGAGAATTCGCCCCAAGGTGATCGACGCGTAATAAGCCGTCGCACACACCCCCGCCATCGCCGGACTCGCTCCGCGCGCCTCAACTAGGAAGGTCGCGATCCACAATCCCGCCGCCACTTCGGCGCCTACATAAATCGCAAAAATACCCGCCGACAATTTACCCGCCGTCGAATTCGCCGTCATGGAGGGAAGGGCCACAGGCGCTGCTTCGCCGTCCCCGCGTTGCACCGATTTTGCGAGAGAGCATTCCGGCACTTTGCGCCAAAGCGGGAGCGTCGTAAAAAATACGATCGCCAAGGTAATTTGCACGCCTCCGATCACGAGGTAACCGACCCGCCAGCCTTCATGCGATGTCGCGAGCGCCGCGGCTAAAATGAAAGGTCCACCCGTGGCTCCTATGCCCCAACACGCGTGGAGCCAACTCATGTGTCGGCCTTCGTAATGCTTCGCCACAAATCCGTTGAGCCCGGCATCCACCGCTCCCGCCCCAAGCCCCATCACTCCTGCCGCCAACCACAGCCACCCCACCGCCGGAGCCTTTGCAATGAGCAGCATGCCGATCCCCGTGAGCGCACAACTCACCACCACAACCGGCCCGGTCGAAAACCGGCGAATCAACCGCGCACTATTCAGACTCGACCCTGCACCGACCAACGTCCCAAACAGCAACAGCGGACCCGCCAGCCCGATCGGCAACGACATCGTATCGTGCATCTGCGGCCACGCCACCCCCAACGAGCCGTCGGGTAGCCCTAGGCTGATGAAGCCCAGATAGATCACGGGCAAAAGGAGACGTGAGGCACGATCCGACACACGCGCACGTTGACTGAAATATCGCTTCCTCCCCAAACGTTTTCTCGTCTACCGTTGAATCACCCGACTTCTCCCCCTCTTGACCATTACGGTTCGCCGGTTTTTGCCTCTGCTTCGACCGGAGCATCGGTTTGACTTCCTGCACCTTCTTTTCCGCCCCCTTCCCCCTTCATTCCCCATGCGTATTAAAATCCTTCTACCTCTTCTCGCCACGGTTTGTGTCTTCACCGCCAGCGTCGCAACCGCCGCCACCAAGGCGACCGTCACGATGTCTGCTTTCGGCCAAACAAAATCCGGCGAGGCTGTCCAACTCTACACCTTGACCAATCGCAACGGCCTCTCCGCCGACATCATGACCTACGGCGGCACCGTCGTTCGTCTCATGACCCCGGACCGCAACGGCCAGTTGGCTGACATCAATCTCGGGTTCGACAACGTCGCAGACTACGAAAACAAATCGCCCTACTTCGGTTGTCTGGTTGGTCGCTACGGCAACCGCATCGCCGACGGAAAATTTTCGCTCGATGGCGCCGACTACACCCTCGCCGTCAACAACGCCGACGAAAACGTCAACGCCCACCTTCATGGCGGCGACAAGGGATTCGATAAAGTTGTCTGGAAAGCCAAACCCATCATCAAAGACCACGACGCCGGACTCATCCTATGGCACACCAGCCCCGACGGCGACGAAGGCTATCCCGGCACCCTTCAGATGAAGGTGACCTACCTGCTCACCGACAACAACGAGCTTTCCATCCACTACCACGCCACCACCGACAAAGCCACGCCGTTGAACCTGACGAACCACATGTATTTCAACCTGCAAGGTGAAGGTGTCGGTCACATCAACGGTCACTTCCTCACCCTCAATGCCGATCACTATACCCCCGTCACCATCGGATTGATTCCGACCGGCGAAATCGCGCCCGTTGCTGGCACCCCTATGGACTTCACCTCACCCCACACCATTGGCCAACGCAACACCGCCGACCACGAACAAATCACCTTCGGCGGCGGCTATGACCACAACTGGGTGCTCAACAAAACCTATGGTGAAATGTCCCTTGCCGCGGAAGTCTACGAGCCCACGACGGGGCGCGTGATGACCGTGCAAACAACCGAACCCGGCATCCAGTTTTACGGCGGTAACTTCCTCGAGGTCGACGGGGTCGTGCGCGTCGGCAAGAGCGGTGTGACCTACCAGCATCGCACCGGCTTCTGCCTCGAAACGCAGCACTACCCCGACTCCCCCAATCAGCCTAATTTCCCCAGCACCACTCTACGTCCCGGAGAGACCTACGACACCACCACGGTTTACCAGTTCTCCTCCCGTTAATTATCCCGCGGCCCACCCCGTCTTCCCATTCCATGAAACGTCGCGAATTTCTGACCGGCTTAACCGCCGGCGCCACTCTGTTACCATCGCTCAGTGCCGCCAAAGGCCTGCCCAAAATGGTGCGCTATCCGGACACGGGCGTTGAAGTGCTCGACCCCCGCTTCAAAGCCAAAGTCTTCAACGCCGCCATCGAACGACTGCACACCGGCATGCGTTGGGCAGAAGGCCCGGTGTGGTTCGGCGACGGACGCTACCTGCTGTGGAGCGATATTCCCAACGACCAGATCCTCCGCTGGTCGGAAGAAGACGACACCGTCAGCATCTTTCGCCAACCTTCCAACAATACCAACGGACACTGCCGCGACCGCCAAGGCCGGCTCGTCAGTTGCGAAAGCCGTCGCGTCACCCGCACTGAATACGACGGCACGATTCGCGTGCTCGCCGATCAGTATAATGGCAAACCTTTCAACGCCTGCAACGACATCGTTTGCCATCCCGACGGCCACCTCTGGTTCACCGATCCCGGCTACGGAATCATGGGCTACTACGAAGGGTTCCCCGCAAAATTTGAGCACCCCGAAAGCATCTATCGCCTCAATCCCGAGACCGGCGAAGTGCAACTCATCGCCAGCGACCTCGCCAAGCCCAACGGACTCTGCTTTTCGCCTGACTACCAAAAGCTCTACGTTCTCGACACCGGTCCAACCAAAGGGCTCTTCGCCTACGACGTGATCGAAGGCAAAACCGTAAAGGACCTCAAACAGCTTCACGGCTTCACCCCCGGAGGCGGCGATGGCGTGCGCTGCGACACCGATGGCAACCTCTGGTGCTCCAACGGTTGGGCCGGCGAAGGCTTTGACGGAGTCGATATCCTCGCACCTAACGGAGATCCCATCGGCAAAATCCACCTCCCCGAAACCTGCTCCAACCTTTGCTTCGGCGGCGTGAAACGAAACCGCCTCTTCATGACCGCGAGCCAATCGCTTTATTCGGTCTACGTGAACGCTCAAGGCGCCGAGCTCCTCTAGGCTTTGCACTCGCACTGGGAGTCAAAAATCGGCTGTATCGACGCGCTCAGGTCCAGCTTCAAACCTGCAAAACCCTACCTCATCCTCCAAATGAAACACCTTCGACTCATCCCCGTCGTTGCGCTGCTTTGCCTAGGAACAGGCTGCGCCACCCATAACGCCAAACTTAGCCCCGCCGCAAAAAAGCTCCGCGATGAGCGCTACGAATGGGTGACCACCACCGACAGCCGCATCCCCCAACGCGTCCTCAAAGGCGAACACGCCGCCCACAACCAAGGCAGTAGCCCCGTAGCCGTCTTCCGCGGCGAACGCGCCCGCGACCTCATCCGCCCCCGTGGCCTCAACCGCTAAAGGGGGTCAGGTCTTGTTTATTTAATTTTCTACGGCACTTGGCGCCGGAGGGTATTTGCTCTCGTAATGGTGCGATACGGACTTAAAAATCTATTATTCAATCATTTCAGAATTATACTGCGAAAATCTCTCGACCAATTAATTAAGAAAGCACGACCTGACCCCCTTTTGTGGTTGGTGTTGGCGGTTTCGTTGCCGGCGCAGGAGGTGCAGCAGCATGGGGTCGTGTTTGAGGAATGGGTTCGGGAGGAATTTTTCGGTGGGTATACGCCGGAGAGCTATACCCAGAAGTGGGATATTCCGGCCGGAGCGAATCTTCGGTTCGGGGGGTATCCGGTGAATCCCAAGGCCACAAAATATAGATCACCCGTCGGTCTCGGCGATGCGTTGCGCCAATACGACATCGCGGAACCGTTCATTCTCCTGCTCGGATTCTGGCAACAGGACGACGACGTGAAGCGGTTTGTGAACATCACCCCCGTAACGATCCATCCAGAGACGTGGCGCATGATGTGGGGCCCCGTCACTCGGGAGGACTTAGAGCGGCTCAATTCTCTCATCAAAGACCGGTCTATCGACTACCGCGAGGTCCGGAATTTGGCCCAGGAGATTGAAGAAGCAGGCGCCGTTCAAAGACTCTCTGATCGTGCTTAATCCAAAAATTGGCTCCACCGGACAACGACGACTCCAATGCAGCCTAAGCTTTGATCACGTCTTCGAACTTCTCGCCACCCATGAGAATCGGGCCGCGACGGATCAGCCCCAAATGTGGGGCGTCCCCTTTCCCGGTCCGGTAGCTTCTGCCGCCCGCACATTCTCCGAGGAAATAGCGACAGACTGATCCGTCAAAAATCGAACGTTAATCGGAATGGCGTTGGACAACGTCCCCTTCCCGTTTAGCGCTTAGGGATGCCCTCTAAAATTTTGATCGTCACCGACGACGCCGGTGAGTCCTACGAAATCCTCTATGCCCAACATCGCCTGATGGAAGCCGGCTTCACTCCCGTGATTGCTGCGACCCAGAAGAAACAGCTCAATGGTGTCATCCACGACTTCTATCCGGGCTGGAATACTTACATTGAAAAGCCGGGTTACCTCATCGATGCCGATATCAGTTTCGATGACGTCAATGTAGATGACTACGTTGCCATCCTCTTGATCGGTGGCCGCGCTCCCGAGTTTCTCCGCCACGAAGAGAAGTTGATCCAGATCACCAAGGAATTTGCCGCCCAAGACAAATGGATCCTCTCCCTTTGCCATGGCATCCAGATCCTGCTCGCCGCCGGACTCGGCAACGGTCTCAAGCTCACCTGCTACGAAAACGTGCGATTTGAGCTCGAGTCATGCGGTGGCACGTGGATTAACGAAGAGTGTGTGCGCGACGGGAAAATCATCACCGGCCAGACTTGGGGCAGCCACCCCGATTTCTACCGCGAAGTGTTCAAGCACCTGTGTGCTTAGGCCCAGATAGCCGACCCGATCTCAACCGCGATCAAATCGATCGCGACACCAAGCGCCGACTTTTTCGATCACCTGCGGCACTGCATCCGGGTCGAAGATGTGATCGGCGCCCGGCAACTCCACGAACTGCACATCGGTAGTGGTCGCTCGGGCAAGCGCATGACGCGAATCTTGAATAGGCACCACATCATCGGCGTCGCCATGGAGTAACAACCACGGCACCCGAATCTTGGCCGCTTCTTCGATCACGGAATCAATCCCGCGAAGGTCATCCATGTAGGCCTGCGGCAAGATCAGTCCCTCTTTATCAAACATCAGCCCTTCGCCGGGCGTCAGATCTCCAAACGCATCTTCGGCAAACGCCTTGGTGTGCACGATCCCCGCCAATGAAACCAGCCATTCAATCCGCTCGTCGCGCGCGGCTTGGCGCACACCCACGGCACCGCCCATGCTGTGGCCTGCGTAACACACTTTAAAACCAACACCGGTTAACGTGCCAATGATCACGTCGAGATCGGAGACTTCCTTCGAAATATTCGAGTCGGCGAAGTTGCCCTCGGAATCTCCGTTACCCGACCACGAGTGGCGGATCACATTGAGGCCTTGCGCCGCCCAACCTTCCGCCATCTCGACCAGAAACGGTCGATCTTTGTTACCTGTGACGCCATGGCCCAGGACGATAATTTCCGAGCGATCGGGATCTCCCGGATGGAAAGTAAAATCTAAATGTTCTCCCTGAGCATTAGTCAGAGTTGAGGGGATCTGGGGGCGTGACATGGTCGATCACTTTTGCGGAAAATTTGTTAACCGCAAGAACCACCCTACCCTACCGCGCGCCTTCCACCGTCAGCATACCGCGCCTTTCCGCGCCTCACCACCACGAGGTGCGATCTGAGAAATATTTCCCCCAAATCGCACCCTTGGGGCGACAGTCATTCGGTTAGGAATTGTAGTCGATCTTGAGCTCGATAGGGAGCACCGCGTGAGTCTTTACGGCCTTACCATCTTTGGTGGCAGGCTCGAAGCGCCATTGTCCAACAGCGGTCACGATGTTCTGCTTCAGCTCGGCGTCGACCAAGGTCAGCACCACGATTTCACTGGGTTGACCGAGTTCATCGATGACCAAACGAACGCGCACGGTGTCACCTTCATGTTGGCGAGCGAAGACGGGTGCGATCACTTCGGTGGGTTGTGGTGCAGTCCAGTTTTCGTTCTCAGGTTGAGCGCTACCCGGATTGGGAATCGCGAAAGCGGAGGAGGTGAGGAGAGCTGCACCGAGGACGATGGTGGAGATGAGTTTGATGGACTTATTCATGATAGGATTCCGACAAGCGGTTTTGATGTTTTGAGTTAGAGATTTCGGAGAGCAGCGAAGATCGCGCTTCCGATCCTCTATTTACATCCGCCGTGCCAACTCCAAAAACAAAACTTATTATACTGACAATCAGTATTTTATAAATCTTCATCGATTTCCTACATCTCGAATCATTCGCGCAGCCGAAACCAGTCGCTCCCAAAACTGGGACGATTTCCGACAATTCGTCGCGATCAAACGCGACATCCGCTAATTTTAGCGATGAGGCTGCTGAAACTCGGATTCTTCCGCTGGAAATGCCGGATGTTGCGCTAAGGCCGATCGCAATTGAGCCAACACCGCGGGTGAAATCGCATCATCAGCCAATGGGTTCTGCTCCATCACGTCTTTCGCTACATCAATGACTCTGCCATCGTGATAAACCTTCACGCGACCGTCATAAGCAAACGCCGAACGTTGCCCGCGGAATCGTCCCCAGCGCGGATCGTAGTGACAAAAGACCCACTCTCGCTCCAAACCGGACCCACCCTTAATCGTAGGGAGAAAACTGATACCATCTAAAACCAAATCTTTCGCCGAATCGGCACGGTGGTTTTGGACCAAGTCAAAGAGTGTGGCCTTCATGTCGGTGAAATCGATCAACTGATCGCGCACTCCGCCGACGGGAGTTTTTCCCTTCCATGACACGATCAGCGGCACATGAATGCCGTCGTCGATCGTCTGACCTTTGCCCCCAGTGATTTCACGCTGGCCAATCTCACTTACGATCTGTCGCGGCGTGCCGTTATCGCCGGTGAAGATGATCAGGGTATTTTCCAACAATCCCTCCTCGGCCAACTTGTCGTGAATACGCCCGACGAGTTTGTCACAATACGCCATCATGTCGGTGAACGCCTCCTGATGAGACAACTCGGTCGTAGTGCTATCTGGCGTGTGGATGAACGGATCGTGCACAAGCGCCATCGGGTAGTAGACGAAGAAGGGCTCGTCCTTTTTACGCTCAATAAAATCGCAGATGTAGTCGGTGGAGTGGTCCGGCCCATAAGTGCCCTCCAACTCGGCCTTCAATCGTTTCCCGTTTTCTTCGATCAAGGGGTCCCAAAAGCGCTCCCCGGACTGTTTGCCTTCGGTGACCTGCCATAGACTCCACTCGTCGAATCCGGCATCACCCGGACGGGTAGGATCTTCGCCGCGCGCGAACTTACCATTCCCGTGGGAGATCCCGTTGAGCTGCCACTTACCGGCAATCATCGTCGTATAACCCGCCTCCTGCATAAGGTGACCAAACGTCGGCAAGTCCGGATTTAGGTAACCAAATTCCTCGTAGTTATAGGCGTTGTAACGCCCTGTCATGATCTGCACCCGCGAAGGCGTGCAGAGCGGCGTGGAATAACAATTGGTAAAACGCAGCCCGCCAGCCGCCAGAGCGTCCAGACGAGGAGTCTCATAACTCAATCCTCCATTCGCCGTGACACACTCGTAGCCCATATCATCGGCCATGATCAGCACGACATTGGGCGGCCGCGCTAGGGCGAGGTTAACAAAAAGAATCAGGGCCGACAAACCGGCCAGGCGAGGTAGCGTCAATTTCATGAGATGGAGGTAAGGGTAGATACTCTCCGCATGTCTGAGCGCGAATCGCCTCCGATGCAAAGCGTGTTTTGGCTGACTGGCCTATCACTACGAAACCTTCACCGATTTGCCGGTAGCGGCGGATTCGTAGATGGCTGAGGTGAGCACGATATCGCGGCGACCCATGGCGGCGGGGACCGTGGACGGCTCGTCCTTCAAAATCGCAGCGGCAAATCCGTCCATTTGGTGAGCCTGTTGGTTGAAGCCATTGAGCGGTGCAAACGCTTCACCGTCTTCGCTCATCCGCAGTCCGCCGTATGAATACGCTGGCCCGATCTCCACGTTCTTGTGCGGCGTGGTCGCGATAAAATCGTTCTGTCCGAAGTCGCCACTCGATACACCCTTCAGGCGGGAGCCATCGGCCCAATCGAGCTGGAAGCGCATCGTGTCTTCGACCTCGTTGAAAAGTTCAGGTCGGGATTTGGGGTCTTCGTGGGCTGTGATCGTGGTCGGCATCATTTCGCCTTTCGCCATGAGGGCCGATTGAAGCACGTAAATGCCGACATTCATCAACTGGCCGCCACCACCGAGCGCCTTGTCCATGCGCCACGTGCGGCGATCGCCCTGACGATATGCAAAGCCACCGGTCATCGCAGGAGCCGCGCCCCACTCATCCTTCGCCGCGATCTCTTTCACGCGTTGGTGATACGGATGAAAGTGCAATCGGTAACCAATCGAGAAACGCACGCCGGCCTTGTCGCAGGCTGCGATCATTTCGTCGCATTCGGCCACGCTCACCGCCATCGGTTTTTCGCAAATCACATGCTTGCCCGCAGCGGCCGCGACCAACACATCGCGCAAATGCAGACCAGGCGGCGTCACCACATAGACGATGTCGATTTCCGGATTGTCTACGATGCGGTGCATCGTCTCGTAACTGTAGATGTTCTTCTCGGAGAAACCGTAATCCGAGGCATAGCGTCTCCCCTTGCCTTCGGGGTCACCGGTCACGACGCCGCGCAATTCACACAGTTCCGTCTGCCGCAGCGCCGGGGCAAGTTGGTTGCCCGCGTAGGATCCCATGCCGACCAGTGCGATGCCGAGCTTGCGTCCCTTGGGCAACAAGTCGCGCGGACTTGCCTGTAAACCGAGGCTCAGGCCAGCCGCACCGAGGGCGGAGGCTCCAATGAAGTGACGTCGTGAAATCGGGGGCAAAGGGGTAGCACTCATAAGGGGTATGATGAGGATCCACTCTCGATTGGCAAATCTGCGCACATGTTAGCGTAAAAAATGGCGCCGAATTTGCCGGGGATTTGTTTTGGCCTAAGCCTCCGAACCGCATCGAATTCAACCCGCCGTCATTTCCGAACGGTCATTTCCTGCAATTCGATTTTCCGCTCTTGGACGACTCACATCACGCGCTGCTCTCCCTCGCCTTCGCCCTCGCGCTGGGAACCTTCCTCATCGTCATCGCCCGACGGCTTAAACTGCCGACCATCGTGCTGCTCCTAGGTGGCGGTATCGGCGTCGGACCCGAGGGGTTGGGCTGGATTGATCCTGAGGCCCTCGGCGGTTTTCTGCCGATCATCGTTTCGCTCGCCGTCGGCATCATCCTTTTCGAGGGCGGTCTCACGCTCGACCTGAAGGGTTACCTCAAAGGTTCCCTTGTAATCAAACGACTGTTGTCCATCGGCGTATTGACCACGTGGGCAGGCGCCGCGATCGCGGTGCGCTATTTTCTCAAGGTCGACATTGCCGTCGCACTGCTGGCGGGCAGTTTGGTGATCGTCACCGGGCCTACGGTTATCGTGCCGATTCTCAAACGCATCCGCGTAAAGCCGCGGTTGCACCACATCCTGCATTGGGAGGGCGTGCTGATCGACGCGATTGGCGTGTTCATCGCCCTGCTCTGTTTCGAATGGGTCACCGCCCAGACGGGCGGCCCGGCGTTGATGAACTTCGCCATCCGCACGTTGTCAGGACTGGGGCTGGGACTGGTCGGGGGGTGGGTCATCTACCTGGCGCTGAAATGGCGCATCGCACCGGATTCGATGGTCAACAGTTTCGCGCTGGCGATGGCCGTCCTGCTGTTCGGCCTCGCCGAATCGATCCGTTCCGAAGCTGGTTTGCTCGCGGTAACCGTGGCCGGTCTCGTCGTCGGTTCGCGTCATCCGATCGACCTGCACCGCATTCGCGAATTCAAAGGCGAGATCGTCGAGTTGTTGATCGGTCTGCTGTTCATGTTGCTGTCGTCGCGCCTCGAGCTCGATCAGTTCCGCACCTTCGGCGAAGAAGGACTACGCGCCGTCATCTTTTTAATTCTCGTCGTGCGGCCGGTGGGCGTCATTTTATGCACCTGGGGCTCCGGACTGAATTGGCGCGAAAAAGCGTTTTTAAGTTGGGTAGCCCCACGCGGGATTGTCGCCGCATCGATGGCCTCACTCTTCGCCCTCGCTTTGGCCAAGGAGGATCTTGGTTTCGATCCCCGCATCATTGAGACCTTCACCTACAGTGTGATCGTGGTCACGGTTGTGCTGCAGGGTTTCACTGCGGGAATGGTGGCATGGGTTCTACGACTACGCAGCGCGGAACCACGCGGCTGGATGGTGCTGGGCGCTCACGAATTTGGCCAAACAGTCGCTAACTTCCTCTCAAATCACTCCGGGGCCAAAGCGGTGTTGCTGGACCGGAACCCCGTCGCCACCGAAACCGCCGCTCACGCGGGACACACCGTGATCACCGGTGACGCGCTCGAACCCGAAAACTTGCTCGGCCGGCCCGAAATGCAGCACGTGGGAAATCTACTCGCGCTTACCGACAACTCCGAACTCAACGAGCTCGCCTGCCACCGCTGGAGTGAAACCATCGACCGTCAGAATCTCTATCGCTGGAGCACAGACGGTTCTTCTCGGTCCCACCGCCTGACCAACGGTCAACCGATTTGGAGCGAGCTGCCTCATCCTGCTTTGGTCGCGGGCGAGTTGAGTCTGCGGGAGTCCTCCATTTCGGAATACACCGTGGAAGATCCTACCAAGCTTCCGGCTCAAACGATTCCGTTGATGGTCGCCCGTGACGAACGTATCCGCACGGTGGGCACCGCGGGTTCCTTCAATTTCAAGCGAGGCGACAACGTGCTGCTACTCCACCGCACGGGCAGTTACCTCGCCCGCGCACTGGCGGGCGGAGCTCTGGTGAACATGGAAGGAAAAGATTTTCTCAACCCCTTCCCCAAACTCGTGGCCGCGGCCAAAGTGTTGCACCCCAAACTGGACACCAAACAAATCCTCGCCGATTTGGAAGCTCGCGCCACTTCGTTCCCGACCGAAATCGAAAAGGGCGTGTATGTCCCCAATGCTGACGCCGAAAACCTGCCGACACGTATCTGCATGTTGGGGCGCGATCCCGAGTTCAATCAGCTGGCGTTTCTCGTGCTCAGCCCTCCCGCCAACAACGACGGCCACTTGACTACCTTGTCCGAAATCGCGCGGCTCTGCCATCAGCCTGAACATCGCGAAGCACTACTCAAGGCCGCCGACCATCCCCGTGCCGTGGCCTACGCCCGCGACCACGCCCATACTTTGTAGTTGTTGCACCACGACAGAGGGAAGGATTGCTCTCCGCTCTCCCGATGCTCAACGTATCGTCCCAATGCGTTACATCCGGCATCAGACCCCAAACGGACCCGCCTGGGCCACACTCACTCCGGACGGCGATACCAAGGCTATTGAGGGTGATTTGTTCGGCGACCACACGGTGAGTGATCGCCACGTAACTCCGAGTCGGATCCTCGCGCCGGTTGCTCCTTCCAACATCATCGGGATTGGCCTCAATTATCGTAAACACGCCGACGAAGGTAAACGGGCTGTGCCCGAACGCCCCATGTGGTTCGTCAAAACCACCGGCTCCGTGCAGCACCCCGGTGAACCCATCGTGCTCCCATCCTCATCCACCAAAGTGGACTACGAAGGCGAACTCGCCGTCGTGATCGGTCGTGATGCGAAGAACATCAGCCCAGATATCGCGCTGGACTATGTGCTCGGCTACACCATCGGGATCGATGTGTCAGCGCGAGACTGGCAGCGCGATCTCGGTGGCGGACAATTCAGTCACGCCAAGAGCTTCGATACATTTTGCCCTCTGGGCCCGTTTTTAGTCGATTCGTCGGAGGTGCCCGATCCCGATAACCTGCGCCTTACCACCCGCGTGAATGGCGAAGTGCGACAAGACGCATCCACCGCCGACATGGTGTTCGATGTGCGTTCCCTCATCTCGTTTTTGAGTGCCGATCGCACGCTACCCGCCGGCACGGTCATCCTCACCGGCACGCCCGAAGGCGTCGGCTTCGCCCGCAATCCACCCACGTGGTTACAACCCGGCGACACCGTTCAGGTCGACATCGAAAACCTCGGCACCCTGAGCAACCCGGTCGCGGCGGCCGGATAATTCGTCACGCCAAAGGTAGAGGCGAGCCGCTGGGCTGTCCGCAGTGGAGTGGCAGATAGTAGTCCTCGATTATTCTGGTGCTCACAGGCCCCAAACCCGGTGCTGTCCAAACTAGAATTTGCTGTGAGGCAATGGCGGACGGCCCAGCGGCTCGCCCGCCTGTGGAGGGTCCACCCCCTACCTTTATCTCAACTCCCACGCGCTATTGCGCCGCGCCATCCAGACCCCAATGACGAGCGAGTGCCGGTAAGTCTGCAAAAACATCCGTTGCCCCCGCTTCGCGCAATTGTTCCTCCGTGTGCGTGCCGGTCGTCACTCCAGCGAAGCCCCACCCTCCGGCCAACGCTGCGCCTACATCGTAAGGAGAGTCTCCAATCATGCAGGTCGTTTCCGCGGTCGTGGCGGTATCGAGCTGTTCGAGCATGTAAGCATTGAAAGCAGGCTCCGGCTTCAACCACGGCGTGTCGTCTGCTCCGACCACCGCATCGAGCCACGTTGAAATCTCGAGATGGTCACAGATCCGCCGCGACGACGGTCCGTGCTTGTTGGTAAATGCTGCGGTCTGAAAGCCACGCGACTTCAAATCGCGTAAAATCATCTCCGCTCCGAGCATCAAACTCACCCCATCGAGCATCGTCTCGTGCCAATAGGCCCGGTAGATCACCAGCGCCTCCGCAACCCGCTCGGCGGGCACGAACTTGCCCATCGCACGGGGAAGGCCACCGCCGATGGCGTTCTTAACCTGTTGGTAGGTCGGTGCCGGATAGCCCAGTTGCGGCATGGTATGCGCGTAGCAACGATGGATCGCTGGAAGATGTTCGATCAACGTGCCATCCAGATCAAAGAGAAAGGTGCGGAAGCGCATATTGCTCCAGCGTCGTTGATTCGCTCCCTGGGCCGCAAGAAATTTGGTTTTGCGGCTCGGTGGGTAGGCGCCGATGCTGCTCCCGATGTCTGCCTCTCATGATGCCCCGGCCCTCGCCGACCTGCAGACCACTGCCGAGGGCATCCGCGTGATTTTTGGTGGAGCGTGGCGCATCACGGCCAAACGTCCCGACTGGACCAAGTCCGCCGCCAAGCTCAAGCCCGCGCGGGTTGATTTCGATTTGGAGCAGATCGAATACTGGGACACCTCACTCGTCCTGTTCATCGCCGCGGCCTCAAACTGGTGCCGCGTCCATGGTGTTTTTTGCAACGTCAAGGCGCTGCCCGAGAGCCTGCGTGAAATGGTGCTGCATTTCGAGGACAAGACCGCCGTGCCCATTCCGGCCGACCGGCCGACCGATTTTTTTGCCACCGTCGGACGCGCGTCCATTGAGTTTTGGGACCGCGCCATGCAATACGCCCGCTTCGTCGGCGAGTGTGTATTGAGCTTCGCCTACCTCGCCCGTAACCCCACGAAATTTCGCTGGCGTGATACGCTTGCCGAAATGCAACGCGCCGGAGCTATGGCGCTGCCCATCACCGGACTCATTGCGTTCCTCGTCGGCGTCATTCTCGCCTACTCCGGCGCAGTGATTTTGCGGCAGTTCGGCGGCGACATTTGGGTGGCGGACCTGGTCGGTGTTACGATGACCCGCGAAATGGCCGCGATGATGACGGCGATCGTGCTGGCCGGGCGCACGGGCGCGTCGTTCGCCGCCGAGATTGGCAACATGCGCGCCAACGAAGAAGTGGACGCCCTCACTACGCTGGGGATCCGCCCAATCGATTTTTTAGTGATCCCGCGCATCGTGGCGCTGGGCCTCATGATGCCACTACTCGCGCTCTACGCGAATGCGCTCGGCGTCGTCGGCGGTATGGCGATTGCGTGGGGACTGCTCGATATTCCACCACCCGCGTTCTGGGTCGAAATGCTCTCCATCGTGGACGCCTCTGATCTGATGACCGGGATGATCAAAGCCACCACCTTTGGCGCAATTATCGGCATGGCGGGTTGCCTACGCGGACTACAAGCTGAGCGCAGCGCCGCCGGCGTCGGTGAGGCCACCACCTCGGCCGTCGTCACCGCGATTTTGCTCATCATTGTTTCCGACGCGATCTTCGCCGTGCTCTTCAACATTCTTGGCTGGTGACTGACTCTCCCAAAAAATCTCCCATCATCGTCGCGCAGGATTTGGCCTGCGGCTACGACGGCGTCCCGATTATGGAGCACCTCAACTTCAGCATCGACCCCGGTGAAATCTTTTTCGTCATTGGCGGTTCGGGCTGCGGCAAGAGCACACTGCTGCGCCACCTGATCGGCCTCCAGCCCGCCATCGCGGGTGACGTGCAAATCTTCGGGCAGTCCTTCACCAAGGCCTCCGTCGAAGAACGTCGCGGCCTCCTCAAACACTTCGGCGTGCTCTACCAAGGCAGTGCCTTGTGGTCCTCCCTCACTCTCGCGGAAAATATCATGTTGCCGCTGGAGGAATACACCGATCTCTCCAAAAAGGAACGCCAGGACGTCGCCTGCCTAAAACTCTCGCAAGTCGGCCTCACCGGTTATGCCGACTACTACCCTTCTGAAATTTCGGGCGGCATGAAAAAACGCGCCGGCCTCGCTCGCGCCTTGTCCCTCGATCCCGCCATCGTATTTTTCGACGAACCTTCCGCCGGGCTCGATCCCATCACGTCCCGCGAACTCGATGAACTGATCCAGAAAGTCAGCCGCGACCAAGGCACCACCTGCGTCATCGTTTCCCACGAACTCGCGTCGATCTTCTCCATCGGCGATCGGGTGATCCTGCTTGAAAAACAGGCCCGGACCATCATCGCCGAAGGTCCGCCCAAGGATCTCGCCCAGCATAGCACCGATCCGCGCGTGCTGGAATTTCTCCATCGAGGCGACATCGCTCCCACCTGAGACCTCGATTCTCTTACTCGTAATCCTCCGCGTTCTCGCTCCTACTCCCCATCGTGAAGACCAAAGTCAGTCCCACCGTCGTCGGCTTCTTTGTCCTCGGCGCCTTCTTCCTCGGCATCATTGCACTGCTGTCATTTGGGTCCTTCAACTTTCTGACCAAGCCCGAACAATTTGTAGTCTATTTCGATGAATCGGTTTCCGGCCTCGACCAAGGATCGCCCGTAAAATTCCGCGGCGTGCGCGTAGGGCGCGTGGCCAAAATCAGCGTCACCTACAACGCCGAAACGAAACAGTCCGTCGTCGCGGTGCTCTGCGAATTCAACCGCAACGTGCTCACCGACACGCGCGGCAAACCGATAGAACTCTCCAATCGCAACGAGCTCGAAGACCTGATCGCTGCCGGCCTGCGCGCCGAATTGGGCATCCTGGGCCTCGCCACGGGCCTACTCTACGTCGAGCTGGATATGAAAGATCCGCTCGAATATCCCGTGCCACACCGCGATCTCGTTCCGGTCAACTACGCGATCATCCCCGCCGCGCCTTCCGCCATCTCAGAGTTTCAAGCCAGCTTCACCGAAATCCTGGCCAACATCAAAGACGTCGACTTCGCCTCGCTCACCACCGAGATGTACGGCCTGCTGTCCGACACGCGCGAGCAGATCCAAAAACTGGATACTGCAACCATCTCAACCGAGATCACCAGCACCGCGCAGGCCTACCGCGACATCGCCCAGTCGCCACGCATCCCCTCGATCTTGGAGAAATTCGACAAAGCCCTCGGTGACCTCAGTAGCACCCTCCAGGAAATCGAAGGGGCGGTTGAACCAACCGCCGCGGAACTCGCTCTCACCCTGAAAAAACTGCGCGGCAGTCTCGACTCACTCGAAACTACCACCGACTCCGCGTCCCGATTCATCGCTGCCCAAAGTGGTCTCGGCACCGAAGCCGCTGACGCCCTCCGCCAACTCGGTGAAGCCGCCCGCGCCGTCGGACGCCTCGCCGACTACCTCGAACGCAATCCAAACGCCTTGATCAGTGGTCGCACCCCACCCGGTGAATAACCGTCCTCTCCCCGCCATGCCGTTTCCTCGTTTCGCATTCCCCCTTTTCACTTCGGCCCTGCTACTGGGTGTCACCGCCTGCCAGATCGTGCCTGAAGCCAAGCCCGACCCCACCCGTTTCTTCGTTTTGGAGGATCCCGGCACGATGGCCGGGCAAGCCTCCGCTCCCCGCACGGGTGCCACCATCGGCCTCTTGGGCATTCGTCTCCCCGTTTACCTCGGAGACAGCCGGGCGATAGCGATTTCATCGCCGCAACAGGAAATTGAATTTCGTGACTTCGAACGCTGGGCGGAGCCGCTGGACGAAGGTATCGAACGCGTCCTGCAATCCGCCCTGGGACGTGCACCCAACGTCTCTCGCGTGCTCACGCTGCCGTTTGGTGCCAACACCAATCGCGACTTCGATCTGCAAATTAACGTAATCGACTGCGAAGGTTTCACCGCAGGCGACAATCGCTCCGCTCGGTTCTCCTGCGAATACAGTGTCATGGATCTCGAAGGTGAACTCGTCGCCCACGGTATATTCCAAGCCACGCCCGAATCGTGGAATGGATCTCCCGGCGACCTCGCGCGCTTACTCAGCACCGCCATCGTGGAGGGCGCGGCCGTCATCGCCGATGCCATTCCCGCGGAATAGTCGGCCCGACAAATTTCATCTTCTTTCTAAGAACCCACGCCAATGGGCGTTGTCAGAGTATGCCTGTATTTTCCATGAAACGCACAATCCTCCTTTCTTTCGCCCTCGCGCTCGCGGCCCATGCCGGTCCCGCGCAATATCGCCACGAAACCGCCTCCCGCGTAACGGAGGTGACGGTTTACACGGACCGCGCCCTCGTCGAACGCCAAGCTCAGCTCGACCTACGCGCTGGTGAAACGATCCTAGTGCTCAAAGATCTGCCCGCCAACCTCTGGGACAATTCCCTGCAAGTCTCCGGCAGCGGCCCCGCTGGCACCACCGTCGTCGATGTGCAGTCCCGCAACGTTTATCTCGAAGCCTAACCCAGCCCGATCATCCGCGAACTGGAGGAAAAATCGGCCGCACTCCGAATTGAAAAATCCGGCATGGAAGACGAAATAATCGCCCTGACCAACGATCGCCGCGTCCTCGACCAAATCAGCAAGGCCGCAACAACGCTACCGACCGAAGGAGATGCCCCTCGCCCTTCATTCGAAGACTGGCGGGAATTACTGAAGTTCAACGCTGAGGAAAGTAGACGGATCCAAAATGCCCGACGCAAAAAAGAGCAGCAAAGTGAAGAGCTCGCGAACAAGATCATGGCCGTGGAACGCCAGCTGCAGGAAGCTCGCGGACGCCAACCCGGACGCCGCGCCGTAAAGGAAGTCACCGTGCGTTTGGCCGCTACCGAGAACGGCGCAGGAACCGTCACCGTCGCTTACACCGTGCCGGGCGCGAATTGGACCCCGGTCTACCAGGCCCGCCTCGATTCCAACACCCGCCGCGTCGTGCTCGACTACCAAGCCCAAGTCGTAAACCGCACCGGCGACACCTGGGACAACGTCGCCCTCACCCTCTCCACCGCCCAACCCTCAGCCGGCGGCTCGGCGCCAGAGGCGAGACCCTGGATCGTCCAACAACTCCAACCGAGGCCAATAATGCGCGCCATGGATATGGCTAAATCCTCGCAAATGTCTCCTACTCAATATGACTCGCTCGTATTGGGAGAAAATACCTACGCGGGACAGACATTTGCTTCGGCCCCCATGATGGCCCGACAAGCCACCGTCGAAACCGGTCTCACCGCCGCAACCTTTACCATCGCCACCCCCGCCACCATTCCGGCCGACGGCACGGTCACCAAAGTCTCAGTCACGACCCTCGACCTCTCCGCCGGTCTACGCTACGCCACCACGCCGAAGTTGCAGGACGCCGCTTTCCTCTCCGCCAAGGTTGAGAACAACACAGAATTTCCGCTGCTCGGCGGATCGCTCGCCGCCTTCGTCGATGGTGCGTTCATCGCCAATAGTCATATCGAAACGACCATGGCCGGCGAAGAGTTCGAACTCGCTCTCGGCGTCGACGAAGCGGTCGCCGTCGAACGCACGCTCGTGAATCGTTTCGTCGAAAAAACCGGCTTCACCAACAAGAGCACCCGCACGACCTACGAAATCTTGATCAAGCTCTCCAATCACAAATCGATCCCCGTGAGTGTTGAACTCGCCGAGCCGCTCCCCGTCAGTCGTCACGAAAAAATTATCGTCAAATTGGTCGAACCCACCGACCGCGATATTGGTGGTCCGGATGACAACCAAGCCTTCACCCGCGACGAAGAAGGTATCCTCACCTGGACCGGCTCCCTCGGCGCCGGCGCCACGCGCGAAATGACGCTCAAGTTCAGCATCGAACACCCCAACGACCTGAACGTCCAAGGCGTCGAATAATCCCACAAACCCTCAGGGTCAAAACTCAGCACCACTCCGCACCCCCTAGTTAGTTCACTAATAAACTCGTCGGCATTGGTTTAAGTATGTTTGTCACCATAATGGTGACAAACATGAGATCACTGATCCGGGACATCCTCCGTGGGGCCCGGCGGGGCTCGGGTGACCGGCGGGAGGCTCGGGTGACTGACCGGGGGGGATTTTTCCCGGGAGGAGGAGTGAAGAACTTGAGGGGGAATTTGCCAAACTGGGGATGTCTCGCACGATGTTGTTCTATTATGAACGTCCGCACTCTGTTCGCATCCCTCTTATCTCTGACTATGTTTAATCTTATGACGGCTTCTCCTTCCGATGTAGGCGCTCCGGCGCCGGTTGCTTCCGCACTCACGGATGCAGGCGAAAACCTCAATCTCGCCGATGTCTACGCCGAGAATGACTACACGCTCGTTTACTTCTATCCGAAGGCGGACACGCCCGGCTGCACTAAACAAGGTTGCTCGCTGCGGGACGCCTATGAGGAGCTGACCGACAAAGGGGTGGCGGTGATTGGCGTCAGTTACGACAAGGTCGCGAAGCAACGCGCGTTCAAGGAAAAGTATAACTTCCCGTTCACGCTATTGGCCGACACGGAGAAACAAGTCGCCAAGGCGTTTGGTGCCGACGGCATGGTCTTCGCCAGTCGTTCCGCCTATCTGGTGCACGACAACAAAATCGTCTACGCCGATCACAAAGGCAGCACCGCCCAACAGGCCACCGACGTGCTCAACTTCCTGAATCAGTAAACCACGGGTATCCCATTTAAAACCACTCCAACAGGCGCCCATTCGGGCGTCTTTTTTTTAATCACAAATGGACACGGATGGGCTTCACTACCCTTACGCACTGAAACCCACTATACTGAACATTTGTTAATTCAGAGAGACGTGGAGCCGGTAGGCGGAACGCCATTCGTGTCTATTTGTGGTTTAAAAACACCAAGCTGAGGATCCGTCTACAGTTCGTCGTCGTGGACGGCTCGGAGGACGTTGGCGGTGGGGTCTTCGGCGACACGCTCCAACCAATCGGCGAGGAGTGGCTCTTGCGCGATGAGATCGGATGGGAGTGGTGCGGCGAGTAGGTCGATCGCGCGCAGTTCTCCGTCGGCCGCTTTGACCATATTTTTGGAATGAAGATCCGCTACCAACCACGGTGAGCCATCGACAAAGAACAGCCGCGGGTGATCGCGATGGGCTCGCAGGAATCGTGACGCCAATGGGATCAGTTCAGGTGGTTGCACTTGAGAGGTATCCGCACCTTCGGATAGGAGTTCACCCAACGTCTGTTTGGTCACGAGCACGCCTTCGCGTTTAGTGACACCGACGACTTCCGTGGGCATCCCACCGAGGCGCATGATGAGATCGAATTTCTCTAGCATCGCTTGGTAGGTGCCATCAGAAGCTTCCGCCTCCAGAGCGACGTCCTCTCCTCGCGTAAAACTGAATGTGCCACCGATGTGCCCATCATCACGCGGCATGAAGAATTTATAGATCGAGTGATCGCGGGCTTCGAACGCTGTAGCCTCCACACCACTGCTGATGGGGCGTAGAGCGGAACTGGCCTCTCCCAAGAGATCCTCTACCTCATCGGGAAAGCCAAAGTCTTCCAGATCGACTAATGGAAAAACTTCGCGGAACGCGCGCGCAGCGGCATCGAGTTCTTCCCAGAGCGGATCGGCCTTGGCAAGTAGGCCTATTTCATCGGCGTCCCAGAGGACGAGGTCATCGTCCGGATACGTTCCGATGCCGACTTGCGCCGCTGCCGTGCGGAAGCGAGCGAGCGCTTCCAGTCTTCGCCGGTGATCGTGTTGAAGCGCGCGCCAGGCTTCGGCGCTCGGGAGCCGTCCGCCTTGGATGCAGGTGGGGCGTCCGGTGAAGGGGTCTTGCATGCTTCGTTTTGGCTCATGATTCGGGTGAGCTGCTACCGTCGCGCCGCGCGCGGTCCTTGGCAAACGGAAGTTGCCGAGAATTGCCCTCGGGTTACCGACAGGTTGTTAACAATCGACCGAGGTGGGGCCAATGGCCTCAAATACCTCCAGCGGGATCTTCCGAAGGGTCCTTTTCCGGCGCAATGGGCGGGGATACCAAGACCTTGTCGATACGTTGGCGGTCCATATCCATGACTTCGAAGCGCCAGCCCTCTAACTCGAAGCGGTCACCTGCGCTGGGAATTCGACCGAAGTGAGTCAGAACAAAACCACCGACCGTTTGAAACTCGGTTTCCTCTTCATGTGGTAGGTCGTCGAGGTGGGTAAGCTCTTTGAATTCATCGATCTCGAAGGTCGCATCCATCAGGAACGAACCATCCGGTCGAGTGACCACCTCGGGGCCGCTCTGCCGACCGGGCTCAGGAATGTCGCCAACGATTGCTTCCAACACATCGTAGAGCGTGACCACACCGGCCAGAGCCCCAAACTCGTCGTTCACGAGGGCAATGTGTTGGCCGGTGCGTTTGAATTGCTCGAGCACGGCGCTAGCCGCCATGTTCTCCGGAACCGTCAGGGGCGGCGTCAGCAGATGACGCAGCGCGGTCGGCACGCCAAACGCGTGGTTCGCCCACATCGCTTTGACCGAAACCATGCCGATAACCTGTTCCTTGTTACCGTGGACCACTGGGAAATGCGAGTGACCGCTGGCCACTACTTTGCGCCAGTTGGTCTCGTCTGGGTCGGCCAGATCGAGAAACACCAATTTCGGGCGCGGGGTCGTGAGATAGGTGATCGGCATCTCATCGAGTTCGAGCACCCCGGCGACCATGTCGCGTTCGGATTCGTTGAAGACACCGCCCTTCATCCCCTCCTCTACCAAGGTGTTTACTTCTTCTTCCGTGACCGGATTTTCCTTCGGAGTGCGGTGAAGGCCAAACGGCCACAGGATGAGTTCCGTGAGAGCGGACAGCGCGGAAACAAAGGGACTGACCGCAAAGGCCATAATGCGCATCGGCCGCACCAACAGCATGGCAAAACGCTCCGGGCTCATCTGTGCTAATCGGCGAGGCAAAAGTTCCGCAATGAAAACCACGGCGATCGTGATAGCCAACGCCGCCAGGGTCAGAGACACTGGGCGAGCCATCGGCTGCAACCAAGCCGTCTCGGTAATCATGATCTGAATACGTTCGGTCACGGCGCCACCTACCCGCGCACCCGCCAGCACGGTAGCAAAAATCACGGCGAAACGAATCGCCGTCATAATTTTGCCCGGCTCTTCGAGCACTTTCAGGACCTCGGCGGCGTGCGGCGCATTCTCGTCGGCCAGCTCCCGCAAGCGGGATTTACGGGCGGCTCCTAACGCGGCGCGGGCAAAGGCAAAAATGCCATTGGCCACCAGCAAAAGCAGCAACACCAACAGCTCATTGGAAATTGAATTCATTAACGTGTAGAGACGCACCTACGCGGGTTCTTGCGTCCGGCGCAAACCCGTTTTGCGGAAAGCACGGCATTCCGGGACCTCACGTGCGTTCTTCCCACTGGGGCTCCTCAGCATCGAAAATCGCCTGGCTAAACTCACCTTCCGACTTCGCGACGATGGTAGAAACAACCGCGTCACCAGTCACGTTGACCGCGGTGCGAACCATATCGAGGAGGCGATCTACGCCCAGAATGACTCCAATCGCTTCAAGTGGCAGCCCGACTTGATTAAATACCATGGCAAGCATCACGAGGCCGACCCCCGGCACCCCCGCCGTTCCGACCGAAGCGAGGGTCGCCGTGAGGATGACCATCAAGTAGCCCTGCACCCCGAGCTCAACGCCCAACGCGGTGGAGATAAATACGGTGGCAACACCCTGCATGATCGCCGTGCCATCCATGTTGATCGTCGCGCCCAACGGAATCGTGAACGAACCAATCGAGCGCTTCACGCCGAGGTTATGTTCCGCATTCTCCAGATTGAGAGGTAAAGTCGCGTTACTGCTCGCGGTCGAAAACGCGAACAGTTGCACGCGACGCATCTGCTTAAAGAAACGCACGGGGCTCAACCCCGAAAACACCTTCAAAATTATTCCGTAGGTAATGAACGCGTGGAGGAGTAGCGCACCAAGCACTAATCCAAAATACTGCCCCAGGGCCGCTATCGTGCCAAAGCCTTGAATGGCGAACGTTTTCCCGACCAGCGCAAAAACACCGAACGGAGCGGCCAGCATGAGCACCACGACCAACTTCATCACGACTTCGTTTAAATCTTTGGCGATGGCCAAAACCCGCTGACCGGGCGCCCCGGCCAAGCACATCGAAATCCCGATCAGAATCGCGAAAACGATCACTTGAAGCATGTTGCCTTCGGCCATCGCCGCGAAGGGGTTTTTCGGGAAAATATTGGTCAACACCGAGCGCAGACCGGGACTTTCTTTTGCGCTAAAACTCGATTCAAGATTCAGCTCAAATCCTGACCCCGCTCGAAACACCACAGCCAACAACATCGCGATCGTGATCGCTGCAGCCGTCGTGCCGATGTAGAAGACCAACGTCTTCACGCCGATCCGGCCGAGCTTGCGCACATCGTCCAATGAAGCCGTGCCGACGATCAGGGACAGCAATACGAGGGGCACGACCAATACCTGCAAGGACCGCACAAACACATCGCCCAATAATTGGAACAGTTCTCCTGCGATAAACCCTGGCGCCTCTGGAGTCGCTCCCGCCATGTTAAGCGCCGTGCCGATGGTCGCGCCCAGCGCCATACCGATGAGGATGTTACGAGTCAGATAACGCGGATCGAAAAGGGAATTCATGGCAAACGGGGTCGAGGGGTGATCAACAACCTTCCCCGCTCCGCGCTCAGCGTCAACTGCAGCGTCCTTCCATACCCTTCTGCAACCGATCCCGCTGCGCCCGCACCCGATCGACAAATGCAGCGACCGTTGGCGACTCATCAGCCCGCCGATGCACCATCACCAGCGGAAGCGGGCCTGCCGAGGGCGTGATTTCGCGGAACTCCACGCCTTCAAATGCCAGCCGCGCAACGCATCCCGGCACAAGTCCGATGCCGGAACCCGCCGCCACCCAAGTGAGCACCGTCATCATTTGATCGGGCTGATGGCGCACCCGTGGAACCACGCCTACCCCACGCAAAGTCTCAATGATTTGGTCAAACATACCGGGGGTGCCTTCGCGGTGATACAGCACCAAGTCTTCCCGCCCCAGTTGTTTGAGACTCAAACGACGGCGCTTCGCCAGCGCATGATCCGTCGGCACTGCTGCGACGATCCGATCGGTGTAAATGAGTTCTTCATCCAGCCACAACTCCTGGGCCTGCTCACCAAACGATCGGGAAAACCCCACGTCTAATCGACCTTCGCGAAACGCCGTGATTTGCCGGTCCGGCATCAACTCCCGCAACGACAACTCCACCCCGGGATACAGCCCCTGATAATCTTTCACGATTTCAGGAAGAACCGGCCACATCGCTGGCCCCATAAACCCCACTGAGAGCGCTCCCACCTCGCCCCGTGCCGCTCGTTGCGTGGCTTGGACAGCCACATCGGCATCACTCAAGATGCGTTCGACATCGGCCTGAAACGTGCGCCCCGCCGCCGTAATGCGCACGGATCGTTTGGTGCGGTGGAACAACTGCACCCCCATCTCGTCCTCCAGATCGCGGATGGTCTGACTCACCGCCGGCTGCGCAACATTCAACTCCGCCGCCGCCGCCGTGAAATTTAAAGCCCGGGCCACCGCCGCGAAGGTCCGCATGTGTCGCAGTTCCATGGTCCGAATTAGTCATAAGAAAATATGATTAATTCAAGAAAATCATACGATTTCACTAATTTATAACTTCAGGTTATTCTGGACCCACCAACCGATCGGCCCCGCCGGTCGAAAATTTCAAACCCAATCCAACACACCAAAATATCATGACCCACTCACTTCGCTTCATCGCTGCCTTCACGCTACTCTCTCTCGCCGCTCAAGCGAGCGCCGCGGTCAACACCGACGACAACGGTCTCGCCCTCTCCGGGCACGATCCCGTCGCCTTCTTCACTTTGGGGGCAGCCGTGCAGGGTAAATCCTCCATCACCGCCGAGCATGAAGGTGCGACCTACCAGTTCGCCAAGACTGCTCATCGTGATCTGTTTCTGGCTTCCCCTGAAAGATATCTGCCCGCTTACGGCGGCTACTGTGGATTTGGTGCGGCCAAAGGAAAACTGTTTCCCGTCGAAATCGACACCTGGCAGATCACCGGCGGCCGTTTGATTCTCAACTACAACGCTGAGATCAAAGCCCAGTTCGATGCCGATATCGACGCCCTTATCGAGAGGGCCGATGCCAACTGGCCCAGCCTCAACGCATCTGAATAATTTTTCAGCAAAACCTCGGAGGCGGTTCCCTTCAGAATCGCCTCCGTTTATATTTCCTCTTCCCTCAGAACTTCGTCCCTCCATCAAAATGTCTTCCGAACTTCCTCAACTCTTCGTCAAAACCGGCTGCCCTTGGTGTGCTCAAGCCACCGACGTGCTCGATCGCGCCGGTCACAAATATCAAGAGGTCAATGTGACCTCGGATGCCAACGCCTTCGATCGCATGAAAGCTCTCTCCGGCCAGACCAAGGCGCCCGTGCTCAACTGGAACGGTGACGTGCTGGCCGACTTCGGCGCCGACGAGCTTGTCCCTTTTTTCAAAGCTCGCGGTCTCGACGTTCCCGCCTGAGTCTGCGGTCGGTTTACCGAACTCCATCCCAGTCGATCCTATCATGTCCTCCCCCGCTGCAGCCCCTACGCGCGCCGAATTGGCCGAGCGGGTTGCAGCGCTCGGTGACATGCTTTCAGCGGATCAGCTGCGGGTGATGCGGGATACCATCCGCACCCTCGTCGATCGCGGAGCTGGGGATGCGGCTCTGAAATCCGGTGCACCCGCGCCGGATTTCATTTTGCCCACATCCGACGGAACGCCCCTGCGTCTCTACGAAAAACTCTCCCACGGTCCGGTCGTGCTGATTTTCTTTCGCGGAGGCTGGTGTCCGTTTTGTGAAACCTATCTGCGCGGTCTTCAACGCGAGTTGCCTCGCCTCCAGGAACTCGGCGCCGAGCTAATCGCGGTATCACCGCAACTGCCCGACGGTTCCCTCCAAACGCGGATCGACCACGCGCTGAATTTCCCGTTGGTAACCGATGCCGGACTACGCACCGCTGATCAATACGGACTCGTTTACAATGTTCCGCCGACGCTACTCCGAGTCTATGCGCAAATGGGAATTCAACTTGATGTGCTCAATGGAGACGCTGGAGCGGACCGACTCCCTCTCGCAGCCTCTTACGTGATCGGCTCAGATCACAAGATTGCCCGAGCTGAAATCAATGAGGACTACACCAAACGTTACGATCCCAGTGAAATCGTCGTGACCCTAGCGAAACTGAAATCGCACAAAACGCGCTGACTCAATTTCCCTCGTCGCGCGGTGGGTGCTTAGAATAACGAAGCGGGATACTCCCCACGCTCCACCATGCCGGCGAGCGTAGCTTCGACCTGTGGCTTGTCTTCGCGATAAGTAACGCCAAACCAGCTCGCTGTCGTTGGCCGCACGCGGACCGTCGTATTGCCGGCTGCGATTTCCTCCGACACTGAAGCAGGCAGATAGAACTCCGCCTTCGGCACGTTGAGCTGTTTGTCGATGAAGGCGTGGAGTTGGCGATCGAGTTGATCCCAAAACGACGGCTGAAACGCCCAACAATTCATCGATACGATTTCTTGGCCCGAGAACGTGCGACCCTCGCCGACGTCGGAGTGCGAGATGCCGGTATGTTCGACAACTTCGGTCAACAAGCCATTCGCATCCACCGCACAAACGCCCCGCGAAACCGACCCCTGCTCGGAAAGCGTGCGATCCAAACGGTAACCGACCATTGCATGTTCCGCATCGGGTGCAGCGATGAATCCGGCCAACTGCTCAAACGCATCACGGCCGAGAAAATCATCGGCATTGATGGCCGCAAATGATCCCGGCACTTCGTCGCGCGCGCACCAGACCGCGTGTCCGGTGCCCCAAGGCTTTTCGCGCTCGGGTGGCAGAGTGACTCCCGCCGGCAAACGGTCCAACGATTGGAAGGCGTAGCCCACATCAATCTTGTCGGCATAGCGGGCGCCAATCTTGTCGCGAAAGATCTCCTCAAAATCCCGACGGATTACAAATACTACCCGGCCAAAACCGGCGCGGATCGCGTCAAACACGGCATAGTCCAGAATGGTTTCCCCACTCGGCCCGACCGGATCGAGTTGTTTGAGCCCTCCGTAACGGGAACCCATTCCAGCGGCTAAGACCAAAAGTGTTGAAGGTTGCATTACCGCCTAGACGAATGCCCCGACGGTCGTGCGCCAAGCATTTTGCGGGGAATCAGACGCTGGATTTATCGAACAGATTAACAGCAACCAACGCCCGGTTTGTATATCACGCGCCGTTCGCGGAAGTTCAGAGCTTCATGCCAAACCTTCATTCGTTTTCGATGATTCGTGCATTCGGCATCATCGCCATGCTCGTTTTCGCGGGCTGCGAGTCTACCCGGGTTGCAAACAAACCCGCCGCCTCGAGCGAGTTGATTGTCGGGATGACGCGGGTTCAGCTTCAGGATTGCTTGGGCGAGCCACGGAAAATCGAACCAGCCACGGAATGGAACCGGATGGAGGGAACCCGCTACTATACGGTGGACCATCCGCCCATCTACCAAACGATAACCGCAGAAATGCAGGAGGTGCCCTATGTCGACCCCATCACTGGCGAAATGCACATGCTCAAGGAGCCGCTGATGGATCAACAACGCATCGCTCGCGTAGAACAAATCAAAGTCGTCATCCGGCACAACCAAGTGATCGAGATCGACCGACAACTGAACGAGAACCGGACGTTTTCGCGATAGGCGTAAGCGGAGTTGAAGGTTGAGACTCCCAATGCTCGGCGAGAAGGTGTGGCCCGAACGATTGCCCAACCGAAATCGCCGATTGATCGAAGGCGGGATCGATTCCGGAAAAATTAACCTAGATTTTTAAAATGCTTCCCCCTCTTCGCGTTCTCGAAACCTGCATCTATGCCGAGGATTTGGATGCGGCTTATCGCTTCTACCACGACTTGCTGGAGCTCCGGCTCCACTCGCGCGTAGAAGGCCGTCACCTGTTCTTCCACTGTGGTCATGGCATGGTGCTGATCTTCAATCCTGACGAAACCAAGAACCCCCATCCCGGCGACATTCCCTCGCACGGCAGCCAAGGCAGTGAGCATATCTGTTGGGCCGTTGAACGCGAAGACCTGACACGTTGGCGTGAACGAATCGAATCCGCCGGAGTTGAAGTCGAACACGAGGAAACCTGGGAAAACGGCGCGCGCTCCATCTACTTCCGTGATCCGGCCGGAAACAGTCTCGAATTCGCGACGCCCCGCCTCTGGGAAAACGATCCGGATTGAAGTAAGAACCGGCGCTCCTGCTTCGTGCTCAGTGATCGGCCGGAGGTAGGTCCCGTTCGCTTCGGCGACGACCGCGGGAACGATTACGACGTGGCCACCTCATTTCAGGAGGCGTGTTCTTACGTTTGATCCCCCACCACAGGCCCAGCATCAGCACCAATGCGGGCAGAACTATCATCAACAGAATTCGTTGGATATCCGGGGCCATCGTAACGGCTCCAAGCTATTGATTGTGCTTTGGTTACTCAACCCTCGGGTCATAGGTGTGATTACTCAGGTGATACTGGGTGAATTCACCCAATGGGCTGGACCGAGTGTCCCAAATCTGACCACATTTGGCCCATGAATTTTTCCACCGCACTAGGCCGCGTTCGCCTGCTCGGACTCATCGAAGGTTGGTCCTTCGTGCTGTTAATCTTCATCGCCATGCCATTGAAGTATTTGGCCGATCAACCGATGGCAGTGCGAATAGTCGGCATGGCCCACGGTGTGCTCTTCCTCCTCTTGATCGCCGCGGCACTCCATGCCCAGGTCAACGAGGACAAATGGCCCCTCAAACGCACCATTTACATCATTCTTGGCGCCTTATTCCCCTTCGGCCCCTTCATCGTCGAAGCCAAAGTCCTCAAACCCCTAGCTAACGGGGTCAGGTTGAGGTTGCCCTGATTTGACGGACACGGAGGTGGGGACCAAATGAAAGGTCCCTTATGAACAACAAGTATGATGCTGAGTTTAAGCGCGAGGCGCTGCAACTGTGGCGTAGCAGTGGCCGCAGCGCGGCCAAG
>JABIRI010000013.1 GCA_018667915.1 Opitutaceae bacterium | reverse complement strand
CCCAAAGCCCGCCGATGGTTGCCGGTTTTGATTTTGGGAAACCTGACGATGTTCGTGGGCCCCTTCTCGATGGAAACCCGCCCCGCGGAAATTTATTCCGTGCGGATCATGGATACGGGGTTACTGCCGTTAGACGAAAGGCTCGAAGAGGTTTCGGTCTCGTTTCCCCGACCTTGGTATAGGGCGGAAAAGAATCGGAAACGCCAATGGCGTTGGTCGGAGTCAGATGCCGATATCGTAATCTATAACCCGTATTCTCGGATACTTGAAATTGAAGTTAGGGGTGAATGGGCGGCAGTAGATAATCGCACGGCTCGAATTACCCAGAACGGAAAACTCTGGTGGGAGCAATCAATTGACCGTAAAGTCCGCGCGTGGCGCTTGGCTGGAATCAAACTGGAGCCTGGGGAGAACCGACTTCGGGTCGAATCGGACGGATCGAATGTGAGTGGTCATGCTGAGGATGAACGACGATTGGCCGTTTCTCTCTTTAAATTCTCGATCAAGGGAAAACCGATCGAGGCTGACTAGACCGACCCGAGCGATTACTCCGGCCAGAGCTCCATGGCTGCTAATCGTTTCGCGTAACGATCACCGATGACCTGAGGAGAGAAGTGTGTTCGCATCTCATGGGCTCCCTGCTCCCCGAGTGAACGGCCTCGGTCGGGTAGGGCGGCGACTGTTTTCATGGCTGCTGCGGCATCGTCTACTCGAGGGTCAGCCCAAACCTGGCCTTTTTCGTAAGGACCATGCGTCTCGGTCAATTCGATCAAATCGTAGGCAATGGGAAATCCGTTTTTGTCGTTCACGAATTCCGCGGTTGCAGACCAATTTGTGCTGATCACGGGTTTGCCCAGGAACATTGCTTCCGCGACCGCGAGCCCAAATCCCTCGGAGCGATGAAGGGAGACGAAAACATCGCAGGCTGCTTCGAGGTTATGCACATCTTCGCGGGAAAGGGTGCGATCGATGAGGGTAGTATGAGTTAGGCCACTGAGGGCTTTCTTCAATTGCTTGTAGGCCCCGGGATTTCGCTCTGGGTTTTGAGTTTTAATGACAAGCTGCACGCCAGATTCGTCGGGGAATGCCCGGCGGTAAGCTTCGATGACGGCGTGGGGATTTTTCCGTTCCTGATATGAATTAAGATCGTAGAGAAAAAGGAACGTGCAGCGGTCGGGTGGAATCTGAAACTTTGCACGTTGTTCGCCGACAGGTTCCGCAAAACTAATGGCATGAGGCATGACCTGAACGGGCAAAGGAACCTTGGCGGCGATGGCGTCGCGCACGAAAGCTGATGGGCACCAGATCTCGTCATAGTATTGGCACGCGTCTACCCACTGATCGGGAAACTCAGGAAGCTCCCAAGCCCAATAGGCGATGTTGTGTCGATCACGCCGAAATGGCGCTCCGTGATGATGGTCAATATCCAGCGAAACAGGAGGATCGATATGAAATACGTTGGCGCGATAGGGATTGGTGCTCTGGAGCTGAGACGCGAATGTATTGTCTCCCATCCGGTTCAAACACGGCAATTTCATGTCAACGAACGCATGTGGGATATCGGCTGCCGCAGTCGCGCGGGCCATACATCTTGCGCTCTCTCCAATTCCAAGTTCCGCCTTAAACCAACCGACAACGTTCAGTCCCAACGGGTAGTCCGCTTTCTCCTTACGATTTATGCGCAGGGGTTGTTTCTCCGAGAAGTCGAACACTGTTACCTCATCGCACAGGATTTGGCCAACCCGCAGTCGACGGTTCTTAAGCTGGGGCCGATGGGCTTCTAGATTCAGGCGCCAGATTCGAGGTAAGGGCCAGTTTTGTGTGATGCGACCTAGCCACGCCTGCAAATCCTCTTTCTCAGTCCCGACAAGTTCGACGGTGAGCTCGACCGGTTCGTCCATCACGACCATGGGACGATCGATGCCGCAATTGTAGTTGGTTCCTTTTAACGGAAAGAAGGATTCGCTCTGCACTCCATTGATGGTGAGGCGCAAGCCCAGTTCCCCCTCCGTCTCCGCTCGACCCTTGGTCGGAGGCATAATGAAGCCATTCACGAATACGTTCTTCTCAATGGTGCCAGGCGCAAAGATTACCGTGAATTTGTTCCGGAATGAATAGCTGTGGTAATGGATATCGTCCTTGCGCAAATCCCTGATTTGGTAGGCCGATGGATCGTCTCCGGTCGGAGGTCGATCGATTCCCAGCGTTTTCCGCCAATGGATTTCTTCATAGAAAATTGCGCTGCCAATTTCGACCCAAGCTGCCTTCGGAACACGTTTCGTTATTCCCCAGTGATAGCTAATTGCATCCTTCAGGACATTTAAGGGGATTTGGCTATTACCCTTAGTCCATTTACTAATTTTAGTCCGAGCCCAATCCGCTGCACAGAGATTGATAATATCACCTCGCCACCGACCAAATAGTCTTCGGCTGTTGGCCTCATCGTGGGGACGAGCTTTCCCCCGGGATGCACTCACATGATGGCGGACGACGCTATTTAATGCGATGGCGACGCGTTGTCCCCGATCGGCAAGTGCGAGACAAAGATCAACGTCTTCACCGCCGTTCTCAAATTCTTGTCGAAAACCACCACCAGTATCCAGAAACACCTTACGTCGCACCAGGCAGCAGGCAGCGGTCACCGCGGCGGTATAGCGAACGGGTTTGCGTCGAATGCTCGACGCGGAAGGAAGCTCGCGAATATGTTCCAGCTTGGCGTCGGCGCGGAATCGGATTCCGGCGTGGTCAATCTGATCGTTATCAACGCGCCGTTGGACGTTGCCGATCAGGGCAATGGACTGATCTTCGTCGAGGGCGGTGAGCAAGGGCTCAATCCAGCCAGGAAGAAGCTCCAAATCATTATTTAGGAGGGCGAGGAGTTCGCCTTCCGCTTCCCGGGCTCCACGATTGTTGGAACCGGCAAACTTGAGATTGGTTTCGTTGAGAAGATGCCGGCAAGGATCCGGGAGTGTTTTGAGCCATTCTCTTGATCCATCGGTGCTGCCGTCATCGACGAAGATGATTTCGTGAGTGAGTTCAGCCGGAAGCGTCGATTGAAGGCTGCGCAGGCAGGCCTGGGTCAGTTCTAGTCCGTTATAGAGCGGAATGATGAACGAGACCTTGAGCACAATAATTCAGTCTTAGTTGCGATGCCGGGGCCACGCTTTGAGATAAGCGCCATACGAGGATTTCCCCAAACGTGTGATTTGAGCATCAAGTTGTTCGTCACTGATCCAACCGCGGCTGTAGGCGATTTCTTCGAGACAGGCGATTTTTTGTCCCTGCCGGTTTGAGATTATTCCGACAAATTCTCCCGCCTCGAGCAGGGAATCGTGCGTGCCGGTGTCTAACCAAGCGGTTCCGCGACCGAGAAGTTCGACCGATAGGTCTCCGCGTTCGAGGTAGCATCGATTGAGGTCGGTGATCTCAAGCTCACCTCGAGGGGAGGGTTTCAAGTCACGCGCGAAATCGACGACGTCCTTATCGTAAAAATATAGACCGGGGATCGCGTAGTGGGACTTCGGTTGGGCGGGCTTTTCTTCCAAAGAGAGCACCTTTCCGTCATCGGCAAACTCAACCACGCCGTAGGCTTCGGGCTCCGAAACGTGATACCCAAAAATGGTGGATCCTTCCTCCCGAGCCGATGCGGCACCGAGCGCACTCACGAAGTCATGTCCGTAGAAGAGATTGTCACCGAGGACCAATGCAGACGGTTGCGTCCCATCGAGGAAGCCCACCTGTTCGGCGATTACGAAAGCCTGAGCGAGACCATCTGGACTCGGCTGTTCCGCGTAGGTCAGCTCGATACCAAATGCAGATCCGTCACCGAGGAGCTTTTCAAAAAGGGGAAGATCTTGCGGCGTTGAAATGATCAAAACTTCGCGAATGCCCGAAAGCATCAGGACCGAAAGCGGGTAGTAGATCATCGGTTTGTCATAAACCGGCATGAGCTGCTTGGAGACCGCGATTGTGAGAGGGAAAAGACGGGTGCCACTGCCGCCCGCGAGTATGATGCCTTTACGGTTCATGTGATGAGATTTTAGCTATTGCCGAGTCGCTCGAGTTGGTAGTCACCACTGAGGATGTTATTGGTCCACTCCTCATTATCGAGATACCATTGGACCGTTTTGCGGAAGCCGGAGGTGTGATCCTGTTTGGGACTCCAATTCAGTTCTGCCTTAATCTTCGATGCATCGATGGCGTAGCGAAGATCGTGTCCAGGACGATCGGTAACGAAGGTGATTTGTTCGTCATATTTTTTTCCATCTTCACGGGGGCGAAGCTCATCGAGGAGTGAGCAAAGAAGCCGCACGAGATCGATGTTTTGGCGCTCATTGTTGCCTCCGATATTGTAGGTCTCACCAATCCTACCTTTTGCGATGACGGTGTGGAGAGCCTCGGCGTGGTCTCCGACGTAGAGCCAATCTCGAATATTCTCACCTTTGCCATAGACTGGGATAGGGTCCCCGCGAAGGGCTTTTAATATAACTACGGGAATGAGTTTTTCCGGGAATTGGAATGGACCGTAATTGTTGGAACAATTGGTCACCAAAACGGGAAATCCATAGGTATCGGCCCAAGCTCGAGCGAGGTGATCCGATGCCGCTTTGCTAGCCGAGTAGGGGGAATGCGGATCGTAGGGCGTGTTTTCGGAAAAAAGCCCTTCAGCGCCAAGCGAACCATAAACCTCGTCAGTGGAAACATGCAGGAACCGGAAGCGCGCGCGGGCTTCTCCGGTCAGAGTTTCAAAGTGCATTCTGGCCGCTTGCAGAAGCGTGAAGGTCCCCACGACGTTGGTCTGCACAAACTCACCTGGACCATCGATCGAACGATCGACGTGTGATTCGGCCGCCAGGTGCATGATCCAATCCGGAGCAAATTGAGCCATGGCCTCGGTCATTGCGGAGGCATCACAAATGTCGGTCTGAGAAAACTGATAGCGCGGATCCGCCTCGATATCTTCCAGCGAATGAGGGTTTCCCGCATAGGTCAGCTTGTCGACATTGAGGATTTCGTGCTCCGGCGACTCCAGAAGGTGCCGCACGAGATTGCTGCCGATGAAGCCGCAGCCGCCAGTTACGAGAATTTTCACAATTCAGTGTTTTCCGGTTCCCATCGCTTGAGGTCCCGTTCGATCGCCTCGTGGACTTCAGTCATTTGAATGCCCGCGGCAGCTAGTTTACTCGAATCCATGACGCAGTTTGATCGAGGCGTCTTGGCGGCGATCTTCATGAATTCGTCTTCGTCGGAAAAGAAATCGAAATCTTTGTTCGATACGCCGCTTGTTTTGATGTGCTCGACGACTTCTCGGGTGGTCACGTGACCGGGATTCGTTACGTTGTAGGTTCCGAAAGGGATACGTTTTTCCCAGCACGCGAAGGTGGCCCCCACAAACTCATGGAGTTGCGAGATCGAATTCTCCGCTTCGAGGAGTCGCTGGTAGCGCAGGAGTTTGGTCAGGTAATTCCGCGGACCATCGCGGTGATCAAACGGAATTCTTAAGCGCCAGATGTAGACGTTGTCGGCGCCTTTCAGCGTTTCTTCACCAAGAGCCTTGGTTCCGCTGTAAAATGAACAGTTATTGGTGCGAAAGCTGAAGTTGGGGACGTCCGCTTCGGTGAAACCGCTCCCGTCAGCTCGAGAGCCCGTGAATATACAGCCGCTGGAGACATGTCCCCAAGGAACTCCGGCATCTTCACATGCTTCGGCGATTCGTCCGGGCAGCACGCCATTGCCGAAGAGGCAGGCGGCCTTGTCATCTTCACAAGCGTCGACATTCGGTTTGCCGGTGTAACCGGCCGCATTGATCAGAAACTCGGGTCGATCTTGCTTGAGTGCTGCAGCGAGTGTTCCGACGTCGGTGTAATCGACCTCAGCCCGGCGCAGATTGCGAAACGGGATGCCTTTTTGAGTGAGTAGGGATTGATAAGCCTGCCCCACATAACCGGAGCCTCCGAGTAGATATATCATAGGAAGTTTTTGATGCTTCGGGATGAGCCTGCGAGTGCAACTCGGATTTCAGACTGAATCATCCGGTCGCCGGTAGTCTCCGCGACTGAAATATTTCTCCAGCCACACATACATACAGATAAAGAAATAACGGCTTCCCATTTCTTTGATTTTGAGCTTTGCCTCTCCGAATTGCCGGTTTCGCCAAGTTATAGGTGTGATCGACCACGTGAATCCTCGCACGATCGCCTTAAGGGGAATCTCTACGGTGAGGTTGAAATGGGGCGCCATAAACGGCCGGCATCCGTCGATAACTGTCCTTCGGTAGGCCTTAAACGCGTTTGTCGTGTCGTTTAGAGGTATATTGAAAATAGTCTTAATGAAGAAGTTAGCGAAACGATTCACCCAGAGTTTCACTCTGGGGTAGTCGTAAACCCTGCCTCCTTTGATAAATCGGCTGCCAAACGCGCATTCGTAGCCATCGCAGAGCATATTCCAATAGGTAACCGCATCATCTGGATCGTCTGAACAGTCGGCCATCATGATTACCACGGCGTCACCTTTACTGTGGTTGAGTCCGTAGATGATGGCGCGGCCAAAACCGTGAGGTCCGGGATTTTGCACGTGAGCGAGGCTGGGGTATTGCTCCTTCAGCTTGTTTAACACGTCCCAGGTGCCATCACTGCTACCATCGTCGACTACAACGATTTCGTGGGGAATGCCCTCACGCTGGAAGGACTTATCGATCGCCGCGACCGTGATGGGCAAAGAATCCTCCTCGTCGCGGGCAGGAATGATGACCGAAAATAGAGTGGGCGGCGGCAATGATTCGTTGGGCGAATTCAAGTCGTCGAGCGTTCAGAATGGAGCCGATCGTTCAAGCCAATCAGGATGTTGGCGGGCGTGGGCGGCGATTTCCTCCAAAATATGGAGAATTGGAGTGCTAGGCGTCCAGTTCCAGATCGTTTCGGCTTTCGCCGAATCAAGCACCATCCAAGGAATGTCGAATGGCCGAGGAGTCGCTTCCGTCGCAACCTTATGACTGCCAAACTGTTCATCACACCAGGCCGTGAGCTGGCGCAAAGACATCGCCGAGGTCGCTCCACCGCTGACGTTGATGATCCGGTCTCCAGACGGAATTTTTCCTGCCGAAAACTGTTTTTCGAGAAGGTCGATAAGATCTCGAGGGTGGAGGCAGTCACGCACTTGGTGCCCCATGCCATCAAATCCGATATATTTGAGGGGGCGCTTGCCCAGGTGACTATTAATCCAAAATGCAAAAATGCCCTGGTCAGGTCGGCCGAACTGGCCGGCGCCCGCCATGACGCCACAGCGGTTGATGAAGACCGGAAAATCAAATGTCGCACCATATTCCACGGCTAAAGCCTCACTCGCGATCTTGGTGGATCCATAGAGTGAGACGGGCGCTTGGGTGGAAAATGACTCTGCCACGCCCGCCGGGCTGAGTCCATGGGGTAGCTGCTGGCTCGAATCCGGTCGGAAGGCTCCGCGGTGAATTTCCACGGGCAACTCCGCGAGCGGGGGGATGGAATAAACGCGACTCGTGCTGAGCAAAGTAAAGCCCGCGCGGTGGCTCTTGCAGAACTCCAACATGTTCACCGTGCCGGTGAGGTTGTGTTCGATGAGTTGGCGCGAGCTGGTTTTGCCATCGACACCCGCTAAAACACTGGGATTAGCGGCCGCATCGATCACCCAATCCACGGCGGGTATTGCTTCGAGATCGGATGCTGAGCGGATGTCTCCATGGAAAATCTGAACGCCAAGCGCTTTGAGTTCGGCGCGGTTGGTTTCGCTGCCGGCTCGGATGAAGTTATCCAGTCCTACGAGTTGGTGGCCACCCGCCTGCAGGAACGCTCGAGCAAGCGAGCTTCCGACGAAACCACAGATTCCAGTGATGAGGATCTTCATGTCAGTTGAGGCAAACGTGCCTACGTGGTGGGCGAAAGCGGAAAATGGGCGATCGCAGCAAAACCGGAAGGTCCCGCGTTAGTTCTTTTTGGCGGACTCACGTTCGGCGGCGAGTTCCTCAGCTTTGGCGTTCTCGTAGGCTTTTCTCTGGATCATGCCGATTTCGAGGAGATCACTGACGAGCATTCGCGCGTCGGTTGCCTTTTCCTCGTTGGTGAGAGGAACGGTCGGAGCGATGCCGGCCGAAGGAAGAGGACCACTGGGGGCACTAGCCTGGTAACTCGCGAGTTGATTGGAGTCGAACGTCGATTCCGCCAGCATCAGCTGATAGGATTGGCCATTGTGCCGGACCGCGATGGACCGAGTCTCTTGATCGAAATTACTCACAGTTATTCCCGAGGTGGTCTGGCCCACTTTGATCCAATAGCTCCGTTTTTCGGCAAGTTCAGTCACACAGACAAGTGGTGTTGAGCCCATTTTGACCACCCCCGTAAATTCAAACGGCTGCTCCTTTGCCGCCGCGGCTCCTGCTGGGGGGGGAGATCCCGGCTTGCGCTGGAAGGGAGACGACTGGCCCACTAGGCTCGTCGCGACGAGGGACGAGAGCAGGACACAGAGAAATCCGAGTTGAGTTCGCATGATGGTTAAATATGAGACGCCCAAAGGGCGAAAGTGTTTCAGGTTCCTTTGCGGGTTTTCCAAGCCTCGACAATTTGGCGGATCGTTTCCTCCAGTGAAACCGAGATATCCCAGGTAGGATAGTGATTTTTCATCTTTCGCAGGTCGGAGTAATAGCAAATGTGATCGCCGATACGGTTGTCGTCGACGTAGGTATGCACCTGTTCTTGGCCGGAAAACTTCTCGGCCCATTTAAAGGCTTCTAGAATTGAGCAGGAGTTGTCTTTTCCTCCTCCCAGATTGTAGACCTCACCCGTTCGCGGGGATTCGACAAAGGCGGCCATAAAGCGGGCTACATCGAGCGAGTGGATATTATCTCGAACTTGTTTTCCCTTGTATCCAAAAACGCGATACTCTTTCCCTTCGAGATTACATTTGACCAGGTAAGAGAGGAAGCCATGCAACTCGACACCCGAGTGATTTGGGCCGGTCAAGCAACCGCCGCGAAGACAGCAACAGGGCAAATTGAAGTAGCGGCCATATTCTTGCACCATGACGTCGGCGGCGACTTTGGAAGCGCCGAAAAGCGAATGCTTGGATTGGTCGATGGAGAAAGTCTCAGCGATACCATGTTCGTAAGCGGGGTCGGCATAGTCCCAGCGGGTTTCCAATTCGGTCAGCTTAATTCGGTTGGGAGCGTCACCATATACCTTGTTGGTGCTCATGTGCACAAAAGGTGATTCTGGGCAGGCCTGCCGAGTTGCTTCTAACAGGTTAAGCGTTCCCACCGCGTTGGTGTCAAAATCGTCAAAAGGAATTGCCGCCGCCCGATCGTGCGAGGGCTGGGCCGCGGTGTGAACGATGACGTCGGGTTTGACCGACTGTAGTAGCTCAAGAACTGCCGCGCGGTCTCTAATATCCACTTCGTGGTGCGTGAAGGAGGACAAGTCCTCGGACAACCGCTGCTGATTCCAGCGCGTATCTCCTTGGGGCCCGAAAAAGACGGCGCGCTGATTATTATCCACGCCGTGAATATCGAACCCCAGTTCGCGCGAGAAATACATGCAGACCTCGGACCCAATGAGTCCCGAGGAGCCAGTAACGAGTAGTTTTTTAGCCATCAAGAAATACGTGAAAACCCGAAGGAATCAGTCAGCCCCCTAGCTAGCAAGTGTGAGTTGCCGTTCGGGCAACAAAGAACCTAATCAGCTGCGCGGCCAGCGGACACGCTTACAGCGGAGGGCTACTGTTTCGCCAGGCTGGCCATAACGACCAAAAATAGTCCCAGCCCACTCCACCAGAAATGATATTTAATGGTCTTTTCTGCTACCCAAGAAATTACCCCGAGTTCCACCGGCGAGGTGATCGCAAGATGGTCAAGGTTATCATTGTCCTCTATCTCTATCCACCATTTCCCCGCGGGTTTGAAAACATTGATTGTTCTCCAACGATTTCTAGCCGAGCCGTCGGGAATAATGTTGATGGAGTCATCGTTGCTCACCAATCGCAGGTGAAGTGCTGTTTCCGGATCCCCCAGACCGCCGGTAAACTTGAACCTAATAAACTGGGCTGAGTCTTCTAATTGGGGTTCACTGCGCCATGTCCAACTCGATGTTTGGGCCGCGCCAGGCGATGCCGCAGCTACCAGCAAATCTGTAGGAGGAAGCTTATAATGCGAAATATCGGCATGGGGTTCCAACAAAGGCGATCGGACCGCGGCTGGCATTACGGATTGGATGCTTTTGTGTTTCCAACGCTCATCGAGCGCGATCGCAGAGGGATAGGGGAGGAAACGAGTTTCCGCCTTGCTCAGCACCGTTATATTATTGGAGCCCATATATTCACGGACGATACGCTCATTTTGAGCCATTAATTGAGACCGAGGATTCAACTTCAGATTCCAAAGACGATCCAACGATGTGCCCAATGAGACGATCACGACAGCTCCCCAGACTACCACGCCCACACCACTCCACCTCAAATTTCGGATTTTGGCCCAAGCGAGCCCTTGAACGATGATGAGCAACGAATAGGCGGTGAGATATCTTGAAATCAAGGGAGAAGTCTGACCGCGAAAAATTGCGGTAGCGAAGGCGGTTAGGGCAGTCCAGATGACGATTCCGACCAATGTCTTTTCGAAGCCGTCGATTTGTTTCTTTCGCAGCAGTCCAATCGCCATCCAAATGGCCGGCAGCGCAAAAAGAAACCCGAAAGGAACCTCGGAGGAGAGCGGCCATGAGGCGACAAGTTTTAGCGATAGCATGACCTCGCTCAGGTTTTCAGCGCGAAGGATCTCGTGCCCGGGCACGGGCGCCCGAGTTAAAAGACCCAGTAGCAACCACCCACTCGAAACCGCCGCCGTGACGATATGGAATCGAGTTTTTTCTCCTGCCGTCCACCAGCGAACCAGCATTACTCCCAGAATCGCGGCCGACGAAATACTTCCTCCGCCCATCGCTCCCGGGGCGAAGAATCCACAAAATTGGCCGGCCCACCAACGCCAGTCCAACCGTTCCGCGCCCAGCACCCATATCAGTTGTAGCGCAGAAAACGTAAGGACCAAATAAACCTGCGATTGAAACCCCTGCAGCGTGTTTTCCCAATCGAATGGAACCGTCCACAGTAAGATGGAAACCAATCCAATGACGTGAAACCGCCATCCCGCGATATTGCGGAAGAGCCAGTTCAGCAGCACCAGCAGCAGACCGGCGTGAATGAACGCGCTGATGATAACCTGAATGTAAGCGTCCCATTGGCCGTTCATTGCCACTATGCCCAGTGCGATCAATTTAGTAAAAACGATGCGGTGTTCGTTGTGGGGCGCGAAAAACTCCCGCCATTCGAGACGGTCTTCCAGCCACGGGCGTAGAATCGATTCTCCCTCGGCATCGATCTGGTCTTGGTAAGGTAAACTGCTCCCTGCTTCGCCGATCACCCATAATTTTGCCCCCATGACAAATAGGAAGACTCCGACCGCATACAGGATCCGAATTGTAGGCGTGGGCGTGTTCATGCTGTCCCGTTAAGGCCGCGGAGGAACGGCGAGAGAGAAGTCTTCGAATTCTGCGGTAAGATTGGGGTTATAAGCGGGGTCATGGTCCAGCACTCCAGCCCAACGTCCGCGCATGGTGGCAACCTCGGCCGCAAATCGCTCCAACTTATCCGGCGAGTCTTCGATCCCCCGACTGGCAGACTCGTGATGGTATAATTCCGCGAATGGCGTCCAAAGGTTTCGATAACCGGCCGCTCTTACCCGTAGACAAAAATCAATGTCGTTGAAGGCCACCGCCAGTTTCGCTTCGTCGAAACCACCCACTTCTTCAAATATTTCACGACGAATGACCAAACACGCCGCCGTAACCGCGGAGTAGTTCTGCACGAGGCGAAGTCGGTTCCGTTGACCGTCGCTGCCTCTGGGGGCATCTTTAAAAGCATGGCCGGCGACGGAGGGGGAACCATTCAGTCCACCGATGCCCAATATGACCCCGGCATGTTGCACGGTATCATTCGGGAAATACAGCTGCGCTCCGACGGCACCGATGGGTGGCCGCATCGCTTGTGCCACCATTTCATCCAACCAGTCTGACTGAATCGCTTCGAGATCGTTGTTGAGAAACGCCAACACTGAACCGCTGGCGTAGCGGACGGCATAGTTGTTGATGGCCGAAAAATTGAACTCTCCTTTGAACTTGATCACGCGGACGCCCTCGGCCTCGAGTTCGCCAAAATACTTCAGACAAGTAGGATCGTCGGATTGGTGGTCCACTACGATGATTTCGTAGTTGGGGTAACCGGTGAGACTGCGAATCGAGTCTAGGCAGGTCCGTAGCAATTCGAACCCATTATGGGTCGGAATGATTATACTGACCTTCGGAGCATCACTAGGGAGGGGATACTTAATTCGCCAATGGCGTCCTTCCACGGGGATTAATTCTCCGGAAACTTTTTGCTCCGCCAAATGATCTTCGAGTGCCTTCTTGGCAGCCACGAAAGGATAGTCTTCCTTCTGGTCAATGACCAGCGCGGTGGATCCAGGAATCGCCCGCCAGTGGTAAAGCACCTTGGCGATATGATGAATCTGATTGGCCTCTATTTTAGCCGTAGCCCGCAGCGTCAGGTCCCAATCTTGGCTGCCTTCCAGACCGATGCGGAAGCCTTTGATTTCCTTTAGCAATGATGTGCGGAAAACGGAAAAGTGACAGGTGTAGTTTTGGCCCAACAACAGATCCGGATTCCAATCCGGTTTGAAATAGGGATCAGACCGGTAGCCCGCTTCGTCGATTTTATCCTCGTCCGAATAGATGAAGGCCAAGTTCGCGTCGGCCTCTAGCGCATAGATCACTTCGGCGAGGGCGTGCGGAGCCAGTTCGTCATCGTGATCCAGCAGGCCGCAGAAATCACCGGTGGCGATTTCGAGGGCAGAATTTGACGCAGCCGAAATGTGTCCATTGTCGGATCTGGTGACCACTTTGATGCGATCATCGCGCTTGCGGTAGTCAGTAAGGATCCGCGCGACATGAGGAGCGGTGCTCGCATCGTCCGCGATACACAATTCCCAGTTCGGGTAGTATTGATCGCGCACCGATTCGATGGCCTTAATCAACCACGGTTCCGGAGAATTGAAGACCGGAAGAATGATCGAAATTAAGGGGCGGTCTATTTCCATCATCGCTTCGATCCGGGCTCGATGATTGATGGTATTAGCTAAACTGAGCGTGTCGTATTTCTGCACCCACTCGCGGTAGTTGTGGCGCAGACTTTCGAGTGTTCCGGTGGCGACGCGGGTGTGTCGGGCGGCGAAACGCCGCCATTGACCATCGGCGGTAAGCGCCTCGAAAACCGTCTCTCCTTCCCAGCCGGGAGAAAGTTCGTAGTCAGCGGCGAATCCGGCCGATGCCGCAAAAGGATTATCGGGATGAAGCGTGGCGACGTCGGGACGTGAAATCCCCAGATCGACTTCGATCAATTGATCTCCCGCGAGAATGCGCATCTGCACGATCTCTTGGTTGTCTGCCGATACCACCCATCCCCGTATCAGTCCTTTGGTCGGAACGGCCGCCCAATCAGCCGGCTCGTCCAATGAATGCGGCAAGCCCGGATCAATTGAAATTTCCATCTCAGCTGCCTGCGACTCGGGATCAGTAGGCGACTGGTTTTCTTTTCGCGTGAGGGGATCGAAGAATTTACGGCGAATCGCCCGGAATGGCGCAGTGAATACCCAGGAGCCGGAGTTGATGGTATGCCGTAATTTTCCCTCGAGTGCCGCCACGCGTTCAGTGTGTTGCCGTTCGTTGTGTTCGTTAAGATTCCGCAGATCGGTTACCTCCTGCTGGAGTCCTGCCACCAACGGCGTGAGCTCACCGGTTAAGGCCGATAATTCGCTGCGCACGTTCTCCGTGATGTGGCGTTGAGATTGGACTTTGGCCGTTTGGTAACGCGCCGCCGCCGATTGCCTGCTCGCCTCGGTTTGGGCGGCCAAGAGTTGCTCCTCTAGCTTTGCAATGTGGTCCGTAAGTCCGCGGACCCGTTGGCCCAGTTCGGAGTCGAGATTGTCGACCAAAACAGGGACTTCATGATTCGTCGGGGGATGCTCGCCGAATACGCTGGGGTGCCCCTGAAGGTCGTCATAAAATTTCACCAACCCATCGGTGTTAATTCCAATGGCGAAGTTCATCTGAGCGAAAGTTCGGGCTCCCCGGGCCAAGCGCCGCGCCAGCTCGGCATCTGAAAATACTTCCTGACACTTCCGCACGATTTCTTGGGGAGTGGGGGACTCGAGCAACAAGCCCTCTTGCCCGACGCGAATCAATGCGCCGATGTTTGCCGCCGGCATCAGGGTGGGGCGTCCGGCGCACAAAAATTCGGGCAACTTGGATGGTAGCCGATACGCATTGAAACTATCAGCGGCTCCCGGTTGCACCAATACATCGGCCGCAGCGAGGAGTCTAGGGAGGCGATTTTTGGAAATGAACCCAAGATCGGTCACGAAGTCTCCGCCGACCTCCGCTAGGATCGCTTGATATTCGGTGGGCTGATGTCCGGTGCGGACTAAGCGAGTTGACTGCCCACCCTCATTGAGGAGCTTCACTGCCAGCGTCAGGCACTTCACGTCAGCGAGATTTGCGAAGGTGGTGCTTCCGGTGTAAACTATGAGTTTTTCATCGGACTGCAAGTCGAGTGACGCTCTCTCGGCTTGAGCTTCGTCGTCGGAAGCGACCTGTGACGTATTGAGCCCGGGAAGAAGTAGATGTGCGTTGGCACGGGGCGGGATGAATTCCCGCAGCCGTTCGGTGATGTGTGTCACCCCATGCGCAAGGCTTAGAAAGTGCTTCGCGCGGAGTGGGTGGGAAAGGTTGTCAGGTATACGTTCGGCGAGTGCGGAATCGCTCAACGCAACCAATTCTTTGAGCGATAGATTGGTGAACGTGGAGGTGAGGTGGTTTTCGTTGTCCTCGAGGTGCACCACCAAGCGGGCGTTCGGATCCAATGCGAGATACGCCATCGCAAATTTCCGCACATTTTCCCGCGGCGTCCAGACGTGGATCAGATCAGCCGCTCGACGATCGGGAAAGATCGCGGGTTGTTCCAGACAGGTTTCAAAAAGGCGGACGCCAAAAAGGGGCGACTCCAGAACCTCGACACTCTCCGGGTGGTCCGGAATTGCCACGATGCACGCGTGCCCGAGCTTCGTGAGCTGGTTGGCAAATGCCCCGATATGATTGAGGCTGTTGGACGTGCAGTCCCCGTAGTTCGCGAAGAGTATGTTCACCGATTACAAAAGCGGTTCACGTTACGCGGATGTCCTCGGCCAACTCCAGCACGGTTTTGGCCGTTTTTCCCCAACTGTAGTAAGATGCCCGCTGCAAACCGTCCCGGACGAGTCGTTGCTGAAGCGTCGAATCCTGCTCTAGTTGTAACATTTTTTCGGCCCAAAGCTTGGAATCATGAGGAGGGCAGTGAATCGCAGCTCCATCTGATACTTCGGGCAGACTCGCGCGATCGCTGGCGATGACGGGCAGGCTTTGGCTGAACGCTTCGAGAACAGGTAGACCGAATCCCTCGTGCCAACTGGGTTGCAGCAAAGCAAACGCCTCTTGGTAGGCAGAGCGGAGGGTACTCTCGTTAATGTAGCCTAGGTAGTGCACGGGCAGTCCTCGGGCGGACATCGCCGTGATGCGGTCGTGAATGGGTTCGGAATGCCACCCGCGGCCTCCCACAATGTGGAGTGGTCGCGGGGCGACCGATTTTGCATGATAGATCTCGTAGGCATCGAGCGCACAAAGATGATTTTTACGCGGTTCGATTGATCCGACCATGAGCCAAGGCGCGTCCGGTCCCCGTGGTTTCGATGGTTCGTGAATTGGCCAGCGACTCGCTCCGCAGGCGATGGCGTGCGGTGTTCCGCTGGTTTCAAGCCATCCCGGTAGGAATGCCTCAAAATCTCGCTTGGTCGCCTCGCTCACGAAAGCCAGCGCGCTACCTTGTGCGATCGCTTGGCCCAGTTCGCGTTGGCAAACCACGCGCGTGGCATCCGTGGCGAAATCCGGATGCGTCCAAAAAACCAAATCATGAATGACGTAGATCAGTTTTGCGGGAGTGACACGCGGTGCATGAAAACTTGACGCAATGACCACGTCGGGCTCCCCGGGGAGAGACGCGGTGCCGTTTTCGATTTCCCGCCAAAGGGCGCGCGCCGGAACCGGGAGCATTGAGCGCATTGGCATTTCGATGTCTCCGCCCGTGAGGTAGGTGCCGTGGCCGGGTTGTCCATTTATCCAGTCGCCAAATTGATGATACAGGACAAATGAATGTCCCGCCGGACGAGCGATATCCACTAGGGCACGCGCCAGGGCATCAGCATACCAAGCGCATCCGGCCCGTTGGGCTGAAGTTTGAGCGACGTCTACCCCGATTTTCATGGCACCAAACCACGCGCGGCGGCGTGGAGAAAATGATTGAGTTTAGATGCCTCGTAATGACGCGAAAATCGACTGAGTTGTTGTTTGCCCTTGAGCGCGAGGGTTTCCCGTAATCTGGCATCCTGAGTGATCGTCAGCATCACATCACACAAATCACGGGGATCACGAGGATCGAACCAGGCGCAGGCATCTTGTCCGACTTCCGGCAATACGGATGTTCTGGCTGCCAATACGGGCAATTCGGATTGGAATGATTCAACCAGAGGAATCCCGAAGCCTTCATGCAATGAAGGGAAAACCAAGGCTCCCGCAAAATGCCAAACGGCATTAAAAGCGTCGTCGGGCAGATGTCCTGCGAAGGTGACGTGATCCGCCAAACCCAAAGCAATACTCATGCGTTCGAGGTGTTTCATACGCTCATCGGAGTGCCCGGTGAGCAGCAGCGGCCAGGCATTTTCCTCCATCTGGTGCCGGTATTGATGATACGCGGTGAGCAATACCTCATGGTTTTTGTGAGGCCAAAAATTCGCGGGATAGAAAAAGAATTT
>JABIRI010000014.1 GCA_018667915.1 Opitutaceae bacterium | reverse complement strand
GGTTTCGGTCGTGAACACGAGTTGAGCAGAGTCACCCGTTCCCGCCCCCGGTAACATCACGGGTTTATCTACTCTCAAGGGTAAACCATCCAAAGTTGCCGCTCCGCTGAGCAGGGTGACTTCGACCGGGTAGTCCGATCCTTGAGCGCCAATTTCCACCATCGAAACCGTCGTAGCCTTGGCACCGGAACCCGGCAATGTGGTGAAATACGTGGTCGGTGTCTTTTCGTTGGACTCGGCCGGGCGAAATCCTTGCCAAGTGATGCGCATGCCGTTGTCGAGCAGCACGTCCGTGCTGGTAACTTGAATTAATTTACTACTCATGAGTCGATTAGGTAGGGGTTCTGATTGGACTGACACGGAGACAGAATGAATCCGCTACTCTTAAAACGGGACTTACACGCATATCTTTCGACGAAAATAGGGTTTTTACGTCCGAAGCCTCATTTTCACAGATAAAACTTCGTAACCTCACGAACTGTTCCGGGTTCTCCTCTTCGAACACCCACTCGATGTTGAACCACCGTGCCTGCTGCCAGTCCACAAATGACCTTCGCCTCCGTGCCGCCTGACGCTACGTTATCGCCTTCTCATTCCATGGCCGAAACCAGCGATCACGATCTTATGCTCGCCGTCCGCGCGGGCGAACTCAGTCGTTTGGGCGACCTCTTCGAGCGCCACCATCGCCCCCTGTTCGGTTTTCTCGCTCGCCTGATCGGCAATCGCGACACCGCCGAAGACTTGGTCCAAATCGTTTTCCAACGGATCCTCTAATACCGGCACACCTACCGGGACGAGGGCAAATTCTCCGCGTGGCTCTATCATTTGGCGCGGCGCGTTGCCGCCGACCATTATCGGCGTTCCTCCCGGCATCCGGCCGCCACCGACCCCGCTGATTCCAATGACGTTTCCGACGAATCCACCTCCACCGCCGACGATGCTGCGACCAAACGCGACGACCTAGATCTCATGCAATCCGCTCTCACGAGTCTGCCGCTGGATCAACGTGAGATCCTCGTGCTGCATCGTTTCCAACACCTCCAACATCAGGAAATCGCCAAGCTCCTGAATATCTCGACCGGCGCCGCCAAGGTCCGGGCGCATCGCGCGCTCGCCGCCTTACGCGACCGTTTCTTCCAACTCTCCCGCCGACCTTCCGCGTCGGCCTAAGCTCTCCTCTTTTTCACCATGAATTGCCAACGCATTCAGGATTCCTTCATCGACTACCAGACCGGCACCTTGCCGACCCACGAATCCACCAACATCCGCGACCACCTTAAAACCTGTCTCGATTGCCAACGCGAGTGGGCCGGCCTGCAACAGACACTGATCGCTCTCGACAAGCTCCCCGAACCCGAACCGAGCCCACGCCTGCGCGCCAATTTCGACCTTTGGTTGGAAGATTCTCAAAACGAGCTCGATGCTCCCAGCCCGTTCGCCCTCGCCCGTAGCAGAATCGATTCCTTCTTCGCCGTGCTGCTGCCCAGCCGCCCCGTCCTGCAGTTTGCAATGACCCTTGCCGTGCTCATCGCCGGAGTCTTTGCCGGCATGCAACTCCTGCCCCAAAAGGAACCGCAGGTCATCGTGCGGTCCGATCCCGCCACGCAACAGGAACTCGCGGATTTACGCACTCAAGTTGAGTCGATGAATCGCGTCGTCAGCACGCATCTCCTAACCCAACCCGCCACCAACCGACTCCAAGGCGTCATTGCCGCACTCAACGACGGCGAATCCGACGACCGCACCCTCGCACGACTGCTCAACACTCTCGCTTTCGACCCAAGTGTAAACGTCCGCCTCACCGCGCTCGAAGCGCTCTACGCTCACGTCGACCTCGCGCCGGTTCGCGCCGGCGTGCTCAACGCCCTGCCTCGCGAATCCTCTCCACTCGTCCAAGTGGCCATGATCGATTTTGTCGTCGCCTCGCGCGACGAAGGCGCCACCGCCGCGCTCAACCAACTCACCCGCACCGCCTCCACCGATGATGTCGTTCGCGAAGCCGCCCGGCGCGGTCTCGTTCGCCTCGGCGTTTCCTAAAATTTGGGTTCAACACCAACACAATCAGCCAACACGCAAAGCCATCCTTTCATGAAAACCTCCTCCTTCCTTGTGCTCGCCACCAGTCTGCTCCTCGGAGCCAGCTCTTTGGGTGCGGATTCCCAAACGTCCACCGCCACGTTCTCCAATCCAGTTGAACCCGGCCGCTTCAAAGCCCGCCTGATGCAAGGCGAGGTTAGCATTCGCGGCGGCGACGTCGCCGAGGTCACGGTCTCAACTGATGCCCCCCGCAACGCCGAAGAAAAGCCCCGCGAAGACGGCATGCGCGTTATCAGCTCGGGGGCATCATTTTCCCTCCAAGAAAACGACAATACGGTGACCCTCGACTACGGCCACCAAGGCAGTTGGGTCGACCACTCCCAGTTTGTCATCACAGTGCCGCACAACACGAATCTGGACATTGAAATCAGCATGGGTGGCGAAATCTCCATCGCCGACATTTCGGGCGATGTCTCGATCAAAAACCTCAACGGTGAGATCGAACTGAATGACCTCAGCGGAGGCGCCATCATCGAATCCATGAACGGCGAAATCGAAGCCTCGTTCCTGGAGGTGCATCCCGACCGACCGCTTTCCTTCACTTCCATGAACGGCGAAATCGCGCTTCACCTCCCCGCCGACGCCGCTGCCAACGTCCGCTTCCGCACTCAAAACGGTTCCATCCTCACCAACTTCGGCGAGGACGTGCTCGAAACCACCACGACCTCCGGACGCACTTTCGCTCCCGAAGCGGGCGAGCAATTTGCCGAGTTCGCCGCCGAGATGGCAGAGGGCGCAGTTGAGATGGCCCTAGAGATTGCCGAAGAGGTGAAAGAAGCCATGCAAGAAGCCCGCATGGAGATGCAAGAACAGCGTAAAATGGAACAGGCCATGCACCTAGCCGAGGAAGAGATGCGTGAAGCCGAGCGTGAGATGCGTGACGCTGAGCGTGAAACCCGCGACATGGAGCGTTCCAAG
>JABIRI010000015.1 GCA_018667915.1 Opitutaceae bacterium | reverse complement strand
TCGATATCGATCTTGGCCTGACCCGTGAAACGCTCACCCACACCCTCTACGACTTGCTCTCCGCCAACAAAATGACGGACGGCGTGCACATCCGTTTGATGGTTTCCCGCGGCGTCAAAACCACGCCTTACCAAGATCCTCGGGTAACGATTTCCTCGCCTACGTTTGTCATCATTCCGGAATACAAATCCGCTCAACCCGAGACGCTTAAGCACGGTATCAAACTGTTCACGGTCCACGTGCGTCGCGGTGCACCCGACGTCCAAGACCCGAAGATCAACAGCCACTCCAAGCTAAACTGCATCTTAGCCTGCATCCAAGCGACCAAAGCGGGTGCCGACGAAGCTTTGATGCTCGATCCCCAGGGCTTCGTCGCAACGTGCAACTCCACCCACTTTTTTATCGTCAAACGCGGCCAAGTCTGGACCTCCAGTGGCGCCTACTGTCTCGGTGGAATCACCCGCGGCAATGTGCTGCAGGTCTGTCATGAAAACGACATTCCCGCGCTCGAGCGGCTCTTCAGCCTCACCGATGTCTACAGCGCCGAAGAAGCGTTTGTAACCGGCACCTTCGCCGGCGTCGCCCCCGTAACTTCGATCGATGGCCGCACCATCGGCACCGGTGAACGCGGTCCCATGGTCGAACGCCTACAAGAACTCTACCAACAATTCGTCCACCGCGACTGCACGGCATCATGAGTGTGCGACTCGCCATGTGGTCCGGCCCACGCAACATCTCCACGGCGATGATGCGGGCCTGGGAGAATCGCCCCGACACCACCGTCTGGGACGAACCGCTTTACGCCTACTACTTGCAGGCCACCGGCCTTGATCATCCCATGCGCGACGAAGTGATCGCCGATGGTCTGCCGAATTGGTCGGACGTTACCGCACGCGTCACCGGACCGATCCCCGATAACGCGACGGTTTTTTACCTAAAACACATGACTCACCATCTGTTGCCCGCGGTGGGACGCGACTGGCTCAGGGACCTAACTCACGTATTTCTGATCCGTGATCCGCGGGAAGTTTTACTCTCATACTCGCGTAGTATTGAAACGGTCACACTGGAGAGCATCGGCTTCCCGCAACAGGCCGCAATCTATGACGGGCTGATCGCAGACGGCCAACCGGCTCCGCTGGTGATCGACAGTGGAGAATTTTTGCAATCACCGCGGGAATATCTGGAACGGATTTGCCAGCACATCGGCGTCGCGTTCACCGAAGCCATGCTCGCGTGGCCAGCGGGTCGACGGGAGTCCGATGGCGCTTGGGCGCCGCACTGGTATACCAACGTGGAAGCCTCGACCGGATTCGCTCCGTGGCGGGAACGCTCGGGGGAGCTGGCGCCGGAATTGGCCGAAATCGAACGGACGGCCCGGCCCATCTACGACCAATTGTTCGCGCACCGGTTGAGATTGGACACCTGATCAGTCATCGCGACCGCGCGCGAATTTCAGCAATATTCATTTTGCCCGCGAGCCAGTCGTCGACACACTGAACGCCAACTTCTTACGCGGTTACCGCCACCTCACCCCTCTGCCCTACCCCATGAAACTCATCGACCTTTCGCACCCCCTCGAACACGGGCAATACAACTTCCCTTATGACCCCAAGATCAGCGTCTTGGTTCACAATACCGTCTCATCCATCGGCTACAACATGACGGAGGTCAGCATGGCCAGCCATCAGGGCACGCACCTCGATGCTCCCTTTCATTTCTACGACGACGGAAAGACCATCGACCAGATGCGGCTCGATCAATTCTACGGAGAAGCCCACCTCGTCGATCTCGCGCCCGGCGGTGCTTTGGAGCCGTCCACTCCCCTGACCGTTGAGATGTTCGAGCCCCACGCCGCTAAGTTTATTCCGGGCGCGCGAATCATCTATCGCACGGGTTGGGACAAACAATTCGGCACCCCTGAGTTTTTCTCCGCCTTCCCCACCCTAACGTTAGAGGCCGCCCGCTGGATCGCAGAGAAGAAAATAGGCCTCATCGGCATGGACACCCCCACACCGAGCACCGACTGGAAAGAGTGCCATCTCATCCTACTCGCTCCCGGAGTCGAGCTCGTGATCGTGGAAGGGCTTACCAGACTGGAGCTGCTTCCGGATACATTCACCTTCATGGGCTTCCCGCTCAATCTTAAGGGCCGCGACGGCTCCCCGATTCGGGCCGTGGCCGGAGTCGAGGAGTAAGGCATGTTCGAAACTGAATCGATTTCCCACCGTAGTGACGTTCGGAAGGTCGGGCATAAAGCCCGACCCACATTATAGTATCGTATCTTGGGGTAGGTCGGGCTTTACGCCCGACATTCCGAACCCGCGCTCAGGTTAACTAAAACCCAACACTCTGATCCAATTTCCCATGGCCGCTCCCATTGCTCCCACCTTCACCAACCTCAATCGCTTCCGAGGTAAAGTCGCCCTAGTTACTGGCGGAGCCAGTGGAATCGGTCGAGGCATTCTCGAGGAGCTCTGTCGCGAAGGCGCGGCGGTAGGCTTCGCTGATCTCGATCCTGAATCCCAGAATTTCGCCGACGAACTTAACGCCCAAGGGCACAAGGTTCACGCTTGGATCGGAAATCTCGAAGATGAGGATTTCTGTAAAAACTTTGTCGACGGAGCGGCCGAGCATTTCGGGCGAATCGACTACCTGGTGAACAACGCCTTCTCGTTCACCGCGAAGAGTCATGATGCCACGGAAGCTGATTGGCATCGATCAATGTTTGTCGGACCGGTCGCTTATGCGCGTCTACTTTCCACTGCTGCGCCGCACATGCAAAAGAACGGTGGAGGGGCGGTTGTAAACATCTCCAGCATCTCAGCTTTTATCGCCCAACCCCACCGTTGGACCTACAATGCCGCCAAAGGCGCGGTGCACAATCTCACCAAATGCATGGCCCTCGACTACGCCGAAGCCGGTATTCGTGTGAACAGTATCAGTCCCGGCTGGATCTGGACCCGCGAAACCCTCAATGCGGCTAACCTCGACGGTGGCGGCCCCGAAAAGTGGGATTCCATCTGGGGCGAATACCACATGCTGGCGCGTTGTGGCCATCCGGTCGAAATCGCCCGACCCGTGCTGTTTTTGCTAAGCGATGACGCCAGCTTCATCACCGGAACTGACTTGCCGGTCGACGGTGGTTATCAAGGCATGGGCCCCGAAGGCCTCGGCCGCACCACCGTCATCGCAGGAACAGAATGAGGTCCTCGATCTTCGCCCTGTTAATGGGACTTTTCGCCTTGGGCACCAGCGGCGCTCAGCCCCTGAAACTCGAGGTCATGACCTTCAATCTACGTTACGCGAGTGAGCAGCCCCCCAACACGTGGACGGATCGCCGACCCGTGGTAGCAGAGGTTCTGGCCCAAACTGCCCCGGATATCTTCGGCACTCAGGAAGGGGTGTGGCAGCAGATCAAGGATATCGCGGAAGATTGCCCTGACTACACTTGGGTGGGATTGGGTCGCGAGGGCGGCAGTCGAGGTGAATTTTGTGCCATATTCTACTTAGAGGATGATTTCGAACTGATGGCATTCGATCATTTCTGGCTCTCCGACACCCCCGAGATCATCGGCTCGATCACGTGGGGACATCACCACAAACGCATGGCCACGTGGGCTCACTTCCGCGAACGTGCCACCGGCCGAGAATTCGTCGTCCTGAACACGCACTTCGATCACCGCAGTGAACTCGCTCGAGCCAACTCCGCCACGCTGATCCGCGAGCGCATCACTAAATTTGCCCCCGACCTCCCCCTGATCGTAATGGGCGACTTCAACTGCCTCGCCGGAGACAGCGCGCCCTACACTACCCTCACGACTGACTCGGGATTGGTGGATACATGGACCCACGCGAAAACACGTCTACCTGATCCCACCCCAAACACGTTCGGTGGCTACGAACCGCCCAAATCTGAGGGCAAACGAATCGATTGGATCCTCGCCCGCAATGCGCGGACCATCATCCGAGCTCAAATCGTGACGACCGAAATAAACGGTCAATATCCCAGTGACCACTTTCCGGTGATGGCGACGGTTGAGTTTGATCCATGAGCTACGACATCCGAGCGGGCTGGTTTAAGGACAAAGCAGGTGCGTCGAACTGGATTACCACGGACGACGAAGATCCGGAGGGTGACGTAGGTATTGTCAATCGACACGCCGAACTCATAGAAGCACTCACCGCGAACGAATCCAGCTGGGAGTCTACGCCCATCAATGAGACCGAATTCGAACTCACCCATCTCGACTTCGGTATCCAAATTTTAGTTGGGACTCATACCATTGAACTTTCGATTCCCTACTATCGTCCCAAAACAGGCTTCGATCGCTTCTGGGGCTGTGTGGGAAAACTGCATCAGGCCGGAGCTACGCTTTTCGATCCGCAGCTTGGCCGGGCACTTGAAGCGGCAACGGATCATAGTCTCGCCTGGTCAGCCTATCAGAGTTGTCCGGTTCCGGGGGCAGCCGCCTCAGCTCCCGCACCACGCACGCTCAATCGGATTCAGTATCTCGTCCGCTTTCTGATCGTGATGTTGGTTCTCCTCGGTGGTATCAGCGTATGGAGCCAACTCGGATTAGAACAGTCGTTACCTCATCTGCCGCTCGCACTATTTGGACTCGCTTGGGCCTACAAAATTTTTGCTCTAGATTCACCCCGACTTCGCTCAATCGGCTACGATGAGCGGATAGCACTACTGAACTTCATCCCTCCAGCTGTGCCAATACTACAAATTTTGCTTTTCTGTTTATCACCTCGAGAGTGAGAGGATCAATACCACTCCGCTGCGGCGCGCTCGGCGAGCGCACCCTGCTTCTGTAATTTTTCTCAAGGAGAATTATGAAACCGCATCACACGTCATGCCCCACAAGGTAGTGCCGTGTTTTAGCAGGCACTCGGGAGACGCCGGTTAAAGCACGGCGCAAATTGATGGCGGGCTTACTCCGCGTTGCGTTCGAGATACTCCGCCGCGATTTGGGACATAGCGCGAACTCCTGTAATCAGGGCAGCGTCGTCGACGATGAATAATGGCGAGTGATTCGCCGCGGCTTCCGTGACATCTTGGTCGGAGGGGGTCACGCCGAGGAAGAAAAACACGCCGGGCACTTCTTTTTGGAAGAAGGAAAAATCTTCTGAACCAGTGGACAGGTCATTGGTGACCAATTTCCCCTCTCCGGCAACGCGCTCCAATACATCGCGCATATCATCCGCCAATTGCGTGTGGTTTACGGTGGCGGCGTAACCAGTGTCTGCTCCGATGTAGACTTCGGCCGTCGCGCCCGAGGCGGCCGCGATCTTCTCGGCCGTGCGGGTGACTTTCTCGTGGTAAGCCGCTCGCACCTCCGGGTCGTAGGTGCGGATGGTGCCAGTCATGACCACCTCATCGGGAATGATGTTATTCCGGTCGCCGCCATCAATCGTGCCGATCGATACGACCGAGGGTGAGCCCAGAATGTTTACTTGCCGACTGGCCACGGTCTGCAGTCCGAGAATAATTTGAGAGGAAACGGTGATGGGATCGATCCCCGCCCAGGGTGCGGCGGCATGGGTCTGTTTACCGGTCACAGTGATGCGGATAAAATCACTGCTGGCCATGACTGGTCCCGACCGTAGTCCGATCACGCCACTCGGCATGGAAGACCAAACATGGAGACCAAAGATCGCATCCACCTTGGGGTTTTCCAGCACACCTTCGGTTATCATGAGTTTCGCGCCCCACTCCGGCGCCGGCCACGCCCCCTCTTCAGCGGGTTGGAAGATAAACTTCACCGTGCCGGCGAGATCTTCGCGCACCCCAGCGAGCACTTCCGCCGTGCCCATGAGGATGGCGACGTGTGCGTCGTGACCGCAGGCGTGCATCACGCCGACTTCTTTGTCGCCATAGGCTGCGGTGACTTGCGACGCATAAGGCAGTCCGGTTTTTTCAGTCACGGGTAACGCATCCATGTCCGCCCGCAGCGCGACGACGGGGCCGGGTTTTCCACCACGTAGCAGACCCACTACCCCGTGACCGGCTACACCCGTTTGCACTTCAATATCGAGTTCGCGCAAGTGCTTGGCAACGAGCGCGGCGGTTTTCACCTCCTGATTCGAGAGCTCCGGGTGCTCATGAATGTGGTGCCGCCATTGTATGACCTTGGCCTCAATCTCTTCTGCCCGTTCGTCGATCTGTTTGACAGGTGCTGCTACCCCAATGACCGGCAGTAAAAATAAGAGTAGGAAACGATTCATGGGGTTTAGGGCGAGGATCATAGGTAGAGCGCATGACCAACCTGTCGCTGAAACGGTAGGGCGTAAAGTTCATCCGCCGATGGCGGCATTCGACCCACGATGCCAACTATCGGCGTAAGGGGCGTCCGAGGAACGGAGTGGGTAGGAGTTTTGACTTGGGCGCGGTTTCCCCCTCCCATGCCTTCCGTTGCCATGAAATCCCGATTTGCCCTTTCAACTCTTATTGGAATCACCGTCGCTCTCGCTGTCGCGGGTGCGGTGTTCTACCGGTATGAAACTAAACCGGAATCGTCGCCCGTCTCGCGCGGAGCCAAGCTCGCTCACGCCGCCGGGTGCATCGCCTGCCATGGCAATAGCATCGACGACCCACGGGCGAACTTCCGTCTGCGCGACGAAGCATGGACCGACGAAAGCATTGCTCCGATTTGGGAGGAGGAACATTCGGCCAAATCACTCATCACCTGGATCACGCACGGCGTGCCGGAACGGAAACGCGAGAGCCATCAGGAGTTCCTGCTCCAGATGCCGGCCTACGGTGATGATGGCCACATGACCGCGGCAGAGATCGAAGACGTCGCGGCGTGGGCTCTGGCTGTCGGCATGAAGGGATTTCAGGGTTACGATACGATCGAAGAAGACATGCCCGATCTTGAGGTGGCAGACATCGCCGAATTGGAGGAAGCGGAACTCATCACCCTAGGTGATCGCCTCTCCCGCCAAAGCGGGTGTTACCAATGCCATGGTGAACTCGGCCAAGGCGGCGCGGAAAACTTCGCTTCATTCAGGGGCTATATTCCCGGTTTCCAAGGTGGTGATTTTCGCAAGCTGACCGACGACGCCAATCCGGCCGAGATTCGGCACTGGATCGAACACGGTCGCGGCGTCGCGATCGAGTCGGGAATCTTGGGCGGCATGGCAAAGAAATACTTCGAGGAGCAGGCGATTCCCATGCCCGCCTACGAGGGGGTGCTGAGCGACGGTGAAATCGAATTGCTCGTGGCTTATTTGAAGTGGATCAACAAGAAGGGGCCGCTGGACATGGCTGCGATCGAAACCATCGGCGAGACCATCTACGACAACCTGTAAGGCTCCTCACGGAGGCCTTGCGAAATTCGGTAAAATTGCTATAGTGCGCCCATGAAAACGAAGCGAATCACCACCTTTACCGCGTTGCTGATTTCCTCCGTCGCGGTAGCACTTACTCCCGTCTCTGCCCTAGATATCACAGGCTCCTACGACGACAAAGGCACCGTCATTGGCTCGACCACCGGCGACAACGAGACCATTTCGTTTCACGGCATGTTGAGCTTGGACTTCGACCCCATCATGGCGGAAGCCAAGTATGGTGACACCACCCATATCGATCTGATCGACAAGGAAGGGAAGCTCGATATCGAGATCATTGATAAAGAAGGCAAGATGGTATGGGGCGCGGTTTGGCGGGCCAGAGATGGCTACTCTCACGAGGGCGAATCTGCCGTCATCCGTATAAGCAACGGCACCTCCGATGGCAGTCGCACTTCTTTAGTCATCACACCACTCAACGACGGTGCCTATTTGGAAGTGACGGCATACAAAATTACCGCGACTGCCGTTGGTCCCAAGTCCGATCCGATTGGTAGCTACATCTTCGTGAAGAACTGAGCAGGTGCTTTTGGCCGCTAAGCAGATATGTATCGGACGGGCGCTAAACTGGAGCCGTCGGGCGTAAAGCCCGCCCCACCCTACAAGACACGCCTCCCAACGTGGGTCGGGCTCTACGCCCGACAGCGTCTAGTGGAGATCGGTCTATTCCCGGAATTTCGCCCCTTCTGCGTCGAACCAGGTTGGTTCTCATCCACTTTTTTGGTTTTAAACCAAAAAACGCCTCCGTGGCCGGAGGCGTTTTTTAAATGGTGGTGGGAGGTGGATTCGAACCACCGTAGGATAAATCCAGCAGATTTACAGTCTGCCCTCGTTGGCCACTTGAGTATCCCACCGGAGGAACGGCGTAGTTCACGGTTCCAGACCCGAAGTTCAAGGGCTTTTTTTAATTATCACCGTTTAGTTTTCAGGATTCGCCTCAACTGTGCCTTGGTAAGGCTCCAAACTCCCCCTCTCCGACATGCGCATTTCACTACAATTCACGTTTCTTTTGATCACCTTAACCGTGGGATCCGCTGGCGTAAGGGCTGAAAACCTGAAGTATGCCCACGATACGCTCGATCAGTTTCACCTAGCCGCTTCCCGGGCAGATGCGGAGATCTATTTTGGCCTGTTTACCAAAGACGCCGTGTTCTTAGGCACCGATGCTACGGAGCGTTGGCCCATTGCAGAGTTTATCAAGTTTGCTACCCCCTACTATGAAGCGGGCACAGGTTGGACTTACGTCAAAACCGAACGGCATATCAATGTATCGGCCGATGGTCAGCACGCATCCTTCGACGAGTTACTGGATAACAAATCCTACGGGCTTTGCCGCGGGACCGGTGTTTTGCGCCTCGTGGAGGGCAAATGGAAAATTGAGCAATACCACCTCACCATCCCCATCCCCAATGAGATTGCCAAAAATGTGGTCGAGCAAATCAGAGGCCTAGCCCCCTAGTCCAAGCTACAGATTCTCGGAACTCGGCTCTGGCGAACTTTCCTCCGCCGGTGTCGGGGGAGTTTCTAAGGGCTGCCCCAACAGCGCTCTCGCTTCGCGCACAATCCGTTCCCACTGCGTGGCGGGGCCCGGGTCTATTTTGTTCGTCTGAACGTGGTAGTGCCCCAACAGGCCGGAAAACTGCTCCCACTCGGATTTCGAGAACGTGTTGAGTAGAAGCTCTCCGCCGGCGTCCCGGGGGAAATCCAAAGTCATTCTAGGAAACACTACATGGAGCGTGGCTGCCAAATGAGCCAGCGCCCGGTATTGCTCTTCCGTAAAATCATACTGCCACAATTGCTGCCCATTGATCTCTCCCGAAATAATGTCCTTCCGCGCCGGACGCTCGGAATAATCCAAATTCATCACCGAGTTCGGATGTGCCTCTTCCGGGATAGTGAGCTTCGCCCCCTCTTCCGCCGAAACGTCATACCACCGCTCCAATACCGCATGTTCTGGATCCGGGTAGGCCCCCATGTGGGCGATCTCGATCCCCACGGACCGGCTGTTCGCAAAGGTCGCATGCCACGCCTTTTCCTTGAGGTCGAGCGTCTGGTAAATCGTGCCATCTACATCGATCATGAAGTGGATACTGAGACCCCGATCGTCGTGCAGTCGTTCAAAACACTGCCGACTGGTTCCACTCACATCATAATGCAGAATGAGTTGATCCACGACCTCCTGCAGTTCGGTGAGATTCCAACTTCCACTCCGGCGATCCTCTTTTTCCGCTGCCGTTAAGGTCGCCGAACGCAGGCTGTAACGGTTGGGTGTGGTGAGGGCGCTATTGGCCGCGGCAGAGCTCTTCCAGTCGGCCTCGGTGAACTCAGCGTAGCGTCGCTCGACCCGATATCCATCATAGCCGTTTTCGTCCAGCCACAGGACCACCGGGTTGCCGGTGCGAAAGAGTTGCCCCGCGACCACGATTTCATCGCCATGCCTAACGACCGGGGATCCCGGAACGACTGCAACAGGAACAATCGAATCGTCGGCTGATTCGCCGACTTCCACTGAGCCGACCTTTTCACTTGGCGGCAGCTCGACCGGGAGTTCCGGCTTAAGCTTGTTTTCCGGGGAAACACATCCGCTGAACAACCCCAGTAAAACGAAAAGGATCAGTGGAATTCCTCTGCCTTGTTTTCGCTCCCATCGCATGGGGCACAGCGAAAACGATTACTCATCGATAGCAAGATCAGCCTCCTTCAAGAGTGCTACCTCCTAGCCCACAAAAAGGCCGACATCGGGAAGATGTCGGCCTCGAAAATCGCAGGAACGATCGCGCTTAGTAGCGATAGTGGTCCGGCTTGTAAGGACCTTCAACCGGCACGCCAATGTAGTCGGCCTGCTCTTTGGTCAGCACGGAGAGCTTCACCCCAATGCGATCGAGATGCAAGCGAGCCACTTCCTCGTCGAGGTGTTTCGGCAGACGCATCACGGAAGGCGTGTAGGTGTCCTTGTTCGCCCAAAGATCGAGCTGGGCCAATACCTGATTGGTAAACGAAGCCGACATCACGAAGGACGGATGCCCGGTCGCGCAACCGAGGTTCACCAAACGACCTTCGGCGAGCAGGTAGATGCTCTTTCCATCGGCGTAAGTATACTTGTCGTATTGGGGCTTGATCTCAGTGTGCTGGATGCCGGGCTCCTTTTGCATCTCGGCAACTTGGATCTCATTGTCGAAGTGGCCGATATTACAGACAATCGCCTGATCCTTCATGCCCTTGAGGTGCTCAGCGCGGATGATGTCTTTGTTACCGGTGGTGGTCACGTAGATATCGGCGACACCCATGGTGCTTTCGATCGTGTTGACTTCGTAACCTTCCATGGCGGCTTGCAGCGCGTTGATCGGATCGATCTCGGTCACAATCACGCGGGCGCCGAAACTCTTCAGCGAATGGGCGCAGCCCTTGCCCACGTCACCGTAGCCACAGACACAGGCCACTTTGCCGGCGATCATGACGTCGGTAGCGCGCTTGAGGCCATCAGCGAGGGACTCACGGCAGCCGTAGAGGTTGTCGAATTTCGACTTGGTCACGGAATCGTTCACGTTGATGGACGGAACGAGCAACTGGCCCTTCTCGGCCAATTCATAGAGGCGATGCACGCCCGTGGTAGTCTCCTCCGAAACGCCCTTCCATTCGGCTGCGATGCGACCAAAGACGGCCGGATCTTCAGCGTGGACACGCTTGAGGAGATTCTTGATGACCTGCTCTTCTTCAGAACCGGACTCGGAGTTCACCCAGTCGCCACCGGCTTCGAGCTCGACTCCCTTGTGGATCAAGAGCGTCACGTCGCCACCGTCATCAACGACCATCTGGGGGCCGAGGCCATCAGGACCGACGAGGGCCTTCCAGGTGCAATCCCAATACTCTTCCAAGGTCTCACCCTTCCAAGCAAACACGGGCACACCATTATCGGCGATAGCCGCGGCAGCGTGGTCTTGAGTCGAGAAGATGTTACACGAACACCAGCGCACGATGGCACCGAGGTCGACCAGCGTCTCAATGAGCACGGCGGTCTGAATCGTCATGTGCAAAGAGCCCATGATCCGCACGCCTTGCAGAGGCTTGTTCGGGAATTTTTCGCGGATAGCCATCAAGCCGGGCATTTCATGCTCCGAGATCGCGATCTCTTTGTGGCCCCATTCGGCGAGGCTGAGGTCCTTGACGTGATAGTCAGTGGTTTCTGCTGCAGTTGTCATAAAGTTGGGTGATTACTGATTTAATTATTTGCTGAGGCGCTTGACCGCGTTGGTCAAAGCACGGGCCTTGTTGGTTTGCTCCCACGGCAGCTCGGACTTGCCGAAATGACCGTAGTTGGTCGTTTGGCGATAGATCGGATTGAGCAACTTAAGCTGCTTCACGATTGCCGCGGGCTTGAAGCTGAAGACTTCCTTCACCGCTTCGGAAATGATGGCGTCAGGCACGGTGCCGGTTTCGAACGTATCCACAAACACGCTGACCGGTTCGGGATGCCCGATGGCGTAAGCGAGCTGTAATTCCGCGATCGTGGAAAGTCCCGAAGCGACAATATTCTTGGACACCCAACGCGCCATGTAAGCGGCCGAACGATCAACCTTCGACGGATCCTTGCCGGAGAAAGCACCGCCACCATGACGGCCCCATCCACCATAAGTATCGACGATGATCTTACGGCCGGTGAGACCAGAATCGCCCTGAGGTCCTCCGATAATGAAGCGACCCGTTGGATTAATGAGGAATTCGGTGTTTTTAGAGAGAAGCTTCTTAGGGATCACTTTCTTCACTACCTTCGCGATGAGGAATTTCTCGATCTGCTCACGCGAAACATCCGCCGTGTGTTGCGTGGAAATGACCACGTTCACCACCTCGGTGGGCTTGCCGTCAACATACCGCACGGAAACTTGGGACTTGGCGTCGGGACGCAGCCAGTTGGCTTTGCCAGACTTGCGCACGGCCGTGAGAGCACGACCCAATTGGTGGGCCAGCATCACCGGTGTCGGCATGAGTTCGGGGGTTTCATTGCAAGCATAACCAAACATGATGCCTTGGTCACCCGCGCCCTGCTCGGCGTGGCCCTTACCCTCGGCTTTACGGGCATCGACGCCTTGGCCAATATCCGCTGATTGGCTCGTCAGAAAATTTTGGACAAAAACCTTATCGGCGTGGAAAACATCGTCGTCATTCACGTAGCCAATCTCGGTAATCGCATCGCGAACAATTTTGTCGAGATTGATGATTGATTCGATCGGCTTACCCTTGAGCTTGGGCACGGAAATCTCGCCGGCCAATACGACCATATTGGATTTAACCAAAGTCTCACACGCGACCCGACTATTGCGGTCGACCGAGAGACAAGCGTCTAGAACGCTGTCCGAAATGAAGTCGGAAACTTTATCAGGGTGGCCCTCGCCAACCGATTCAGAGGAGAAAACAAATGTATTAGCCATAAGAAGGGAGAAGCAAATAACCCTCGATTCACCGTCTCCGCAAGTTTAATATCAACATATCACTATCTATTGATGTGTTATTGCTGCTAAGCAATTGCACTTAATCGCCAAAAAATACCCGCCGAGTCTTCAAATAGCCCAGACATTGGCCGAAACCTGAGGACGACTTTCGCAAAAAAGAGTGATTTAAGTATTCTAGATGCCGACGCGATTCAAAATCTCCGTGCTTTGGGTGATGAAATGGATGACGACTCCTTTCTGAAGGAAGTGGTCGAAATATACCTCACCGATACCCCCAAACGCCTGACTGAAATCCACGCGTGTTTGGCCAGTGGCGACAGCACGACCTTAAACCGGGCCGCCCACAGCATCAAAGGCAGTTCGTCCAACTTAGGTGCGATCCAGGTAATCGGAGTCGCCAAACGAATCGAAGAAAAATCCAAAGAATCTCTCGAGAACTTGGACGCAGACATTACTGAACTGGAACGTGCTTTCGCCGAAGCCAAGGCCGCACTCGAAGCGCTTTAACCCGAGTTTATCTCCCGGCCGCCTTGGCCGCTTGAAAGGCGCGCCAACTGTTTGAGCCAAGAAACGCGACCAGCACGCCCATCCAAAGGCTGCCGAGGTAAAGCGCCAGTAGCACGAGCCCCGCGGCCCCCACCAGTCCAATTGCACTGGCGTAGTAAAGGCTGCGTCGCGGTCCGAGCTTGAACCAAAGGAGACTGCGCAAGATCTGACCACCATCCAACGGGTAAACGGGCAATATGTTGAAAACCAACAATGCGATGTTGATATATTGCACGGTTACGAAGCAGTTCCAGAAATCGGGTGAATCCGCCCCTGCCCCGGTCCGCACTAACAGAAAGTGCAGAGCCATCAGAACCGGGATGAGCACGACGTTGACCAGAGGTCCGGCCGCAATGCTCCACAGTTGCGCCCCTGGGCGATGGGGTGCGTTGACATAAGCAACTCCTCCCAGCGGCCAAAGCACGATCTGATCGGACTGTCCCCCGACCTGCCGACACGCGAGCGAATGCCCGAACTCGTGCAGGAGCACGATCGCAAACAGCGCAATATATTCAGCTAAGTTCCAGAGTGGCGTGGAATACGCGCCCTGCCTCCCGGTCAAGGCCCACAACGCAATGAGAACCCAGCTCCAGTGTAGCCAGACGTTGATACCGGCGAAGCGAAACAATCGGACCGAACCCTGTGAAGTGGGAAGCATGCGCCGATGAACGAGGCGGATTCACCCGGGGTCAAAGCCCGAGTTGTGATTTACCAAAAATTCAGCGGGGCAACGAATGAGAAAGAAACCAGTCATATAAATCACGACTCGCATAAACCCTCACCCACGCACCATGACCTTGATCGGCTTCGATCGTGAAACGCACTTCCGGATGACCGAGTCGCTGGGTCTCATTCAGCGCACCATAAAAATGGCGAACCGGAACCACGCCGTCTTTCCCCCCGGCAAATTGCCAGATTGGTAGCCGAGCATCAGCGAGTGACTGAGCATGGTCGACGTGACCGTGGCCCACCACCGGAGCCATCGCCGCAAACCGCTCGGGGAACATCGCCCCCAGATACCACGTGCCAAAGCCACCATAACTTAAACCGGTGAGATATACCTGATTGGGGTTTCCCCGAAAATTTACCTCAACGTTGTCCAACATCGCCAACAGCTCCGACTCGATTAACGGCCATCCTGCTTTCAATCCTTCCGGCGGATGCGGCGACATTTCCGCCAGCTGCCCTTGCATCTCTTTTTGTGGATCACCGCCGCTCGGACGAGGAGGCGCTCCCTCGGCCCGTCGCTGCGGAATATCATCTCGTGAGCGATTTCGAATATAACGCACCTCCCCTTGACCAAACAGCGGCAACTGCGGAGCGATGATCACAAACGGCAGATCTCGTTGCTGAATCCATGCCTCGTAGATCGGCCCATGTTTCATCACGAACCCCAAATCCTCCTTACCGTCTCCCCGCTCACCATTTCCGTGCAGGAACAGAATCACCGGCCACTTTTCCTGATCAGAAAACCCGGCTGGGAGATAAACAAAATAGTCCCGCTCCTTTCCGGTGACTTCACTAAAATAGGATACGCGTTTCAGCTGAGGCTCGGCGGAGCAGAGGGCTGACACCAAAATGAGCGAGGCCACAAACATTTGGAGCAATCGAGGCATTCCATAGAATGGCTCAAACGGCGCTTACTGCCAAGCGCGATTCAGGGGCAATTCAACTCTCCGCGGCCCCCATCGAGTCGGAGGATTTCTCCGTAAAAATCGCGGGACGAGTATCACGAAAAACCGGGATCAAAATTGCTGCCGCCAGCACGCCGCATGCGCCCGTGAGCAGCCACCAATTTGAGCCAATCGACTCATAGATGCGAATACCGGCACTTCCCACCACTGCCGAAAAACCCCACATCACACTGAAAAACCCGAAATACCTCCCCCGATATTTTTCAGGCGCAACTTGAGCTCCGTAAGCCGCGCTTACCGGCAACGCGATCATTTCGCCCAAGGTGAACAGTCCCATCGCGACGAAGAATTCCCACAGTTCATTCGCAAAAGCAAAGGACCCACAGCCCAATCCGATTATCCCAAAGCCCAACGCGGACACGGGTTTCGCGGGAAAGCGTTTGATCCACTGCGCCAGTGGCAATTCGACCACCATGATAATGAATCCATTGAATCCCATCACCAAACCGTATTCCACCGTGGTCAAACCACGCGCTTTGGTATCCAGCGCCAAAATATTAAACACCTGCACGAAGGCCACGGCCATAAAAAGTTTGGCGATGAGCAATTGCAGGAAGGGGCCATTTCTCCACCCGTCCTGAGCCGCTTCTTTCCAACTCAACCACGCCACGCGAGGTGAACTCACACGGCCCTTCACCGTGCGCAGACCGTGCGGCAACAAGGCCAAGGCGAGTCCCGCAAACACCAAAGTAGTCACCGCATCGCCAACAAATATCAACATCGGCGAACGCGTGAACAGGAACCCTGCCACCGCCGGCCCCGCGGCGAAACCGGCATTCAGCGCCAGTCGGAAAATTGCGAACGCCAGGACCCGTTTCTCGGCCGGAACGACATCGGACATCAGAGCATTCGCCGCCGGCCCGAACATATAGGTCAAAAACCCGTGCAAGAAGGATATCGCCACTAACCCGATAAAACTGGAGGCAAAATATATTCCCAACACGGTGACCGCGCTTCCCACCAGCGACAACACGATCGTATTACGGCGACCCATCGCATCGGCCAAATAGCCTCCCGCAAACGGGGCGAATATTCCGCCCACCGACATCGCCCCGATCACCCACGCAACTTTTCCGAGCGTCAGGTTTTGCTCTACTAAATAAAGCGACAAAAACGGAAAGACGAAGGACCCAAACCGGTTAATGAATTGTCCGCCCGTCAACACCCACAACGCTCGCGGCATTGTGCTAATTTCTGACATTAACTCCCGAGTAAAAGACAACATATCAAGCGGCACGGCCTGTGCCGACGTTGTCTTCTACGGCCAAGCGCTATTCGGCTTCAACCATGTGGTTGTAATCTGCCCCGAAACTTAAGCACGGCTGAGAAAATAGCCCCGCTGTTTATCACTAATCGGTAATTCCAACTTCTCCATTACGAGCAAGAGGTCTTCCCAAATCGCGCGCTTCGAACGATGCGATTGATTACGCAAAATGTAGCTGGGATGGTAGGTCACCATCACCGGTGTTCCGGAAAATTCCTGCCATTGTCCTCGAATCTCGCCGAGGGCCTTAAAACGATCGGCCCCGAGCAACCCTTTGGCCGCGGATGCCCCCAGCGCGACAATCACCTTGGGTTTCACGATTTCCAACTGGGCTTTCAGGTAGGGTAAACAATACGCCATCTCTTCAGCCGTAGGCGGACGGTTCCCGAGTTGCTCCTGGCCGTCGGGTGTCGGGATTTGGGGACGCCAGTTCATTAGGTTGCCGATGAAGATGCTCTCCCGGGTGAGTCCCGTGGCGGCGATCATCTTATCCAAAAGCAGGCCAGCGGGTCCGACAAAGGGTTCACCTTCGACTTCCTCTTCCGCTCCAGGCGCTTCACCGCAGAAGAACACATCGGACGCCAAATCCCCTACCCCAACCACGATCTGTTTAGTCGGACGGACCGACTTCTTACAGACCGGATCATCCTGCACGAGTTTAACCAACGCATCCCACTGTTCCTGTTTTGAACCGGAAGGTAGCTTTACTTCGGGTGGAGCCGGCAACTTGGGTTGCGTCTTTGCTGGCGCCACCGGAGCGGGTTGTGGCCGCGGCACTGCCGCCGTCCGAACAGGTCGATCAGACGGCGGAGAAACCGGAAGCGCAGATGCGGCCGACTCCATGGGTGCACCGGAGCCGGACATTACTCCCGCCAATGCCCGCAACGTGCGTATCGATTCGTCCGATACGTTCACGTTTTCAACCCCTGATGCTTTTAGCCGGATCAGCTCTTCGTTTAAGGCCAGGAGGGTCGCGCGCATCGGAGGTAGCTATAAATCAACCTAACGTGGGCGCGACCAGTTTCTCGACGTATTTACCCAGTTGATCAAATTCCAGATTCACGCCTTCGCCGACGACTTTGGCGTGCAGATTCGTTTCCTTGAGGGTGTGTGGGATCAACCATACGGCGAACACATCGCCCTCAACTTCGGCAACGGTGAGCGAGATTCCATCAATCGCCACGCTGCCTTTGTGAACGAGGTAGCGCCCGGCTCCTGCTGGCGCGCGAATTTGCAAATACGTGTCTGCCCCGCGTTGTTCGAAGACCAAAATATCACCCACTCCATCCACGTGACCGGTGACGAAGTGCCCCCCCATTTTGCCGTTGAAACGCGCGGCCCGCTCCAAGTTCACCAGCGCTCCGGGAGCCACCTCCTTTAACGTGGTCAGAGATCGACTCTCTGCGAGCACATCAAACGTGAGTTTGGGCGCGTCGAATTCAACGATCGTGAGGCAGCACCCATTTACGGCGATACTATCCCCGATCTCAGCCTCCGCCAGCGCCCGGTGGGCACCTATCTCCAAACGCCAGCTTTGCTCACCCTCAACAAAGGAAAGCACGATGCCCGTTTCTTCTATAATGCCCGTAAACACGTCTCACTGGAGCACGCCTATTCGGCTCGGCGCAAGTTCAGACCCCCCGTCGTGGCCAATCAGCTGTCAACCTTGACCCGCATGACCGAGGTTTTGCCCCCCCGGCTCACCAACATCACCACTTCGGGACGACCACTGGCCTCTGCTTCGGCAAAGAGTTCCAGCGCCTGCTCGTAGGTTTCAACGCCGACACCGTCGATTTCCTTGACCCAATCATCGACGCGCAGACCCGCGGTTCCGGCGGGGCTGCTGGGTTTGATGAAGTGGGCAATGACGCCGATGAGGTTCGAGGGATCTTCCCTTCGGGCCACCACGTCAGAGAACACCGTCTCGCGAACTGTAATGCCCAATTCTTCAAAGTAGTTTCGATCCGCCTCTTTCGGAGTTCGCGGTGCTTCACCCAGTTCGATCGGCAATTCCAACTCAACCCGGTCACGCATCACGGTAAGCGTCATGGTGCCCCCCGGCTCACGCTTTAGCACCTCGCGCATCAAGTGCGCTGCCACCACCGTATCGGGTTTCAAGCGAGGAAAAGGCACGCCATCGAGCGCGATGATAATATCACGCGGAAGCAAACCACCCTGCTCTGCCGGACTTCCGCTCAGGAGCTCCGAAATCACCAATCCGGTCGTCGAACCGAGTCCGAGAAATTCCGCGACTTCCGGGCCCACCGGATCAAGTCCATCAATCCCAAACCACGGCAAGGGACGGCCATAAGGATTGTCCGGAATTCTTCCGATCGCGGGATACACTTCCGCCGCCAAACGGAAACCCGCAGCCTCGTCCGGATTGATCAGCACCGACATCTCACCGCGCCGGCGTTGGGAGTAGATCATCATGCGTTGACCGAAGCCCGAAGCACCCACGCCGATAAACTCACCCGCTTCATTAAATATGGGACAACCGCGACCGGCGATACTGCTCAGCGCAATGCCCGTAAGCTGCGGCAAACGCTGGATCAAGCTCACCTGAGAACTCAGAAAATACGGGGCAAACTCTTCATCTTTTTGACGCAGTCCGATTCCCCAAAGATGTTCCCCCATCGCGGGCACGGCCGCAGGATCAGCTGCCGCAAAATCAGTGATCGGGCGTAAGCCATTCCGCCCCTCGGGGCGGACTTTTACAAAGTGCCATGTGGTGTAGCCATCCTGCCCCACATAATCCGCGGTCGCATACTGCGTGGTCGGGTTGCCCGGACGGTATATTTTAAAGTCGACCAACTGGTCCGGAGTCGCCCGATCGCTGATCGCACTCGATTCCAGAATAACCGTGCCATCGTCATCAATCACGATGCCGTTGGTGTAGTTCACCGTCCGATCAAGTTCATGTTCGATCGCAAACTCGACCACCACTACGGATGACAGCCGCTCCTCCAACAGGTCGGCGACAGGCGCCGCGGCGACGGCATTGACGAAGCCACAGATGGCGGCAAGCGTAGGTGAGTATTTGGCGGATGAATGCTTCATGGTTTTAGGACATAGAGCGAGACACGGAATTTACGTCGTGCTTCCAATAAAACTTTATCCGGCGACTTTTCGTAGATTTCGGCTTGCGCCAAAACATCCTCAATCGACGCGATCGGCGTATCATTAATTTTAGTGATCACGTCACCAGTGCTCAAACCAGCGACCGCGGCAGGAAAGCCACGTTGCACCCCAATCACCAATACACCATCGTCATCGGGCAATTGATTCTCACGCGCAAACGGTCGCGAAACTTCGCGGATGCTCAGCCCCCATATTTCTACGACAGATTCATCGCCCACTCGACTGACCAACTCTTCGGTCGCGACATCGAAATCGGTGGAGTTATCGCCGCGTTTGATGGAAAGCGTAAGGGAAGCCCCCACCGGACTGACCGCGATGCGGTTTTTAATCGGAGGGAGCTGCTCGGGAAATCGACCATCAACACTCGAACCATTTATTTTTAACAAAATATCGCCGCCGCGAATCCCGGCCTCCGCCGCCGGTGATCCGGGATCGACGCTATTGATGAGCATACCGGTATTTAACTCGAGGTCGTAGAAATCTTCCAAATCACGCAGGGCTCCCGGGACAATCCCGATGTAGCTGCGTTGAATAGCACCGTCCTGCGCCAGTCCCGCCATGACGCGGCGGGCCGTGCTGGACGGAATCGCAAACCCAAGATTGTCGGCCCCAGAATATCCGCGGGAATTGATGCCGACGATGCGACCATCACTCGTAACCAGAGGACCACCACTGTTGCCGGGATTGATCGCCGCATCGGTCTGCAGCCAGGTGTTAAATTGTCCGGTTTCGTAACCCTTCACCCCACGCGAATCGGCGAAGAACCGGCGAGGATTGGAAATGATTCCCCGGGTGACCGTTCGCGTCAGACCGTGAGGCGTGCCCACCGCATAAACCGTTTCACCGGGCGCTATGCCATCCGAGTCCCCGAATCTGGCGACCGCGAATTTGTGGCCCTTTTTCGCGATCTCGTCTTGATCCAACCGCAGCAAAGCAAGGTCGGTCCAGTGATCCCAGCCAACTAACTCCGCGCTGACGCGTTCGAGGTTGGCAAGCGTGACATTGATATCCACTGCCCGCAAACCGACCACATGGGCGTTGGTGAGGATCAGTCCATCATGCGAAACGATTACCCCCGAACCCACGCCACTTTGGAAGCGTTTGGAGCCTGCTTCATAGGCAAATTCCCGCACATCGATGCGAACGACGGCATCCAGCAGCTTTTTAAACCCACGTGAAGTCTCTGCCTGCGAGCTTGTTGCAAGTAAGACCCCGGCCGTTAACATCAGAACGAGCCGCGTCATTGACCGAGTAATTGAAAGTGTCACAGTGACCGATTCCTTCTGATGGCAACGCATAGCAAAGATTACGACTTTCCCTCAATTGAGCCTCGCTGGCAATCCTTCTGGGCAGAAAACCAGGCTTTCAAAGCCGAGGATTCTTCCCCGAGGCCGAAATACTACGCGCTGGACATGTTTCCCTATCCTTCTGGAGCGGGTCTACACATCGGACATCCCGAGGGTTATACGGCGACTGACATCATGTGTCGCTACAAACGAGCCAAGGGGTTCAACGTGTTGCACCCCATCGGTTGGGACGCGTTTGGCCTGCCGGCGGAGCAGCACGCGGTTAAAACCGGAACTCATCCGGCCACCAATACCGAGGCGAACGTCACCAATTTTCGCCGCCAGATTAAAGCACTCGGGTTCTCCTACGACTGGGATCGTGAAATCAATACCACCGATCCGGACTACTACCGTTGGACACAGTGGATCTTTTTGCAGCTCTTCCAGCGTGGCCTCGCTTACGTCGATGAACGGCCCGTTTGGTGGTGTCCGGAGCTTAAAACCGTTTTAGCCAACGAAGAGGTCGTTGATGGTAAATCCGAACGGGGCAACCATCCGGTCGAACGTCGCGCCCTGCGGCAGTGGGTGTTGAAGATCACGGCTTATGCCGAACGCCTGCTCTCCGATTTGGACGGATTGGATTGGCCTGATTCCACCAAGCGCATGCAGGCGGCCTGGATCGGTCGAAGCGAAGGCGCAGAAGTCGAATTCGAGTTGGAGAATAAGACCTTGGGCAGTTTGACGGTCTTCACCACCCGGCCCGACACGCTGTTTGGCGCGACCTACATGGTAATCGCGCCGGAACACCCGCTGGTCGACAGCCTCACCAAGCCCGCGCAGCAGGAACAGGTCGCCGCATATCGCCAAAAGGCGGCAGCGAAGAGTGATTTGGAACGCACCGATTTGGCCAAAGACAAATCGGGCGTCTTCAGCGGATCTTTCGCGATCAACCCCGCCAACGGCCAAAAGCTTCCCATTTGGGTGGCAGACTATGTGCTCATGGGCTATGGCACGGGCGCAATTATGGCCGTCCCGGCGCACGACGAGCGGGACTACGAATTCGCCGAAAAATTTGAGATCCCGATTATCCAAGTCATTGAACCGTCTGATTATTCAGGGAACGGTGATGGCAAAGTGGAGTTGCCCTACATCGGCGAAGGAAAATTGATCCACTCCGACGGTTACAGCGGTCTGAGCTGGCAAGAGGCCAAACAACGCATCACCGCCGACCTCACGGAAAAAAACCGGGCCAAAGCGACGGTGAATTTCAAGCTCCGGGATTGGTTGTTTTCGCGCCAACGTTACTGGGGCGAACCCATCCCTATCGTGTGGGTGGACCAGAGCAGCTACGAACAGGCGGTGGCAGAAAACACCCCCGGGTTGCCGGATTCTCCGGTGTCCTTCGAAGCAGATGGCGTGGTGCACTACGCGCTCCCCATTCCCGAATCAGCGCTCCCGTTGACCCTGCCGGAGGTGGAGTCCTACCTGCCCAGTGATAGCGGCGAGAGTCCCCTGGCCAACGCACGCGATTGGGTTGAGATATGGTTCAATCCGACGGATGGACGCTCGGTTGGCAACGATCAGCCTCGCCCTGAAGACGGTATTTGGCTCAGAGGCCGACGGGAAACCAATACCATGCCCCAATGGGCGGGATCATGCTGGTATTACCTTCGTTACATGGATCCCCATAACCGGAAGCAAGTAGCCGGTCGTTCGGCTCTGGAATATTGGCGCACACCCGACCTCTACATCGGCGGCGCCGAACACGCCGTGCTGCATTTACTTTACGCCCGGTTCTGGCACAAAGTGTTATTCGATATCGGCGCCCTTCCCTACGACGAGCCATTCCAAAAACTTTTCCATCAGGGAATTATCCTCGGTGAGGATGGAGACAAAATGTCAAAAAGCCGAG
>JABIRI010000016.1 GCA_018667915.1 Opitutaceae bacterium | reverse complement strand
TCGGGTCTCCGTTGATGCCGTGCGCGATGCCCCACTGCACACCCAGCTCTTCCAACGCACCTTCTTGGATTTCCATGAATTTAGCTTCGATCTCGACCTGTCGGACGTCGTTGTAGCGATTCAGGATATTACGGATGCGTTCGATGTTTCGCGTCGTTTGCGTTACGATCATAGCCGATCCGTCGTAAGCCAAATTCGAGCCGGGTTGTTGCAAAAAATCCACGCCAGCTTGCTGCAGAAATTGCTTCAACGCTTCGGCTTCACTCCCTCCTCCGGGAGCATTGACTGTCGCAACTGGCGCAGGTGAAAACGGATCGTTCACGACCGCAGTCGCGCCGCCAGAAGCGAGCCCGCCGCCGATGCCAGTCATACGAATAACCGTCGATCGCGTGATAGGGAAAAACTCTGTATCCAACGTGGAGGTCTCTCCGCCCGGCCGCATCACGATCGCATCGGTCTGCACCTCGTATTGGTAACCAATTGAATCGGTAATAAAATCGAGCACCCGCTTCAGTGAGAGCTCGCGTAAGGTCAAACTCACCGTAGGTCGCCGATCCATCGGATCGATCACAATAATATTCACGCCTTTCCGAGCTCCACCTCCGTTATCAAATTCACGCGACAAGTCGCTCAGCGTGCTTACCACCCGTTGCAACTCCACCGAGTTAAAACTGACTGTGGGAATTTCGATCGCATCCAGTTTTTCAAACAACGGATTTCGTGCCGCCGCACCGTATCCCGCTTCTTTCGACGGCGGAGCCGCGGTGCCGGGACGGCGCCAGGCCTGCTCCACTTCCGAAATCAAAGACCGACGTGTCTGCTGGCGCCAGGCCTCGGGGTTGGCGCGCAACTCATCGTCGATTTGGTTCACCAATCGCCGCGCCGCCTGATTGGACGGATCAAGCGCCAGCACTTCCCTGAGAGCATCCCGCGAACGTTCCAAGCTTCCGGAGTTGTAATCCGCGCGGGCACCGGCCCAAAGGTCATCAATCGGATCACGCTCCGAAGTGGTGCTGACCGCTACAGTAACGGGCGCGCGTTCGATTTTCGCCACCTGTTTGGCAAGCACCTGCGCCTTGACGACATCATCGCGTTGTGCGTTGAGCTCCGCAATCACCGGCGCAGTCAGTGGGTTTTCGGGCATCGACCAAATCGCGCTATCGAGTCGAGCAATGGCCGCATCGAAGCGTCCCGCATCGGCCAACTGCTCCGCATCGTAAGCCTCTTGTCGAGCCGCCGCGATAAGTCCCATTTGGCGAGTCTCTTCTTCAGCCGCAGCGGCCTCGATCTCGGCTTCCATGGCGGCCAACTCGGCTGCGGGGTCTGGCAGCGGCGGTAAGGGTTCAAAGGAATCGGCTGCGGCAGGTGCCGCACGCTGCAAATTCGTTGACGCGGCTGGACTGCCGATCTTCGGTTCTGAATTTAAACGGACTTTTTCGTCGGCGAGATCCGCGCGCACATCCTTAAGCAAGCGTTTCACTGCCGGATCATCCGGCGCCATTTCCGAGAGTTTCAATAGGTTGCGGCGGGCCAGTTCGAGGTCACCGCTATCGCGGGCCCGCAAGGCATCGGCCATGAGGCGAATTTTGGTTTCCGTAATACTTTGAGCTGCGAGATCAGAACTCACCGGTTCGCCAGCTAGGATCAATACCAGCAGGCAATGAATCAGATTAACGGGACAAGAGACGGAGGGCATGAGAAAACAGAAACGAAAGAATTAAGGGGTTTCAAAAACGCTGTCGCCTTCAAATTGCGGTTCAGCGGGCAATTCCGGGGTCAGTGTCATGATTTCCCGGGATCCGTTGGGTAATTGCTTCACCATCGAAATTGAATCGGGTTCGGAAAACACGCCGGAAACCTCATAAACCCCCTCGTCGGTCTCGATCCGGTTCCCCGCCTGCACGGTCTGCACGTCCCCAGCGGCTTGCAGCCGAATCTCGGCCACCGGTTGAGTATTCCAAGCAGGACGCGCCGAGGAGAGTTCAATCGCACGCTGTGCCCGCTCATCCCAAATCTCCGCCACCGCCACGATCTCGCGCAGCGGCATGCTGTAAGGCACAATCGAATCTTCGCGCCGAATCACCAGATTGCGAATTTGCAAACCAATTTCTGGAAACGCCTTCCCCATTCGGGCCACCACTCCCGCGCCCGCGAGATTATTGCGAAAAATCCCCAACGGTTCTGCCTCCGTGCCGGCATAACCTATGAGCTGCAGTCGAAACGGTTCCCGCACGATACGCACTAAATCGACGCCAAAAGGGGTTGCCATGATCTCGGATTCCACCGGCGCCGTAAGCTCGGGTGGAGAGACCGCGAAACGTCCCGTATCCCGATCGTAATAGATAACCGGTGGCGTGAAAACGTCGAAGACCCATGCATCGGTGGCCGCACCTTCGGCGGGATCAGGCCAATCCGCCGACGAAACCTCGGTCTCAAAACCTACTGCAACTCCGCTCCACTCTCCGACCAATTGCATTTCGAGACCTTGAGTGCCGGTTGAGCGTATATTCGCTTCAGCCAGTGCTGACCAACCCAACACGCCGACAAACAACAGTCCCGCACCGGCCAACGCCACGCCGTCCCCAGTTCGCCACCACGTGGTCATCGTAAGCCCTTCTCTGCCCATGCCGCGGTTCGCGCCAGCGCCGGTCCGACAAAATCCAAATACTCCACCGTCACCGTAAATTCGGCGTCGTTAGCCGGGATGATTGGCACCGTTGTTTCCGAGCCAGTTTCTCCGGCGCCGGGAGTAGTCTCATCACGAAATAAATCCTCCAGCGTTCGGCGCCCACCCGAAGCTCGGCCATTCGCGCCTAAAGATTGCACCGTGACTTCCCGCACTACCAGCGGCGCTTTACTCCGCGCTATCGCCGCCAGAAATGCCCGCAGGGTGGCCGTGCGACCGACAAATCCAATGCGTAGCGCGAGCGTATCCACAATTTCATCACGCGCCAAACTGCGCTCCGCCGGCCAAACAAACCAATCCTCCGGACGACCTTCGCGGTTCGCGTCGGTCGTGCCACCGGACAACTCGATTTTAATCGCAGGATTCTCGCGCTGAAGACCGGTAAAGCCGACTGGCCCCACCTGCCACAATGCCTGTAAAAGTTGCGATGCGATCAGGGTCTGGCGATGCACCGTGGCAATATGCTCGACCGGCGGACCACTATTGCGATGAGCCGAAAAGGAAAACGTCTCGGTCTCTGGCACCTCCACTCCTGCGCGTTGAGCGGATGCGCGTTGCTCCGCCATGAACCGGGCAATGCTGAAGAACGCATCGGCTCGAGCTTCCGGCACATCTCCTCCACGCACAGGGTCACTACCGGAGAAATTCAACTGTCGGAGCAATGCATTAGCGCGACGTTCGATCTTGGCCACCTCGGCCTCAATCGCAGCAGCCACGTTGGTAACGGGCGCGGGTTGGCTGCCCGCCAAGGCACGCCATTGCGTTGAACGCACCCGAAGTTGGCGCTCCGCTTTCGTCGCGCGCTCGGCCTGCTGTTGACTCCACCAATTTGCACCACCGGCCATTATCACAACCCAAACAAATGTCGCGATCGTCGCGCGGGAAATTTTGGCGAGATCGATATTCACAGATGCGCGGTGGGGTTAATAACCAGTGTGAAATCGAACCTCAGGATGCCGGGTTCACTCGCATCGAATCGCTCACCTTCCACTTCCATGACCCGGGGCGATTCCACAAATCCAGCGAGCAGTGCAGTAACCCGTTCGTAGGATGATTGACTCACGCGCGAGAGCGGATTTTCGCGATCTAAAAATCGCCCCGAAAGCCGTAATCGCAAGGGTGGCACGACTGGTTTTACCGGACGACCATCGGCATCGTAACCAGGTTCCGCCGAGACGTGGGATCGATTCGAAGGGGGCACGACCTGCAGGCCTTCGAGCCAGACGTTTCCCACCGTGACCATACTGGTCTGCATATCCGCCAGCAGCGTTGTCCAAGCATCGCGCGCTTTCACAAGATCGTTCAATTGCTCCACCTCGGCCTGCAGCCTCGTCAGTTCCGTTACGTTGTGTTGGTTCTGCTCCTGCAACGCTTGCACCGGCGCGATGCGGCGGCCCAATACGATCGCGGCGGATTGTCGCGAATCAGCGAGCCGTTTAAAATGCACTCCGGGTAGCAACAACGCTCCGACCAGCAATC
>JABIRI010000017.1 GCA_018667915.1 Opitutaceae bacterium | reverse complement strand
GGGGGGGGGGGGGGGGGGGGGGGGGCAATTAGCCCGACGGCGCTACTCGACTCCGTTATCGGCGATGATCTTGGCGTAGGCGGCGGCGGAGTCCTTGGGGTAGCGTTTGCCCGTGGCAAAATCGGTGTAGTGTAAACCGAAGCGTTTGGTGAATCCGCAGGCCCACTCGAAGTTGTCGAGCAGTGTCCATACGAAGTAGCCCTTCAAATCGATTCCCGCAGTGATCGCATCGTGACAGGCACTCAAATAGGTCTGAATAAACTCGGCGCGGACGGGGTCGCGCACCCCACCATCGACCAACTCATCTTCGAGCGCGCAGCCATTTTCGGTGATCACAATCGGCGGATGGTCGTATCGCTCGTCGATCCAATGGAGTAGTTTCTGACAGCCCCAAGGCACCATGGACCAGCCCATGCTGCTCGTTTTCCACGTATCATCGTAGGAAAGTTCGACATCCTGATCTTCAGAGATACCGCCGTTGCCGTAGGGATTTTGTTTACCCATCTGGTCCGCCGACATCTCTTCGGCGTAGAGCGTCGAATAGTGATTTAAGCCAAAGAAGTCACTCGACCCCGCCAAGAGCCGGCGGTCTTCATCACTAAATTCAGGCAACCGATCACCGAGACGTTCGCGCATGACGGCAGGATAATCACCGAGGTAGATCGGGTCAGCGAACCACCCAAGGAAAAACTCCAGTGCCCGTTGAGCGGCGGCCTTATTTTCCGGCGAATCCGTCTTGGGCTCACGCCAATCACAATTGTTGGTGATGCCGATCTGGCCACCCTGCGCGGGTTGAAAATCGCGACGGTAGATATCCACTGCCCGACCGTGGGAGCGCAGTAACTGGTGAGCCACGAGGTAGGGCTCAGCGTTCGACGTGCGGCCTGGAGCCATGACGCCGTTGCTGTGGCCCATGATCGCGATCACCCACGGCTCGTTAAACGTGATCCAGTGGTTTACCCGATCACCAAAATTTTCAAAACACACCCGCGCGTAATTCGCAAAGTGCTCCGCCATATCCGGGTTCAGCCAGCCATCGAGCTCCAACTGTAACGCCAGGGGAAGGTCCCAGTGATAGAGCGTCACCCACGGGACGATGTTGTGCTTCGCCAGCTCGTCCAACAGCCGGGAGTAAAACGCGATGCCCTCCTTATTTACTTCTCCCCTTCCCGTCGGGAGGATGCGTGACCACGCGATTGAGAATCGATACGCCTTCAGCCCCATGGCCGCCATCAGCGCCACATCTTGCTCCATCTGATGATAGTGGTCACAGGTGACGTCCCCCGTATGACCTTCCGCAATCTTACCCGGAGTTTGGGTAAACGCGTCCCAGATGGAGGGGCCTTTGCCCCCCTCGTTCCAAGCACCTTCGATTTGATAACTGGCCGTGGCTGTGCCCCAGGTAAAATCAGCAGGGAATGTCTTCATAATATAAACGTAGAGATGAACTCGACGCTCAGACCTTCAGGAATTTCCGACTCTTGAGACGAGCGAATTAAATCTGAATATTCATCACGACCACGAGCTATACTGGGTGTAACTTCGCGACCAGCTGGATCATTGCACTCCCCGCTCACATTCATTCAATTGATGGCGTGATCCATAGTCTTACCGGATTGATCCACACGACCGCCGCGTTCCTCGCGATAGGTTTGGGGGCGATTGTTTTACTCCGCCCCAAACGCGGCCGGCGTCATCGCTTTCTCGGCTATGCCTTCGTCACCACCATGATTGTTATGCTGGTGACATCCTTCGCGATGTATTCCCTCACCGGGGGATTCAACATCCTGCATGTTGCGGCTATCATGAGTTCGATCTGCCTGGCGCTCGGACTCAAATACGCCGTCACACGTCGCCCCCAACAGATGTGGTATGCGTTGCACTATCACTGGATGTGTTGGTCCTACGTGGGACTGCTGGCGGCATTTGTCGCGGAGACCTCGACTCGATTGGCCATGCCCTATCTCGAGGCTCGATTCGCAGGATTCTCCTATGGTATCTTCTGGACGATCGTTGGGGTCGCTTCGGCCGCCGTGATGTTCGCCGGGGGACTTTGGATCGAGCGCCATGCTCCGCGCAGTGGGAACTCCTAAAACACCTCACGCTTTCACTATGAAATACACTCCACTCGGAAATACCGATCTCAACGTCTCCCGCCTTTGCTTTGGCTGCTGGCAGCTCAGTCCATCGTTCTGGGGAGACATCGACATCAAACCCTGGGAGGAGGCCGTTCGCGTCGCCGTCGATTCTGGCATCAATTTTTTAGATACCGCCGATGCTTACGGCAATGGCTACGCCGAGGAACAACTCGGCCGGCTTATGCAGACCGAAAACCTGCGAGACAAATTTATCGTGGCGACGAAGTTCTATTGGAACTTCACCGCCCCCGACGCCCGCTTCGCCGACACGACTTACGACTACATCATCAGCGCCTGCGAAGCGTCACTCAAGCGCCTGCGCACTGATCATATCGACCTGTATCAAATCCATGCGTGGGACCCCATCACGCGGCCCGACGAGGTCGCTCGCGCATTCGCCAAGCTGAAGGAAGAAGGAAAGGTGCGCTGGTTTGGCGTCAGCAACCTGAACCCCGAGCAGATGGAACTCTACCGGGGGCATTTTGACATCAGTTCCCTGCAACCCCCTTACAGTCTATTAAATCGCACCATTGAGACGCGAGAGCTCCCCTACTGCCTCAATCACAACATCGGAGTGATCAACTATTCACCCCTCTTCCGCGGTCTCTTGGGGGGCCGCTATCACGCCGACTCCGTCATCGAAGGCGCCCGAGCCTCCGGCCCCTATTTCCACGGCGAGGGTTTACGTATCATCACCGAGGCGGTGGATCAGGCAAAGCAGATTGCGGTGGCGCTCAATCTGACCGTGGCCCAACTCGCGTTGCGCTGGACCCTGAGTAATCCCGCGATCACGAGTGCCATCGTCGGGGTAAAGAAACCCGATCATATTCTGGGCAGCTTGAAAGCCGCAGAGGACGTCCTCAGCCAACGCGATTGGCATCAGTTGGGTAATCTTTTCGCCAAAGCCGTCGCGCAACTCGAAACCCAAACGGTTTAGTTGAGGTGATCAACCAACAGCGCGTTTAACGCCTCGGCCATAGCGCGCCCATAGGCGGCTCCCGGCCGACGACCAAACAAGCGATGTGATGTCGGGGAAGATGTTTCCGTCCAGGAAACCTGCGCATGGTCATCCACCACCGCTTCGATCGGATCCAAACGCCATGGCCACAACTCAGGATCCGCCCCTGACGCGGAAGTATCCTGCTCAAATCTCCAACCGTGTTCGGTCCGAACCAATTGCCGGCCCGCCATCATAACGAGCGAAGCCGTCGACCACATGCTTCGGCGCGCCGCTTGCAGATTCTCCCAGACGGCTCCACGGCCGAGTGCGTCCATTGCCCCCAGAATGTCTCCGCGCGCAGATCCCGAGAGCCCGTAGGCAAACCAACCACGCCAATGATCCGGGAGCCCCGACAGCAACGTCTCGTGCGTAGCCGACCAATGCGTGCCTCGTTCGGGCTCCGGATCGAAAGCGCTCTTTTCCGTCGCGCACGGAAACCAACGGACGGGCAACCCGGAGTTCCACAGGACACGATAGGCAATGGGATCCAAGGTCACGTTCCACTCCAACTCACCCTGGGCGGTGGATCCTGCGTTAACCCAAACCCCCGTCACCTTCGCTCGCACCAATTCCGGCGCCCGCAAATAAGTCGCGGCCAGAATTCGAGCCGAACCTACGATCGAGACCGCCACCGGCTTAGAGGTCCCCCGGAGGACATCCAGTAACAGTTCAATGGCCGACTGCTCTCGTTTTGGACGATCGGAAACATCATCCTCCAGTGAGCTTAAGGGATCCTGCGGCCCCACTCCGGTGGGAATAGTCGTGCCCTGCAAATAATCCGCTTGCGCCACGGGGACGATTCCGGGATCCCGCTTCACATCCCACCCGGCCGGTGCAGAGACGAGAAACTTGCGGGTCACATCAAACAAAACGGCTTTGAGTTCCAACTCCGGCAGCGCCAAGACCGTGGCCAGGTCAAATTGATCATCCGGATCCTGTGGCGGGTGATACAGGTCGGTGATATGAATCAAGGGAATCCGAGCAGCTTCAGCCATCGTGCGATCCTCGCCTCTCTCCCTGACCAAGGCGAAAACAATTCGCCCGCTATGATGGCTTGGCTCCACGGACGTCTCGGCCGTTAACTCCTAGTTCAATGAATGCTCCTGACGACCTCAGTTATCGCACGGACTTCATCTTCCACCACCACAACGGCGAGGTCGAAGAACATGCGGACTATTGGGTGGTGCGCACGCCCGACAATCCGACGTTCTGGTTCGGGAATTTTATCTTATTCAAACGAGCCCCCAAATCGACTGATCTGAAACCTTGGCTGGAGATCCACCGCGAGGCGTTTGGCGATACGCTGAATCATCATATTTTTGGTTGGGACGAGTCTCGGGAAGGAGCCATCTCCGCATTCTTGGCGGACGGATTCAAAACCAGTCATGGCATTTCTCTGGTGATGAACGAATACCCCATGGCGGTGTCGATAAACCCCGCGGTCACGGTGCGCCCTATTCTCACCGACGAAGACTGGGAAGCTGTGCTGCTCGAGCAGGGGTTGGTGGATCGGATTGATTTTAACTATCCGGAGGACAACGGCGTATTTCGTCGCAATCAAATGATGGCCTATCGGAAGTTAATCGAGAACGGGCGTGGCCATTGGTGGGGTGCATTTTTGAACGAAGGCCTAGTGGGTGACATGGGATTGTTCTTCGATGAGCAAAACGAAGTCGGTCGCTTTCAAAACGTCTCCACCCATCCGGCGCATCGGAGGGAGCTTATCTGCACCACCCTGCTCGATCATATCGTGCGTCACGCCTTCGAGGAAATCAGAGCCAAGCAACTGGTGATCTGCACCGGAGCGGAAGACGACAATGCCGCGATACCTACCTACCAGAATTTTGGGTTCCAGTTTGCGGCGCCCAACTTCGCGGTGAAGCGGATTGGGTCCTAGGAGAGATCGTTAGTATTTTGTCGGTGCGGGTCTAAGATGTCGGGCATAAAGCCCGACCCACCCGGCAGGACGCAGCTTAGTGTGGGTCGGGCTTTATGGGCGACAGTTTTGGCTCCAATTAATCAAACACTTCGAAAACCTGTTGCTGAGTCTTTGCACAAAAAAACGGGCGCCCGTGAGGACGCCCGTTCAGTCGTTTGATTAGTTACCTAAAGGCTTAGAAGCTGAAGGTGTTGGTCAGCCAGTATTGAGCTGGAGCCGAGAAACGGACACGAGCGGGTGTGCCATCAGGCTGGAAACGAATGGTTTCGACCTCGTCGTTACGCACGTTCTGGAGATTGCGCATATTGATCTGCATTCTCCAGTCGACGCCACCAAGGATATCGAGCTTACGCCGGTAACCGAGGCTCATGTCGAAGGACGCCTTACGTTTGGACAACCAGGGGTTATCCGTGTCCGGCAGAACCAAACCACGGTCCACATCGTTGATCAGGGGATAACCACCGGCGAACTGATCCTCGTAACGGACCGCACCACCAATGGAGAAGCCTTTCAGGCCACCATCGCGGAACTGATAGTTCGTGATGAAGTTGAAGCGCCATTCCCGTTGTTCGGGATTTGGCTTACCTTCGTTTCCTTTGATGGCAAAGAAATCGAGGAGGCGTTGATTCCGATTAATTTGGAGCGTATCTCCATTCACTTCCTGCAGCGGAGCACTCCAATCGAGGTGGCCGAATTTAGCCATGTGAGGAGCCCAGAAGTCATCCACCAGTTTGGCCAAACGAGGAGCCACGTTAGTGAGAACTGTATTTTGTTGGGCCGCATTGAAAGCAATGCGCCAGTTGCGGGTGGGATTGAAGATAATCTCACCCTCGAAGCCTTCGGCATCGATGTCTTGCGTATCGGTAATCGCTCCAGCCCATTGGGTTTGAGACGCACCCGTGGCGGTTTGCCGATAGTTGTAGGCTTCCTTGAGCGCATCCGTAAGGAGAGGCTCAACATCCGCCCGAGCAGCGATACCATCCGTTATCCCCGGGAAGAGCTGAGCGACAGCCTGATCAATGGTCAGACCTTCGTCGTTCAACCCCGTTCCAGGATCGAAGGGGAAGACGCCGTCTCCATCAGGAGCGAGCAGCTCATCAATATACTCTTGGTCGAGCTGACCGTTACCATCGGCATCGTAACGACGAAGGTCACGGTTCAGGCGGCCAAACCAGTTAAACAGATCGGAGTTAATCTGATTGTAGACGTTGGAAACCGGAGACGAGGCGTTCAAGAGTTTCGCAGAGAACCAATTAAACCGCGCCGTCACTTTGTTGTCCATCATGTAGAAGCTGATACCCCAATCCTTACTTTCACCCCGAGGGGCATCGACCGGGTTGCGGATCTCATCGACGCGATCCGAAGCCGGAATGAAATTGTCCGACGTATTGTAGTGGAACGTAATATCGTCGAAGATCTCGGGCAGCGGGATGATGTTCTTCGGCCAGTAAAGCACGCCACCGTAACCGAAGGTCGTTTCCTCAAGCTTGGAGTAGATACCTTTTTCCAAGGTCCAGCTCTCGTCGGACAGATCAGCGATCTCATCGAGTCCGATCAAGTCGGCTTCTGTATTGATCCAATTGTCGATGTTATCCTGGCGATAACCCATGTTGATCACGAGGTGCTCATTGAACATCTTCGACTGGGTATTGATCGCGGCCGACGTGATCTCGGTCCGTTGTTTGCGGTAGTTCTTACTCGGAGTCTCGCGCACGGAGATTTCATGCACCTGCCAGCTTTCGTTACCATTAATCACGGAGTTGGGTCCGCTGGTGACACCGATGTTGTCGTTACTGGCATCGGGTCCGAGATTCCAGCTCAGCTTATTGAAGGTGTAGTTATCCGGACGACGGATGTCATACTTGGCGGGAGCGATGCTGAAGTCACTCAACGACCAGTTGGGATCCGTAAAGGCGCGGGATTGGTTCGGACCAATGTAGGCCAAAACTGGAACATTACGCACATTATTGGCAGATTGGCGGCCATTGGCGGTGGTGATATGGAGTGCGGGATCCGGATCTCCGAACGAATTCTGCACGAAGTTAACGCGCCGTTCGTCGTAGATGTTTTGGTCACCCAGGAAGGTCAGGGTGTGTTCACCGAGAAGCCTCGCCATGAAGCTGTCATCCGAGTTCTTGCGGAAGTCATGCTTGATGAAGGCAGTAACCCGGAGGGATTCGCGTTGTTCATCGATTTCGTTACGAGCAGATTTGGTCAGCACCACGACGCGGCCAAAATTAGGATTCTCACGCGTGTCAGCCGGGCCCGTGCCATCGAGGTAGGCTTGGGTCGGAAGCAGAATGTCGCGATTCACATCGAAAGTGACCTGGGCATTGTTGCCATTAAAGGCGGTATAATTATCGCGGAACAGATCCTGATAATCCCACGCGAGGGTCACACCGGCAGCACCTTCAAGAAAGGTCTGTTCGAGCGAGAGATTGAAATTCTCAAAGTCACGGGTGTAGAAATCGTTATCCCAACCCAGATTGGCTGCACTGAAGTCGAATGTCTCGAGATCGACAAATCCTTGGTCGAGCCAACCGGTGCCGTTGATGTCTTTCAAGTTGCCCGGGTAGAGACGTTGGGGCGCCCCGCGACCGCGGTTGCCAGCATCCCAGAAAGGGTCACGGCGCAGATACGCCGCACCCGCATATTGGTCGGTGTAACCCATGGCTGGCTCACGACCGTTCGAACCGTCAAAGATGAAACCGTGGGCCATGTTTCCCCAGCCAATGTTCTTGTAGACGGAGGGTGCGATGGAGTTACGGATGAGTGGCTGTTGATTGCCATTGGCATCCGTATACATCGGCCAGTTGGCGCGCTCTTCAGCAGTTACAAAACGGGCAACGTTGCGTGGGTTACGCCATTGAGCGAGATTCGGACCTTCGTTATTATTGAAACGATTTAAGTTTTCAAAAATATCGAACGATTGCGGGTGATCGACGAACGTTTGCAGGTTGTTGATCGGCAACGTCACGTCGGGCGCATTCCCGATCACTTCACCACTCTCAAAGTGGCCTTTGATCACGGTGTTGGCGTTGCCAAACGGACGGAAGGTGAACGTGCCGTAGATACGGTCGTCATCCTTGTAGGTCGGACGTTGGCGATACTGAGTGCGGTCCATCAGACCGGCGACCTTAACGGCTAGCTTGTCCTCAATGAGCACCCGGTTGAACTTGAAGCTGGCGCGGTAGGAAGGATCCTTGCCGCCGCTGCCCACGCGCGTGGAGATCTCGTTCGAATTTTGGAATCGTGCGACCGCGAGGCCGTTGTTGATCAAACCGGCAGGTGAACCGAGACCGAAGAGGAAGGAATTCGCTCCGCGGTTAATATCGACCCGCTCAGTATTGTAGCTGTCGAACGGAATGTCGGTTTTGAAGAAGTTCCGGGTGCGATCGGGCGCAGCCAAACCCCGAATACGGGTCGCTCCGTCCGGATTACGACGCGCACCGCCGGTGTTGGTTTCACCCGCGCCACCATCAGTGGCCCCAGTGAAATTACCGAGAATACCGGCAACCTCGGAATTGGTGGTGTATTGGAGGAGTTCTTCAATACCGGTCGCGCCGATATCATCCATGAAATCTTTGGTGATGACCTGAATGGCGGCGCCGGAGTCTTTAAGGGATTGGTTAAGACGGCCACCCGCTAGGGTCTGAGTGGCGACGTAACCTTCGTCTTGGGCCGTATCGACCACGAATGGGGAAAGGTTAACGACCTCTTCCTGGTCGATTTCTTCATCGACCGCCTGAGCGCCGAGGAACGACACGGGCAAAAGAACACCCGCCATCAGGCGAAGCGTTCTTGAATTCATTGATTTGAACTTACTATTCATAAGCTATTGTTTGTGTAGGTTTTAGGAACCTTACCCCTTAAATTAAGAAACAAATCCAAGTGGATATGGAGACATTCATAGGGGTAAGTTTTTGGGTTAGGCACATCCAACGCTGTAACTCCCACTGACAGCGGCATGGAATGCCGGGGCAACGGGAACTACGGTAAAGGGGGTGCAGGTCTTAGGTAGTAGGTAACTTTGCTTTTCTAAAAAGCTGAGGGAAATTGAAGGCGGGCGATTCCCCACCGTCAATCTCTCAAAACCTCTACTGAACGCTTAAGTCAGTAGATCAGCGCATTATCAAAGGTAGGACATCCCCGGCATAGGGGAAATGAAGGAGATAGATGCCCTCATTCGCGCTTTTACACAATTAGTCATTCAAGCAAAATTTTTGGGGCTGTTAACCACAAGCTCCATCAATCGCGGCCAACTCTTCATCGGAAAATCCCGCCGCTGAGGCACATTGCACATTCTCTTCGATTTGCTTCACGCTACTTGCTCCGATGAGAACCGTGGTGACCGCGGGTTGCCGCAGCACCCAAGTCAGCGCCATTTGGGCCAGCGTTTGCCCGCGTTTATCGGCGATTTCAGCGAGAGCCAGGATCTTGGCATGATTGGCCTCGACCTCGGAAAGCTGCAGAAAACCGCTGTCCCGCGCCGCGCGTGAATCAGCCGGAATCGAGTTAAGATATCGCGGCGTGAGTTGGCCTTGAGCGAGCGGAGAAAATGGAATGCAGCCGATACCGAGTTCGGTCAGGGCGGGCAGCAGTTCGGGCTCCACCCATCGCTCCAGCAAATTGTATTTGGGTTGGTGGATGAGTAGAGGCACCCCCATATCGTCGAGGATGGCGTGGGCCTCCCGGGTCATGTCGGCCGGGTAATTTGAAACACCGGCGTAGAGCGCCTTTCCACCATGCACCGCAGTCGCAAGTGCGCCCATCGTCTCTTCCAGCGGAGTTTCGGGGTCGGGCCGGTGCGAGTAAAAGATATCCACGTAATCAAGCCCCATGCGTTCGAGACTTTGATCCAAACTGGAGAGTAAATATTTGCGTGAACCCCATTCGCCGTAGGGGCCTTCCCACATGTGGTAACCGGCTTTGGTCGAGATCACGAGTTCGTCCCGATACGGACCGAGATCGAGATCCCTAATCTTACCGAAGCTCTCTTCGGCCGATCCGGGAGGCGGCCCGTAATTATTTGCCAAATCGAAATGGGTGATCCCCATATCGAAAGCCGCGCGGCACATCTCACGGCCATTTTCAAAGACGTCCACGCCGCCAAAATTATGCCACAAACCCAGCGAAAGGCGTGGGAGTTTGAGTCCACTTCGGCCACAACGCTCGTAGGGGATTTTGGAATAACGGTCGGCAGCAGCGAGGTAGGAGTCGGACATATCCCAAATATTTGTTCACGCCCCACCCACTTGTCGACTCACCAAAGCAAACCGGCCTGCCGAATGTTCAGCAGGCCGGTGAAAAGAGTTGGGACTGATCCGACGGTTAATCGATCGCTACCGGGGACAGATTCCAGATATCTTCCGCGTATTCGCTAATCGTGCGGTCGCTGGAGAACTTACCCACCCGAGCGGTATTGAGAATTGCCATCTTAGCCCAGCGCTTGGTGTCGCGGTAGGCTTTATCGACTTCCAACTGCGCGTCGCTGTAGGACCGGAAATCCGCCAAGACCTTGTAGGGATCACCGCCACCGAGCAGGCTGTGGTGCAGCTGCTGAAACGCGTGATGTTCACCCGGGGTGAAGTAGTCGGATCCGAGCCAATCGAGAACCGCTTTGAGCTCTTCGTCGGCGTAGTAATGATCGAAGGGTTGGTAACCCTTTTGGTTCAACGCTTCAATCTCTTCAACGGTTTTGCCGAAGATGAAGATATTCTCATCACCGACTTCTTCGCGGATCTCCACATTGGCCCCATCGAGGGTGCCGATGGTGAGCGAACCGTTGAGCGCGAGCTTCATGTTGCCCGTGCCGGACGCTTCTTTGCCGGCGGTCGAGATCTGCTCGGAGAGGTCGGAGGCCGGGATAATCCGTTCCGCCATCGAGACGCGGTAGTTCGGCAGGAAGACCACCTTCAACTTATTTTGAATACGGGTATCATTATTGATGTGGCCGCCGATGACATTGATCGCACGGATGATGTTTTTAGCGAGCTCGTAGCCCGGGGCCGCTTTGGCCGCAAAAACAAACACGCGAGGAACCACATCGAGGGCCGGATTCTGCACCAATCGACGATAGAGCGCCAATATGTGAAGCAGATTGAGGTGCTGTCGTTTGTATTCGTGCAGTCGCTTAATCTGCACATCGAACAGCGCATCGGGAGAGACCTCCACGTCGCAGAGCTCTTTAATCAGGGCCGCCAGATCTACTTTGTTTTCCCGCTTGATCGCCATGAACTTCTTCTGAAACGCCGCTTTATCGGCGTGCTCACCGAGATCTTGCAATTGATTGAGGTCGCGCGGCCAGGCGTCGTGCCCAAGCGTATCGGTGATCAACGCAGACAACCGTGGATTGCAGTCCAAGAGCCAACGTCGTGGCGTGATTCCGTTGGTCTTGTTGCGAAACTTCCCGGGATACAATTCGTCGAATTGCGGAAATAGATTGGCCTTCAACAATTCGGTGTGGAGTGCCGCGACGCCATTCACCGCGTGGGAGCCCACGACGGAGAGGTGAGCCATGCGCAGTTGCTTTCCACCACTCTCATCGATGATGGAACATTCCCGCAGTTTTTCGACGTCTCCCGGCCACTTGGCGGCAACGTCTTCGAGGTGACGACGATTGATCTCGTAAATGATTTGGATGTGTCGCGGCAAGACGCGGCCGAACAGACCCACGCCCCATTTTTCCAATGCTTCAGGCAGCAAAGTGTGGTTGGTGTAAGCGAAGGTTGAGGTTACAATCGACCAAGCTTCTTTCCAACCGATGCTCTCCTCATCCACGAGGATTCGCATGAGTTCGGCGACGGCGATCGCCGGGTGCGTATCGTTGAGTTGGACGGTGACTTTTTCGGAGAAATTGTGCCAACCGTTGCCTTCAATCCGCTGATGCCGGCGAATCATATCCTTCAGCGAACACGCGACGAAGAAATACTGCTGCACGAGACGGAGCTCTTTGCCGTTCTCGGTCTGGTCGTTCGGGTAGAGCACCTTGGAGATCGTCTCGCTATGGGCTTTTTGCCGCACGGCCTCGACGTAACCGCCTTCATTGAAGGCCTTGAGATCGAGTTGCTCCTTCGCATGGGAAGTCCATAGGCGCAGTAGATTCACCGTCTCCGTGCCATACCCGGGAATCGGAATGTCGTAGGGCACGCCAATCAAATTCTGAGTATTCACCCACGCCGGACGACAGTTACCGTGGTCGTCAAAGTGGTTCTCCACTTCGCCATAGATTTTGACGTCTTGGCTGTAGTCCGGGTGAACTATCTCCCATGGCGTGCCGTTCACCATCCAGCTATCGGGATGCTCGACTTGGTGACCGTCTTCGAAGGCTTGGCGGAACAGACCGAACTCGTAATTGATGCCGTAGCCGATGGCCGGCAGATCGAGCGTAGCCATCGAATCCAGGAAACAGGCGGCGAGACGACCCAAGCCGCCGTTGCCCAAACCCATATCGTCCTCGGAACGTCGCAAATCTTCCCAATCAACCCCGAGTTCTTCCAAGGCCTGGCGAGCATGATCATATTCGCCGGTATTTTGCAGGGTGCTGACGAGCAATCGCCCCATCAAATACTCGAGCGAGAGATAATACGCGCGACGGACGTTCTTTCCGTTGTGCACCGACTGAGTCTTGATCAGGCGATCAAGCACCCGGTCGCGCACAGCCATGGACGTGGCCCAAAACCAGTCACGCGAGTTCGCCGCATCTGAATTGCGAGCCTGCGTATAAGTCAGGTGCTGCAGAATGGACTGCTTGATGGCCTCGACCGGATTGTCGGTCGTGCGGCGTTGAGGAGTGGCGGAAGACGAAGCCTTGGTGGCTTTGCTGGTCTTGGCTTTCTTTGTTGGCATGTGGATTAAAAAATTCGGGCTCTTATCTCGAGCGCAGCGAATACAGTGCCAACTCGCTTACCTCGGGTCACGACCAAATTGAATTCCTTCACGAAGTCAGACCGCCCCCAGCGATCAAATTCTGTTTAGTATTGTTTCCCAACTATTTCTGAAATCGTCGTGAAACCTCACCATGGGACATTTCGAAATAAGTTGGCCTTCCCACCGGGCTGCTATGGGGGGAACGACAGGCAAAGAGCTGGTCCAAAAGTGCCCGCCAATGCGATTCGCCCGTCGAATCCGGTAAACGGACCCCTTTCGCGCAAGCCAAACGAGCCAAGGATTCGCGCGCCAATTCGACGTTATCCGCCGGGAAACTGCCGTCACGCAACGCTCCCAGCAGATCCCGCACAAACGGTTCCGCATCGGCCGGCTCCATCCACACGGGAATGGTTTCGATCCGGAAAAAATTACGCCCAAACTCCGCCAATCCGAATCCGTGCGCGGTCAGAAATTCCAGCCGATCGACGAGCATCGCCGAGGCCACGGGATCGAGTTCCAAGGGCACGGGCAAAAGCAACTGCTGTCCTGCTACTTCGCCGGCTTTAAATTCGTCCTGTAATCGCTCAAACCAAATCCGTTCATGCGCCGCCCGTCGATTCACCCACATCACCCCGGCGTTGGTTTCGAACAGACCATAGCTTCCGTGGGCCATACCAATGAACCGCCAACTGCGTGACCCTTTCATCTCCCGTTTCTCGGTTACCGGCTGAATCGATTCGATCGCAGGCCCGTCGGTCGGTGCCTGCCGCAGTTCACCCAATCGCGGCACCGCCGAACGCTGCGCGATAGCATTTGCGGACTTGGATAGTTCGGAAGGTTCCACGTGCTCGCTGATCGGTCTGAGTTCCGACTTCGGTAAGGGTTCAAATTGGGGCATCGGATTGGGTGCATATCCATCGGCGGCGTTCGAAGCACCGCCTCCACCCAGCTCCCGCAGTCGTTCCAACACCGCTCGTATCACAAATCCCCTTACCGCTGGCTCGCTCCGGAATCGCACTTCCCGTTTCGCCGGATGCACGTTCACATCCACTTCGTGCGGGGGTAAGGTGAAGAAGACAAACGCCGGCGGGTAGCGCCCCTTGGGCAACGACTCATGATAGCTCTCAATCAACGCGTAGTTAAGCGTGCGATTGTCTACCGGCCGACCGTTCACAAATACGATCATCTCGTGCCGAGTCGATCGCCCCACCCCGGGGCGTCCAATCAAACCCTCCAGATGAAAATTCCCTTCGTCGGCTTTTAGCGGCACCAATTGTTCCGCGAGTTGGCGCCCGAAAATTTCCGCTACCCGATCGGTCAACGCCGGACACTCGGGCGACTGGAAAATGATCCGACCATCTTCGATCAGCGTAAATGCCACGCCGGGACTCGCCAACGCATACAACCGCACCCCGGCCACAATATGCGCCGCCTCCGTGCGGTCACGTTTCAGAAACTTCCGGCGGGCGGGCACCGAGTTGAACAGGTGTTCCACTTCGATCCGGGTTCCAATCGGCCGACCGCATTCCCGCACGTGCACGATTTTGCCGCCATTGACCAAAATTTCCGTGCCCAGCTCGTCGGCCTGCGCCCGCGTCTGTAGGGTAAATTTAGATACGCTGGCGATCGAGGGCACCGCCTCACCGCGGAATCCGAAACTGCCCAACATATCCAGATCCACCGCCTCATTGATCTTGCTGGTCGCATGCCGCTCCAGTGAGAGCAGGGCGTTGTCCCGGGTCATGCCATGACCATTATCCTCAATCCGCATGAGGGAACGACCTCCGTGACGGAATTCAACTTCGACCCGGGTCGCTCCGGCATCGAGCGCGTTCTCCACCAGTTCCTTCACCACCGCCGCCGGACGTTCAATCACCTCGCCGGCGGCGATTTGATTGGCGACATGGTCGGGTAAAATTCGGATTTCGGACATACGGCAGGTTGCACGAGCCTCAAGCCCGATTCCGCCGTCACGCAACGCTTAAGCGGATCATCCGCCTAGGGTCGTCAGCTTCCCGTGGGGCAGTTCCAGCCGCCGGCGCTCAATCGTCTGGACCCGCCGCTTGAACACCTGATACCAACGCGGCACCGATTCGGCTTCTACCCAGTAAATCCGATCCCGCCATTTCGCCGGTAAATCTAGCTCCACGACCGGCACATCGACGTGTTCGCTGACGGTTGGCTTGGTGATGTAGTGCGGGAAAAGATATAAACCGTCCCCGATCACCTCCGGCTCCACCATCGCTAGGAAGACGAGTTCGTTGGGTCCGGAGATGCGTAACCGCACGGTCTCTTCGTCCGCCGTCACCACCGCAATTTGAGCACTGTGCAGGGGCGAAGCCACATCGACGAACTCCGCTCGGGGCGAGTGGATGCACCCCATGAGCAACCCGCTCATGAGAACCGCCAAACAAAACGGGATTCGCAGCATCACGATGTAACCTTGGTCACCCATCATCAGCAGATGTTTCATCTGATTTCGTCGCGGGAGAGAGAGATCTCAAATCAATCAGGCTGGTGAGGTAGGTCGCGGCCCGAAAAGGGCGAAAAATGGCGTTACCAATAACCAGCGACTCCACCCCAGAATCCTTTCCCTCAGAAAGTTTGGCCAGCAGCGATGATAAGACCACCACGCCGGCGATCACGAAGAGGAAGAAGAGTTGAAAAATATTCACGTCAATCGTCGCACCGCCCTCTGATTCCGACTTCAAAACAATCCCCCATAAGATGGGCGAGAGACCTCCCGAACAGGCCGTTACCGCCCCAAATACTGCCACCATCAGGGCCCGATTTTCCTCCTCCACCACCTGGGCCACATAATTGAGATTCGCGATCGTCCAACAGGCCGCCGCCAATCCCAGCACGAAATACGCCGCGTAGATCACGGTCAGTCCCCCTAACCGTCCCTCCAAGTAACCCCACCAGAACACGCCGACTCCCACGTAAAGCACCATGGTGAGGAGGAAAAAGGGCCGAGCGCCACTTTGGTCAATGCGACGGCGGATAAACGCCGCCGCCACGATAACACCGGAGAACCGTAACACCTCGAAGCCCATGATTTGCCCAGCGGTCAATTGCGGTCCGGCCTTTAAGTAATACGCCAAAAACGGAGGAATCGGCGTCGACAACACCGCATAGGCGACCGCCAACCAAAGATAGTGTCGAAACGGCGAAGGAGAGAACATGTGCCGCGGGGTATCCTTGATCAGTTGCAGCAGTCGAACGGGCGGCGGATTCGGTGCATCCGGCAACTTTCGCAGCGCCATAAAACTCATGTAGGAACTGAACAGCGCGATTCCATATTGAACGAGCAAGGCGGTGTAGATCGGTAAGACCGCGAACAGCCCGGCACAAATCAACAGTGTGCCGACGCCCGCCACACCGCTGGCGAATTGGTCGCTGCCAAAATAACGGCCCCGCGCCTTGGGCGGTAAAATCGAATAGAGAAACGGCATAATCGCGGACGCTCCAACGGTTCGAAATACACAGAATCCAAAAACACTCCCGACCAGCACCGATGCCATCCAGGGTTCCACGCCCCAGCGCGGCACGACGATCGCCAACCAGACTGGAATCAGTAGGAAAATGGATCGGATCCCCCACCCGCCCAACATCACTTTTTTGAAACCGTAGCGCGGCAATAGTGCCGTCGCTAGGATCTGGATGGGCGTCAGGAGAAAAACGAACGAATAGGCCAATCCAACTTGGAACGGGGAGGCTCCGAGCTGCTCACAAAACAGCACCATCGGCGTGCCAATGCCGATCTGCCAAGCCGGAGCATTGAAGAACCCGAAAACAATACCCGGTCGGAATGGAGCCAACTCGGGATCCGTCTTTTCCGTCGGAATGAGTCGGCCAAACATAAAAAGGCTTTCCGGAGAAACTCAGGTGAGTCGTTTACGCCAACGGGTCAGCTGCCGTTTCACTTGTTTCGGCCCCGGCATACCGGTGCCAGTGCGTCGCGCGCCGGCGCGTTTCAGATCAAATACTTTGCCCCAATCCGCCTTCAGGGCCGGGTGGATTTTTTGCACGTCCGCGGTCGCCAGTTGATCCAGCGGCGTCTTTTGGTCTTCCGCCAATTTAACCACCGCTCCCACCACGTGGTGCGCATCCCGGAACGGCACGCCTGCTTCCACCAGGTAGTCGGCCAAATCCGTCGCGAGCAGCGCCGGATCCGACACCGCTGCCGCACAAGCCACGGCGTCAAAGGTCGCGCCGGTCAACGTGCCCGCCGTGACTTCAAGCGCCATGATCGTTTGATCAAAACTATCGAAGATCGGAGGTTTATCATCCTGCAGATCACGATTGTAGGTCAGCGGAAGTCCCTTGGTGAGGGTGAGCAATGTCGTAAGGTTACCCTGCAAACGCGCGGATTTACCGCGCAGAATCTCGCAGGCATCCGGATTCTTTTTCTGCGGCATGAGCGACGAACCCGTGCAGAACGCATCCGGCAAAGTAAGGAATCCAAACTCGCTGCTCATCCATAAAATCAGATCCTCGGCCAGACGCGACAGGTGCGTTCCCACCAAAGCCGCCGCCGTCGCGAACTCGATAAACACGTCACGATCGGCGACCGAATCCATCGAATTCTGCGTCACCTGGGGACGCCCCTTGGCGTTCACAAATCCGAGCTCTTTGGCGGTGAACTCACGATCAATGGGCAAGGTGGTTCCGGCCAGCGCTCCCGCGCCGAGCGGACACCAGTTGGCATTCGCCGCCACCGCCGCGAAACGTCCGCGGTCACGCTCCAGCATCTCGATATAGGCGGCCAAATGATGGGCGACTTGCACCGGTTGGGCGCGTTGCAAATGGGTGTAGCCCGGAATAAGGAGATCGCCGGCTTGTTCCGCCAAAGCCAGCAGGGCTTTTTGAGCCCCGGCCAAACGTTGATCCACTTCGCCACAGGCCCACTTGAAGAACAGACGCATATCCGTCGCCACCTGATCATTGCGACTCCGCGCCGTGTGCAGCTTCGCCGCCGCCGGCACGCGTTGAGTCAGCGCCTGTTCAATATTCATGTGCACGTCTTCAAGCTCGCGCCGCCATTTGAATTTACCCGCCGCGATCTCCGCCGCGATCTCCTTCAGACCGCGATGAATCGCATTGCGCTCCTTGGCCGTGATCAATCCCACGTGAGCCAACATCGCCGCGTGAGCCTTGCTCCCCGCGATATCGAACGGAGCCAGACGCGCGTCGAATGAAACAGATTCGCTGAACGTGAGCATCAAATCCGCGGGGCCCGCCGTGAACCGGCCGCCCCAAGTCGCTTGTTTTTTCTTGGCCATGGTGATCAAAGGAGACGCGGCGGCATGAGGCCGCGCAATGCGAAAGATAACGGACGCAATCGGCACAAAAGGAAGGATTCAGTTGCCGCGCCCCCTGGCTGACTCACAATCGACTCCATGTTGCGCGTAGTTCGTCTGTGGGTTGGTGGTTTTTTGGCGGTGTCCGCGGTCGGTGGACTTTGGGCGCAGGCACAGCCCATCCCCGAAGTCGAAGCCGGCCCCCTCCCTGCGTTCTACCAACGCGCCACGGTGGCCACCGCCAAGACCTCCATCTATATCGGCAACGTAAAATTGACCACGGAGCCCTTCATTCGAAACGGAGAGGTGTATTCTACCCGCTACGTGGCCAAGGTGTTTCCACTGTTTTTCATGAGTGAGTCCGGACGTATCTCCATTACGATCACCGACGATGATCTGCGCCGACTCGCCGCCGGTGAACGGGTTCAGTTTAACGGCGAGGGTTTCGACACTTCGGAAGAGCCTCGCAGGATCGAAGGTCACGCTGATCCCGCTGATGAACGCTCGGGTAAAATCAAGGTGCGCGTTTGGGTATCCAAGAATATCGAACTGATTTTCAACACGACCTACCGTTTCGACGGTTGAGGCGAAATCAGATTTCAGCGGCCGATCCGCTGACTGACCGTGTTCCCAACAATTGACGAACCCGCTTCAACAGCAGGTTTAAGCCAAAGGGTTTCTGCACAAAACCAGCCGCGCCAGATCGATTTACGGCGGCTTCAAGTTTGGGTTCGAGATGGCCGCTCATGATGAGCACCGGCAACTTCGGTGACGTTTCTCTGATGGCCGTAAACACTTCCCAACCACTCATGCCCGGCAGCACCAAATCTGTTATCACTAGATCCAGCTTCTCTGCATGTTCGCGGAACTCCAGCATCGCGGTTTCGCCATCGGTCGCCGTAATGACTTTGTAGCCATGATTGCGCAGCGATGATGCCATCGTAGCGAGGAGCCCTTCCTCATCATCCACCATCAGCAAAGTGCCCTGATCCCCACGTTGAGCGGAATCTGCCAACGGAGAGCCGGCGGGGACCACCTCGTCCGGCTCCACCTCAACTTCGGCCCCCAAAGGCAACCAGACGGTATAAGTCGCGGCACCGCCGGCTTCGGACACGTATTCGAGAAATCCTTGGTGCGTTTCGATAATGCGTTCGATCATCGTGAGGCCCAAATCATGTTTGGAACTCTCCTCGGAAATTTTTTCCGTCGGTATAGGCGGCCGACTACTCACCCGGGGACGACCGGGATTGATCAGCTCAATGATCGCATAGGTGCGGGCATCGGCTTTGGAAAATTTCTGACGCACTAAGCTCCCTGCATCCCACCGTGTGCGGGTGCGCAGGCCTCTCGCGGTATCAGGCTCGAATTGATGCAATCGTCGAATCATCTCCCCAATCGCTTCGCCCAGCTGCATCGTATCCAGGGGCACTGCCTTAAGCTCGGGCACCATCGAGAGTTCCAGTTCCACCGGACGATCGCCAACCTCTGCCCGCACAACCTGAAGTTTGTTTTCGAGAAATTTACCAAGGTCCGTCTTCTGGCGCACCGGTTCGGGCCGACGCATCATGTAGAGCGACTGTTTGACCAGTGATGTCGCACGCTGCACCGCCCCCTCAACCCCCTCCGCGACAACTTGCTGACGGCGTTGGTCGCTCGAGCCGTCTCGCAGCAACGCGGTGTAACCCAAAATAATCGAAAGCAGGTTGTTAAGATCATTACTCACGGTGGAGGACAGCGCCGCGTGTGTTTCAATACGGTTGATCATTTCGAGACGCCGATTGGCTCGAGCGATATCACTCAAATCCACCACGGTGATCAATCGCTGCACTTCACCGACGGAATTTACCATCCGGGCATTGCGTGAATAGCTCGCGATCGGGCGACCACGGTTGTTGATAAAATAAGTTTCTTTACCTGCCCAAACCGCGGGATCGTCCGCCTCGATGATTTCACGATGCTGAGCTTGCATCGCCATGGCATGTTCTGAGGGCTGTAGTCGCAATAAAGGCATGCCGACCAAATCGGATTCTGCATGTCCCACCAAATCCGCGAAAGCACGGTTACATTGCCGCACGTCGCCATCGGAGCCGACCAAGCAAAGTCCTGCGGCGGTTTGATCCCAAGCCAAGCCTTTCACCTCATTTTCAGTAAGGACCGGCGGCAGTGAATCTGGAGAAGGGGTAGTCATAAAAACAAAAACTGGCGCGCCCGGAGGGATTC
>JABIRI010000018.1 GCA_018667915.1 Opitutaceae bacterium | reverse complement strand
TGGCGATGATCTGCTCTTCGCTAAATCGACTTCTTTTCATGGGTTCTACGGTCCTTTCTGGATCGCAGAACTTCAGCTTTCAATCGTCCCATTTCCCGGGGTCAGGCCAATCTCTTCACCCGCCAATACCGTTTTTGAGATGGGTTGAGCCAGAAATGCGATTGCTTCGGGTTCCTCTGCCAACAACACAGCAGACCACCCGAGGGAGCCAGAGATTAAAATCGAAAAGCGAAGCATCCAGCCATGAAGCAGCCGCATTTCTGAAAACATGTCAGGTAGTATTTGACCAAATGTACAATATAGAAAGATCGCTTTTCCGAAGACCGAAAGACGATCTATGAGAGAAGTTCGATGAGATTTTAAAGATAGCACGCAGTTTCCTTCGGGCAAGAATAAGTTTCGCAAATAACATATATATAGCTACTTAGTCATATAAGCTTGGCAGCAGGATGGAACAACACGCTAATCATTTTGGAAACAACTCGTGGCGATTATTGTTCGAACCATTCTTGTATTCAGAGCCCACCCCCAAGGAATATCTTTTTTGAAAAAGAAGTTAATCCTTTCACAGTTCCAAGTTGAACTGCTTTCCTGACATTCATCATCACTTTCTAGTCGTCATTACGATAACACTATTAACGGCAGCTTATTCGCGTTTTTGGCCTCTCAAAACGAACCGATCATTCAGGACCTTCGCCGTGAACTTCTCACGGCTGAGTCTCGTATTCTTGAGCTGCAGGACCGAATTGCAGCCAAACAAACCGAACAGGCGGACGCGGTTGCATTGTTGGGGGATGCCGAATTGGTGTTGGAAAACAAAATCACCTACATCATCGAGCTGGATCGGAGTCTTAACCTCCGCATCCGTGAGCTCGAAGAAGAATGCGATCGCAAGACCGAGGAAATCGACCGACGGGGAGAATCATTGCTCGCGGCCGAAAAAAATCAACGGGAATTGAATGTGGAACGAGCGGCCGTGGTCGCGGATCTGAGTAGGCGGATTGAGACCGCCAATCAGGAAATCAATAAAGCGCATTCACTCGCCCGTGATCTCGATCTGAAACGCGCAGAAGCTGCCGAAAAACTTAATGTAAAAGTGACGAAGCTCGATCAGACATCAGCTGTCCTCACTCAGACTCAAGGAGAATTAGCTTCTGCGAAAGAGACGAATCAAGAACTACTCAAAGACCTTCAGAAAATGGAAGTCACTCGCGACGCGGCAACCGAGCGAATCACAGCTCTGGAGAACGAGGCCGCCCAAACAAATGCTGAACTAAATTCTACCACTGATACGGTTCACGCCTTGGAACTCGAACTGTCCAACATCAAGACATCACTACTTTGGCGATGGGGTCGGCCTTGGCGAGCCTTGTTTGGGCCAAAATCATGAAGCTTGTAGATCTCGAGATCGTGCACGGATTGGAGACCCCCTACCCGTTGCAACCGAGTCAAAACTACGTGCGTTTGGAGGGATGGGCGTTCATCCTTGGCCAATCAAAGCCCTGCCACGTGAGACTTAGAGTGGGGTCAGAGATATTCGAACCGTCCGAGTCCGTCCTTCGTCCGGACGTAGGGTCACGCTTTCCACAGGAACCCCACGCCGCCTCCAGTGGATTCGTTTTTGTATGCTATTTGCCGTTTGGAAACCATGCCGGCGTGCTGGAAGTTTCCGGCGATAGTTCCAAACAATGGCTCCCGGTTAAATCCATGATGATTCCGGTCAGCTCGCACCCCTTGATGGGACAGTTTGAAGCGGCCGGCGTAGATGGCTTGATTACCGAAACCGTGCGACTTGCGGGTTGGTGTCTGCATCCCGAATTCGCGATTGATGACGTGCTCGTTTTGATGGGAAACATCGCGGTTCCCGTCGATTTTGGGCTAGAACGCCCGGATGTTGCCGAACGGTTTCCAGACCAGCCCGAAGCTCGTTTCGCCGGTTTCATGACCCGAGAGAATCTTCCTCGCGGCAGCGGAAAGGTGAGACTCCGCGTGATGACCACCTGTGGTCGCACCTATTTTCTCGATCCCGAATTAGATGCCGATCTCAAACAAGGAGCCTATGCCCCGCCCCTGCCTCCACCCCACATGTGGAAGGTCCCCCCGGCAGATTCCCTAGAAATCTCCGCTGCTGCATCCACCCCGATAGCCGCAGGACCTGCTAATATCCTATTCATCCTTTTCGGAGACTTTACCTCCAATAGCGCATACCACGTAACCGCTCTCGCCAATGCTCTGATCGAGCACGGATACGACTGCGTCGTCGCCGTGCCTGATCACGCTGAAACGATTGAGGCTCAGCCTACCGCTCGTTTTCTGGGGATTGAATTCTCGCAACTCAGCAACCTCTGCCACTTTTACAGCGATGGCGGCGGGCCTGCAGTAACCCATGTCTGGACCCCTCGAGAATCTGTGCGGCATTGCTGGCAGGATCTCAAAACGCTATTCGCTACCGACCTTGTAATCCACTTGGAAGACAACGAGCAGGAACTGCTTCGCCACCACCTGACCATGACTGCAGGTGAATTAGCCAAGTTACCTCCGAAGGAACTCGATGCGCGCGTCCCTCCATACCTTTCCCACCCCCATCGCTCCCGCGAATTCCTCGCGGAAGCCAAGGGTGTAACCACCATCATCGAAACTTTGGTTTCCGAACTTCCAGAAGGAACGCCGCGACTCACTTTTTGGCCCGCGGCTACAGATGATTTTAAACCACTGGATCGTAACGAATCCCTCCGAGATAAATTAGGTATTCCCGCCAAGGATACGGTCATATTTTATCATGGAAATGTTCACGGTGCCAATACCGCCGAGATGGTGGAGCTCTATCGTGCCATCGATCAATTGAACATCTCAGGCAGCCCAACGTGGCTTATACGCACCGGCCGCGAAACAGAAGAATTCCGACAACTTACGAAAGATTTGATCGTGGGCCATCTCATCAACGTCGGATTCGTAAAGCGGGCGAAAGATCTCCCGATCCTCATGAGCATGGCCGACGTGTTCGTGCAACCCGGTTCACCAGGCGCGTTCAATGACTTTCGATTCCCCTCCAAACTTCCTGAATTTTTCTCAATCGGCCGCCCCGTCATACTGCCGGCATCGAATTTAGGTAAACAGGTCGAACATGGACGTGATGCATTCGTATTGGATGAAGCCAACGCCGACGCGATCGCAGAAGCGGTGAAGAGCATTCGCGAAGACCCCGCACTATCTAAGCGCCTCGCCGAGGGATCCCAACGTTTCGCCGCAGCTCATTTTTCGTGGCAAATTAGCGCCGAAAAACTCGCCGGTTTTTACCAAAGGCACACCCGACTTACCTCACCAAGCGCGCGACGACGCGGCGCGATGGAAATTGTAAACGCAATGTATGAATAATACTCCGCGTTGACTTGCTCTCACTTGAATCGCTTCGCTCCTCTTTACTGCCCCCGCTGCCTCATGGCTGAACAAGCACAACACATTCGCACCCATTTCGACGAAAGGGCCAAACCGCTTTCCAAAATGGCTATCGCCTACCGACGCTTGTTGGCTCGCTATTACGCCCTCCTTATTCCCAGCGACAGTTCCATTTTGGAGATCGGCAGCGGTTCCGGAGAATTGCTCAGCCACATTCCGTCCAATCGCAAAGTGGGGATCGACGTTTCACCGGTGCAGGTTGAGGCCGCTCGCCAGCGTTTACCTGAAGCCGAATTTCACGAAGCCGACGGCGAGACCTATTCGGATAGCGAAACCTTCGATTACATCATCCTTTCCGACACGGTGAATCTGGTGACCGACGTCCAGGGATTATTCGCCAAATTACGCGAGAGTAGCACGACATCGACGCGCCTGCTCATCAATATCCCCAACAATCTGTGGCGGCCGCTCTTCAACCTCGCGCATCTGCTCGGGATGCGAGACCAACAGCCCAACAACAGTTGGTTGTCGGGCCAGGACGTGCGCAACCTCCTTACCCTTGCCGACTGGGAGACCATCAAATCGCAGCCGCGCGCCCTTTTTCCATACGCCGGCGGCTGGCTGGAACGCCTAATCAATCGGTGGATCGCGCCGATGTTGCCGTGGTTTTGCCTCACTCAATTCATCGTGGCCCGCCCGGTGCATTTCAGCGCCGCGAATATCGCAAATTCATCCGACGCCGCTGTTTCTCCCAAAACCCTATCGGTGACCGTGGTCGTGCCCGCACGAAACGAGGCAGGAAATATTGAGGCTGCGATTACCCGCACCCCTTTGATGGGAACGTGGACCGAGTTCATCTTCATTGAAGGTGGTTCAAGCGACAATACCTGGGCTGAAATTCAACGCGTGCAACAGGCCTACCCCGACCACCGCATAAAAATCATGCAACAGACGCAGCGCGGCAAAGGAAATGCCGTTCGCGAAGCATTTGCCGAAGCCAAGGGCGATCTCCTGATGATACTGGATGCGGACCTCACCATGCCTCCCGAAGAGTTGCCCAAATACTATGACGCGATCATTCACGGCCACTGTGAATTCGCCAACGGCAGTCGCCTGATTTACCCGATGGATGATGAGGCCATGCGATTCCTCAACATGATCGCCAACAAATCTTTCGGGCTAATCTTTTCATGGCTACTCGGCCAACCCATCAAAGACACCCTGTGCGGAACCAAAGTGCTCCATCGCACCGCTTACGAAAAAATTGCCGCCAATCGGGATTACTTTGGAGACTTCGACCCGTATGGAGATTTTGACCTCCTATTCGGTGCCGATCGCCTGAATCTCAAAATTCGCGACATTCCGATTCGCTACCGCGACCGCACCTATGGCACGACCAATATCAACCGGTGGACCGGCGGAGTATTGCTACTGCGCATGGTCATCTTCGCGGCGCGAAAACTTAAATTTGTTTAATCGCTCAGCGTTGACGCTGCTGGAGCCAACGTCGTAACTCCCTTTCCATTCCATGCCGCTTTACGACTTCAACCACCTCGAATTAGACCGCACCATTTCACCGCGCGACACCATGATCGTGCCCGGCCGGGAAGAACAATATTTCGAAATCGGACACCGCGCCCTCGAGCTTATTGAGTTTGCCGCCAATCTTTGCGCCAAACCGCACTTTCCCAATATTCTCGATTTTGGGTGCGGTTACGCCCGGGTGTTACGCTGGCTTCGTCCTCAACATCACTACGCCGAAATCACGGCGTGCGAATTGGATCCCGCGGCGATCGAATTCTGTTCCAAGCACTGGGGCGCCTACCCCGTGCAGGCCTCGGCTGATGTTTCCGAGATCAAATTTGATCGCAAATTCGATCTCATTTGGTGTGGTTCCGTGCTCACCCACCTGGATGAGAAATCTTGGCTACAGACCCTGGATTTCCTTATCGAGTCCGCCAACGAATGCGGCGTCATCATCCTCACCCTCCAAGGTCGGTTCTTCGCCAGCGCCCTGGCCAACAAGCAGCCCTACATTGCGGATGATGTGGATAAGACTGCGCTCTTGGCCGAATTCAAAGAACGTGGATTTTCCTATCAGAACTACTTCGATCGTCACGACCATGACTACGGTATCTCCCTGTGTTCGCCCCAGTGGGTTATGGCGCAAATCGAGAAGCGCACCGATGTAATCATTCGATCCTACATTGAGGAATCGTGGGGAATGCAGGACGTGTTGGTGCTCTACAAAACCGAAGACTATTTCGCCGAGGTGGTTTAGTCCTCGGTAAAAAATTCCACCCGGTGCAACCACCCCTGATCGTAGGCGTTGCTTTGACGCGGTCCGGGCAAGGCTCGAAATAACAGTTTCGCTCCCTCCGGAGCCGAGCCCACCACCAATGATTGTCGACGCACTTGCGGTTCACTTTGGGGTGATACCCAATCCAATTTGAGGGGCAGAATTTCGCCGTCATTCGCAACGACTTCGATGTGGAAAGACATTCCATCAAAATCCCTTTCCAAGTAACTCGTGGGATTTATCGAGTAGTCTATTTCCACGCGTTCCGCATCCGCAGGAATTTCGAAGTAAAGCTCCGAAATGGCATGGACCAACATGGCTTTCCCGAACTTCGTCGCACTTATCGAGAGCCCGTAAGGCAAGATTCCGTATTCGGGCACAAAACCCAATTCCGCCGACATCCGATCTCCCCATTCTGCCCCGGCCATCGGCACTCTCGATTCTATCGGCAACAGATCGGTGGATTGATCCATCGTAATCCCCCGGGGTGGATCGACTTCCAGTATCCTTCTCATTTCCGCATAGCGGTCGGCGCGGGCATACGCCGTAATCTGGTTTTCCCATTCAAAAACGGGCTGAGGCCACAGCCCCAATTGATCAATGCGTTCGGCGATCCAATGCGCCTGGTCGCGTGCTTCCCGGACCATCAGGACCAAGGGCACCGATTCATCCCGCAATAACGCCACGCTTTCGCGCACCTTACCTGGATGGAAAAACATCTGCGCATCCGGTATCATCAACATTCGTCGCTCGGTAAAATAGGCGACGGACGAGTTCCAGTCCGGAGAATGAGAGACAATAATTTCGTCTTTTTCCGTGATCAACCGAATCGCTTTAGTCAGACCGTAGTCACCGGTCGCATAAGTGGTCTGCACCCGATACAAGGTCGCCTCATATCGCCAAAACTGGCCACACGCCATGCCTCCCAATAAAACGAGAATCAACACT
>JABIRI010000159.1 GCA_018667915.1 Opitutaceae bacterium | reverse complement strand
CGGCGATGGAGTTCATCGCATGGGCGAATTTTTCGCGGTTTTCCGCTTCGCCGGCGCGTTCATTGTTGGATCCGAAGATGTCGAAGCGATTGAAGAACAATCGATCGAAAACCCCGAGGTGTTTAAGCGGTCTCCAAAATGAGATTTACGACGGAAGCGAATTTCTTCCAGTTGGCGGTTTCGGCGTCCATCTGCTTCCGACCCTTGGCGGTGAGTGCATAGTATTTGGCGCGGCGACCAGCTTCGGACGTGCCCCACTCGGAGTTGATGAGGTCCTGTTTTTCCAGCCGGATAAGCGCGGGGTAAAGCGAGCCCTGATTTACACTCAGGACGTTGTCCGCAATTTGATTAATGCGTTGCTGGATGCCCCAGCCGTGACGGCTTTCGTCGCGCAGAGCGCGGAGGGCGAGCAACCCGAGGGTGCCTTGTAAAAGATCGTTGGGGGAAGGGGCCATAAGCGTTCTCTAGTTAAACTAGAACAAGGATGAGCTCTTCTAGTTTGTCAAGAGGAGAGCGCTTATGCGCCTCGGCGAGAGACAGAATGCCGGTTTTACCGCGGCCCGTCGGCGGGACCGAAGTGGGGGGTGGCGTCGACGGTGATGGGGATCATCACGACGTATTCGAAGGCGTTGTCGTCTTCGTCGCGCAGGGTGGGGAAGAGCCATTGGCCGACGGCCTTGGTGGCAGCGTCTTGGATGTCTTGCTCGGCATTGGTCATGGCGATGGACATCGATTTCACATTACCCGAGGCACCAATGATCGTGCCAATGAGCACGACGCCTCCGCGGCCTTGGCGTTTGGCTTTTTTGGGGATGACTACCTTGGCGCGTCGTTTGGGTTTTACCTCTTCGTCGATCAGATAGACCGGATACATGACGCCGCCGACTTCCATGGTATCGCGGTAGAGATCGCGGTCCGCCTTCACGTCTTCGGGCACCACTTTCTTTTCCTTTTTATCAAAGATCCCCGCACCGAAAACGACGGAGCAGCTGACGAGGAAAATACAGGTGAGACGAAGAACCATGACGGGTGAGACTCTTAAAATGAAAGGAAGTGCTGGCAAGCGGGCACAAAAACCATGGGCGCCCGGAATAGACCTGACTGCCCAGTGGTAAATCGACCGATCAGTGAACGCGTTTACCGTGTTTGCTACGGTAGCGGGCGAGATCGTGGTAGGCTTTGCTGGGGTCGGCGAAGTTGTTGACGTCGCCGGCTTGGCCACTGGCGAGGTAGAGTTGGTGCCACGGAAAGTCCTCTTGGTTCAGCTTGGTATGCGAACTGACGTAGCGCATCGTGTAACCACAGCGTCGGAGAGAACTCGTATTCGGCGGACTGCCATGGATCAGGCGGCCGTCGTGCATGCTGCAATGATTGGGTTCGAGTTCAATCGGCACGGCGGCGGCATCATTGCGTTGGGTGGGTGTTATCTCAGTGGGGAATACCGCGGCTTCCGCGGCGATGTCGTCGTAGTCGGAGAATCCTTGTTTGCCGGAATTGTGAGAGCGGGGAACCACAGACATGCAGCCGTTTTCTTTACGCGAAGGGTCGATCGCCAGCCAAACGGTGACCACTTCCATGCGGTCGAGCATGCCGCGCCAATACGCCGAATCTTCATGCCACGGCACCCGTTTGCCGTCGCCCTGTGGTTTGCAAATAAAGTGGCTCGAAAAGAGCGCGACATCCGGACCCAAGATCGGTTGCACCAAGCCCATCACCTCGTCGGACAGCAGCCAGTCGAACAACTTGGGATTCTGAAAATGCGGCACATCCATGAGCTCGGGCCGCACGTCGGTTTCCAAATCATCGAGCAAATCCTCGAAGAAGGATTTGAGCCCTTCGAACTTGTTCGGCGAAAACACCGGCTCCGTCGGAATGATCCATCCTTCCTGGTTGAAGGTGTCAATTTGGTCAGATGTCAGTCGTGGAGTAATTGAGTGGGATGAGGACATGGGGGTAAGGGTGCGTTATACCTCGAGGGTTACCGGGTGAAATGCCTAGGTGCCACAAAATGTTTCGGTCACGCGTTCTGCGGTGGTAGGGGCTTGCTCGAGGTCGGCAAATTTCGCGGCTTCGGCGAAGGGGTGGGCCAGCGCGTCGACCAATCGGTGAAAGGGCACGAAGTCGTTTTGGTAACCAGCCTGGATGGCCTGTTCGACCCGGTGATTGCGCGGGATACGAATCGGGTTGGCTGCCAGCATGGCGGTGAGTTGGGACTCGGGCGCAGCGACGCGGCGCCAATCGGCCAGCCAGGTTTGGGCGGCGGCTTCGTCGGTGAACAGTGAGACGAACTCCGCGGCATCTTCGCCACTGCCGATGCGGGTGAGGTGGCGGAAACCTAACGTGAAATCGACTTCGTTTTTGGCGAAGACTTCGAGGGTCGATTTGATGAACGCCTTACTTTCGTCGTTTGCTTTGGCGAGGCCGAGCTTGGCCCGGAAGGCCGCCAGATAACCGGCTTGGAAACGATCGGGGAACGTGCCGAGCGCAGCCTCCGCGACTTTGATAGCCGCATCCTTATCGGCATTGATCAGCGGCAACAACGTCTCGGCAAAACGGGTGAGATTCCACTGCGCGATCGAAGGTTGGTTGCCCCAGGCATAGCGTGCGTTGCGGTCAATCGAACTGAATACACACTGCGGATGAAACCCGTCCATGAAAGCACACGGACCGTAGTCGATTGTTTCGCCGGAGACTGCGCAGTTGTCGGTATTCATGACGCCGTGGATGAAGCCCAGCCCCAACCATTGCGGGATGAGATCAGCCTGCGCGGCGACTACGGCTTCGATTAGGGCGAGATAGGGATTCTCCGCGTCCGCCGCGGTGGGGTAGTGGCGTTGGATCGTATAGTCAGCGAGGGTGCGCAGCGCGTCGTTATCCTCTTGCGCGGCGAAGTATTGGAAGGTTCCTACGCGAATGTGACTGGAGGCGATGCGGGTGAACACGCCACCGGCCTGCATCTCTTCTCGTCGCACCTGCTCGCCGGTCGTAACGGCGGCGAGGGCGCGCGTCGTAGGCACGCCCAGCGCGTGCATGGCCTCGCTCACAATGTATTCGCGCAGCACCGGCCCGAGAGCGGAGCGGCCATCGCCGCGGCGCGACCAGGCGGTGGGTCCGGCGCCCTTGAGTTGGACATCGAATCGCTTTCCGTTTTCCGCCACGACTTCGCCGAGTAATACGGCGCGACCATCACCCAGTTGCGGCACGAAGTTTCCGAATTGATGACCGGCGTAGGCTTGGGCAATCGGGGCCGCGCCTTCGGCCACGGTGTTGCCCGCGAGCACGTTCAATCCTTCGGAGGACTCCAGCCAATCGGCATCAATGCGCAGTTGTTTTGCCAGAGTCCGATTGACCCGAATGAGTTTGGGTTCCCGCACGGGAGTCGGAGTCTGCACCGCATAAAAACGCGCCGGAAGATTGGCGTAAGAGTTGTCGAAAGGGATCGGCATGAAACGCGAACCCTAGCACGTATTTGCCAAAATGCGAATAGGGCTCATTCGCCGGTGCTGCCAGAGACAGGGCAAGGATGCAGCTGCGCGGAAGCAATCGGCTCTTCCCTAGGGAGCGAGCTGAAAAGACAAATGCCCACCGGAGTCCGGTGGGCATTTGTAGGGTTGAACATGACCGCCTTCCCCGTCTGCAGCCGGGGGGGTTAGGTCAGGTAAGGTTAGATCGGCATGCGAGAAGGAGGTTCCGTCGCCGAGAGGAATTTTCTGGCCCACGCGGAGCGCAGAAGCGTTTTGAGGAGGGACCAGCTCCGCCTGGTCCGCAGGCTGACGGTTCTTGGACGAGATTGGATCGACAGAGTCTCTGCGAACGACACCGAGATCGTCCCTCCCTGCTATGTGTCAGCCTGTCTTTCTTGATAATTGGAATTTGGAACTTCGCGCTTTGCGCGCCTGATTCCTGTTACTTCGCGCCCAACGCTCTTGGCGTAAGCGCGTATTGTCCGTAGTTATAGGTTATGGGCTCTTCAACAGTGGCAGAAAAACGGGTGCAGTTTCGGGAATTACATGCGGCGGACGATGTGTTTGTGATGCCGAATCCGTGGGATGCGGCGTCAGGACGCTTGTTGGTCGATCTGGGATTTCCGGCGTTGGCCACGTCGAGCGCGGCAGTGGCCGGGGAGCACGGCGTGCAGGATTACGAAATCACGCGGGAGATGTCTTTGACGGCGGCGCGGGAGTTGGCGGAAGCGGTGGAGGTGCCGGTTTCGGCGGACTTGGAGAACGGGTTCGGTGATGATCCGGCAACGGTGGCGGAAACGGTTCGTTTGGCGGGCGAAATGGGTTTGGCGGGGTGCTCGATCGAGGATGCCAAGGGCGGTGAAACACTCCATGAATTTACGTTGGCGGTGGAGCGCATCGTAGCGGCAGTGGAAGCCAATCGGGCGCTCGAGGTGCCGTTGGTTTTGACCGCGCGGGTAGAGCACTATGCGCAGCCCGAGGGAGACTTGGATGATACGATCGATCGTCTCCTGGCGTTTGAAGCGGCGGGGGCCGATGTGTTGTTCGCACCCGGCGTGCCGGATGTGGAATCACTGCGGTTAATCTGCGACGCGGTGGCAAAACCCGTCAGCATGATCGGGTCGATGGCAGGCGGCCCACACCCTCCCGGCATTGTCGATGGCCAATTCGCGCGCGCGTCGTTCTTCGGGAAACTCAATCAATCGCCATCGCACGCCGTCGAACATCAGCACCCCTCCCGTATTGGCGACAAATACATAGCCGGTGTCGGGATGGACGACGACCTCGCGAGTGATGGGATGACCAGTGATTTCCTCCGTGCGCCAAATTCGGAGGGCAGGCGCTCCCGTGTGTCGGGGATTAGGAGCGGCGGCGGCGAAGTCGGCTCCGACGAGAAGCGGAGCGAACGGGGCGGTTAAGGCCAGCGCGATGGCCGAAAAAACTGTGGGGCAGCGAGCGATGGATCGGATTGAGAGTCACGCGCTGGCCGGTCGCGAGTCGAAATGCGCGGGTTGCGCCGGGCTTGAGGACGGGGGGCACCGGAGGAGGCCCGCCTGATCCGGAGCATGAATAAAAATTCTGTGATGAAGTCGGCGGTCTCCTTCAGCTAATTCGTTTTCGATCGGCGGGTTTCCGGCTGGTGGTTTCGATCGGTTGTGTTACGGTTTGAACCAATCGGTTACCCCACCGCATGGAATCACATCTCTATCTCAGTCTCATCCCCGAGGCGCTCATCCTCTCGCAACTTACCCCCGACGAATTTGGTCGGTATATCGCTACCGGTTCGAAACGCCAAATCGAAGGCCCAGCGGTATTCATCGAGATCGATTTGAACACGGATTTGGAAGTCTTCCGGGTCAAGGAAGCCCTGGAGCGTTGTGTTCCGCATAGCGATGGTTCGCCGAGAAGGTCCGTCTATGTGGCGATTCACAACGTTCTCGGTCGGGTGCCGCTGGCGGCCATGAAATGTGCCTATCTCACCACGCCATCGGGTTTGTCGCTGCCGTTGCCGCCGGGCGATTGGACGGCGAAGGATGATCGGGAGGCGAACTTCCTCTATCAGGAGCTCGGGCCGGTCTATCCGCGGGTTGCCAGTCGACTACGACCGAAGGACTTTTGTGATGCGGTGACGGATCCAACGGCGTTTGTCTCACTGCCGGCGATCGCGTTTCTCGACCTCAAGATCGGCGGTCTGGCTTTCAATCCGGAGCGCCCGGAAGTGCCTGGCACGTTGTATTCCGTTTCTGATCACATCCGCGAGTGCTTCGATTCACTCTCGGGCAAAGTCGGCCGACCGACCAAGATCGTGAACCGGGGCCTGCGGCCCGATCTGTTGTTCTACTTGGTGCGAAGCGGGCTGTTTGTCGGCGGTGGTGGTGAGATGAAATACTTCCCGTTGCCCGATGGCGATACCATCGAGTCCGAACATCACCTGTGGTGGCACTCTGCCCAGGCGATGAAGGGCTACTAGTCCAGTTTACCCCTAACCTATATCAATTCGCCGGAAACGGTGGGTGGTCCTTTGAACAATATGCAGAGTCTTCATGTTTTGGTGCCCCTCCTTGGCCTTGTTGGCCTAGGAGTGGCAGGAACCTTATTTTTCCGCCTTCGGCGTCAGTCTGGAGGGGAAGGGAAAGTCGCGGAGATTGGCGCGCAGATTCATTCGGGTGCCATGCTCTTCATGAGCCGTGAACTTAAGCTTATCGCGATCTTTGCCGTCGTGGTGGGAGGACTGTTGATTTTCAAAGACCCGTGGGAGTCGATGGCATTTTTTCTGGGTGCAGCGGCGTCGTCGATGGCGGGTTGGTTCGGCATGTTTGCGGCCACTCACTTAAATGTGCGCACGACCATCGCGGCACATGAGCGGGGCTCGGGGGCGGCGCTTACTACGGCCTTTTTTGGTGGATCAGTGATGGGGCTCACCGTGGCCTCAACTGGATTATTAGGCGTCGGCGGGCTGTTTTTATTGTTCGGTGAATCGCCGGATGATGTGCATGTGATCCATGGATTCGCGATGGGCGCTTCGCTGGTGGCGATCTTCTTCCGGGTGGGTGGTGGTATCTTCACCAAGGCGGCAGATGTGGGCGCGGATCTGGTGGGCAAAGTCGAGGCCGGCATTCCCGAAGATGATCCCCGTAATCCCGGTGTGATCGCCGATAACGTCGGCGACAATGTGGGCGACGTAGCCGGCATGGGCTCCGATTTGTTTGAGTCGTATTGCAACGCGATGATCGCCTCGATGGCCATCGCGGCGACATTGGCGGCGAGTAAGTGGGAAGCGATTGCCACCGCTCGAATCGATCTGATGTTCCTGCCGCTCGCGTTGGCCTCCACCGGACTGGTTTGTTCGTTGATTGGTATATCGATCGTGAAAATTTTCTCCGGGCTCGCTCCGGCCAAAGCGCTACGAACCGGCACCATGAGCGCGGCATTCCTTTTCGTCGTCGCTTCGGCGGGAGTCATCTCGTTTGCGGAAGTGAGCATGCACGTTTGGATGTGTGTGCTGATGGGATCGGTCGGTGGTATCACCATCGGGTTGGCCACGGAATATTACACGGGTGGCAGTCCTATGCGTTCGATTGCGGACGCCGCTAAGACGGGGGTCGCGACGGTGATCATTCGGGGTCTCGCCGTCGGCATGATGTCCGTGGTGATCCCGCTCGCGGTGGTCGCCGCCGTGCTGCTGGGAGCCAGTCACTTCGCGGGACTTTACGGGGTGGGAATCGCCGCGGTGGGGATGTTGGCAACGATTGGAATCACCATGAGTATCGATGCTTACGGTCCGATCGCGGACAACGCCGGGGGCATTGCGGAGATGGCAGGTCTGGGCAAAAAGACCCGTGCGATCACCGATGCGCTCGACGAAGTCGGCAATACGACGGCGGCAATCGGCAAGGGGTTCGCCATCGGTGCGGCGGCGTTGGCTTCGCTGGCGATCATCGCGGCATTCATCAATGTGGTGAAACTGCACAATCCCGGGTTCCAGTTACTGCTTTCCGACCCGCGGGTTCTGACCGGCGTGTTTATTGGCGGCTTCGTGCCGTTTCTCGTGAGCGCCCTTACGATGACCGCAGTGGGGGAGGCAGCGCAGGCCATGGTGGAGGAAATCCGCCGTCAGTTCCGTGAAATCCCCGGCCTGCTTGAAGGCACGGGCAAACCCGACTCCGAAACCTGTGTGAGGATCGCGACGGATTCGGCGATGCAGCGGATGATTGCACCGGCGGCGATTGCAATTTTCTCCCCGGTTGTCGTGGGTTTCGTTTTCGGGGCGGCGACGCTCGGCGGCATGTTGATCGGCGCGTTGTTGGGCTGTGTATTACTCGCGCTCTTTATGGCGAATTCCGGCGGCGCCTGGGACAACGCGAAGAAGTATGTCGAGCAGGGTCACCACGGCGGTAAAAACTCTGAAGCTCACCGTGCCTGTGTGGTCGGCGATACGGTGGGTGATCCGCTCAAGGACACGTCCGGTCCTTCGATGAATATCCTGATCAACGTGATGTCGATCGTCGCGTTGGTGATCGCTCCGTTGCTTTAAAGCTGTGTTCGAAAACAACCCGATCGACCGGCGGTGGGTATTTCCGGCGGCCCTCTTGATCTGGGGGTGTGCGGTGGCGTTTGCTCGCACCCCATTGTCTACAAAATGGATACGACACACGATTGATAACTCGTCGCTGGGGGCTGACGGCGTGCGCACGGCTGACATCAACGGGGATGGTTTACCGGATCTGGTCGCGGGTTGGGAGCAGGGCGGAGTGTCCCGCGTGTATCTTATGCAACGCGAAGGGGTGGCGCATCCAACTTGGAAGATGGTCGAAGTCGGCTCCGCACCTTCGGTTGAGGATGCCCTGTTGGTTGATTTGGATCAGGATGGCGCGGTGGATGTGGTAAGCTCGACGGAAGGGCGTCACCGGAAGGTTCTCGTGCACTGGGCTTCCGAAGAATCGGAAAATTATGGTGAGTCGGACGCATGGCGGACCGAAGTCCTTTGGGGCGATGATAAGCAATGGATGTTTGCCGTGAGTATGGATGTTGATGGCAAACATGGCGTTGATCTGGTGGTAGGAAGCAAAGGCCCTGGCGCCGTGCTAGGATGGTTGGAATCTCCGGAAAATCCGCGGGTGCTGTCTGCGTGGCGTTTTCACTCCCTGACGCCGGTGACATGGACCATGTCGATCATTACCGAAGACATGGATGGCGACGGCTTAGATGATATCGTGGTGAGTGATCGGAAGGGCGAACGCGAAGGCGTCTTCTGGCTGAAGAACCCCGGTCCTCGTTCTTCAGTTTTGCACGAACCATGGCCAAAAATCTGGATCGCGGATGATCTCGAGGAAACGACGCTGATCGACGTTGCTGACATCGATGGCGATGGCCGAGCCGAAGTTATTGTCCCTCACATGGCGAACGAAACGGAAGGTGCCCTGAGCATTTTTGGAAGATCCGCCAACGGTTTATGGGAGCGCACCACAATTCCCGTGGGGAGTAGCCAGACGCATCCGAAAGCGGTCAGTGCGGCTGACATTAATCAAGACGGGAGGATGGATCTGGTGCTGAGTTTCGAAAAACGGAAATCCCCCCTCGCGATGGGAGTGATTTGGTTGGAGCAATACGGTCCGGTAGATCAGGTCCGTTGGATACCGCGCTCTGTGAGTGGCGTCGAAGGTATCAAGTTCGACCTAAACCTAGTCATTGATATCGATGGCGACGGGGATCTCGACATCGTGAACACCGAGGAGAACAACAATGCTCAAGGCGGCGAAGCGGGTCTCGGCCTCGTGTGGTATGAGAATCCCTTGGGCCGGTAGAGCCTAGGCGTTCGCCGGGGACTTCAGGGCGGCCCGGGCCTTTGCGACTTTTTCCCGAACGACGCAGTTGGGCACGTGATCATTGATGAGTCCCATGGCCTGAATGAACGCGAACGCGGTAGTGGGGCCGACAAATTTCCAGCCGCGTTTTTTGAGATCCTTCGAGAGGGCGATCGACTCTGGCGACGTGGTGAGCGTTTGCGGTTCAGATGGAGCGTCCGGCTCAAAGCTCCAGAAATAGGCGGCGAGGGAACCGGTTTCTTCGATCAACTCAATGGCGCGTTTGGCATTGTTGATCGAAGCCTCGATTTTTCCGCGGTGGCGGATGATGCCCGCGTTGCCGAGGAGACGTTTCACATCGCGTTCGGTGAACTTAGCGATCCGGTGGAAATCGAAGTCATGGAAAACTTCCCGGAATGTCTCTCGTTTGTTCAGAATAGTGCGCCAGCTCAGGCCAGACTGAAAACCTTCGAGGCAGATTTTTTCAAACAGGCGGCGATCATCCGTTACCGGAAAGCCCCATTCCGTATCGTGGTAGGGAATGAACTCCGGCACGTCGCCGCACCAAGAGCAGCGCGGTTGGCCGTCGGGGCCTTTAACCGTGGCACTCACAACTGAAATTCGCCGTCGCGGTAGATGACTTTCGTCGAACCGTCGGTGAGGTGGGCGGTGACGACGCGGTTCGAAGTCGCGACGATATCGGTGTGCACGACGGAGTTGTTGTAGCCCATTTCGGCCCACTGTTCCTCGGTGACGGTGGCCGCATCGCCGGTGTAGGAATCGCGGTAGGCGGCGCCGACGGCGACGTGGGTATTACCCCATTGGCCACCGACATTTTCGTCGTAGAGGGTCAGGCCCATGAATTTGGTGATGCGCGAAAAGCGACGATCGGTAAGGGAAAACTCCCCGACCTTATCGGCGTTTTCGACCGCGATCATTTCACGCAATAACTCTTCGCCTTCGGTGGCGGTGGCTTTCGTTACATGGCCGTCCTCAAATTCCAAATAGGCTCCCTTGATTAGAGAACCGTAGCGGTAGAGCGGTTCCGTGAATTGGATGCGACCGGAGGTGCCACGCCAGTCTGGAGAGATGAACAATTCGAAGCTCGGAATATTACGACCAGATCCGCCGAGCCATTTGCGATCCGCGCCAATCTGCACCCATAGGTCCGTGTCTTCGGCTTCAACGTGCAGTTTCTCGATCGGTAGCGCATCAAGTTTGTCCTTGGTGAGGTAGAGCTCGGTGTAGAGCGCTTCCCACTTGGCGGCGGGCGCAGCTTCATCGAGGTAGCAGGCTTTGATGATTTCGCCCCAATAGTCTTCGAGTGACATGCCCACTTCGTCGGCCATGGCCTGAGTGCCGTAGAGCGCGAGGGTCCAGGTGTAGTCGCCCGCGCTTTCTTTGGCGCGACGCCAGTCCATGTAAGGTTTCATGGCTTTTTGAGCGGCCATGATCTTGCTGCTGGGAATTCCGCTCAGTTCGCGTTTGTCGGTCTCCGCGAGGATGACGACGGTATGGTCGATTTGTTCGACGGTGCCGCGGTGATAGTTCTCGGCGAAAAACGAAAGTTGTTCGTCACTGGCGAGCTCGAAAAACTCACGGTTGAAATCATCTGGCGTGAAAAAGACGAGGGGATGCGCACCGGCTTTGAGCACGGCTCGACGCAATGCCACGAGCATGGGTTTGGCCACCTCGGACACGCGCAGTTGCACGACCTCACCGGGTTTGACCCCTTCGCCGCTATTGAGCGCGAAGTTGATCATCACATCGGCGTATTTATCGAGCAGGTCGGCGGACGGTTGGTATGACATGGGATAGCAATGAATGGTTGGCAGAAGGGGATGAAAGCAGAAAGCAGTATCACGTCGGGCGTAAAGCCCGACCCACGGCAAAGCAACGCCATGAAGGGTGGGTTGGGCTTTATGCCCAACATTTTGGTTTGATATCGAGTCCGCTCAGTTCTTTTCCGGACCTTCGTCCTTCATGAACACGTCCCAGGTGTAGGTCTGACGGCCGAGGTATTCGATGGTTTCGAAGAAGTCGGCGCGACCGTTGAGGCGCGGATCACCCTCGGCCTTGAGCATGGCCATGAGTTGGGTGTGAAGATGGGCCATGACGGCCGTATGGTCGTCCGAATCGGCGAGGTTGTTCACGCAATCGGGGTCTTCGTTGATGGCGAAGAGTTGGCGGGTAGGGCGTTTGCCAAAACTATCCGCCGTGTAGTGGTCGTTGCGTTCCAGTAGATGAGTCTTGGTGGGCGAGGCGTCGACGTTGCGGTAACCGGTCTCGGGATTTCCGGCCGGCCAACGCTCGGAGTGGAAGTTATAAACGTAGAGGAAATCATCGGTGCGGATGGCGCGCGACGGATAACCCCAGTTGTGGGGACGGCCGACGTCGTGTCGTTCCTTACCGGTGAGCATGACATCGCGGCTAGCATCGACTCGGCCTTCATCTGGCGAGCGCAGGACGTCCGCGAAACTTTTACCGGTGAATTGAGCATGAGGCGTGATGCCGGCTACATCGAGAAAGGTAGGCGCGAAATCGCTCACGTTGATGAAATCCGTCACGACGCGACCAGCGGGAGCGTGGTCGCCCCAGCGCACGGCCAAGGGCAGATGGAACCCCATTTCGTAGATCTGCCCTTTGACCCGAGGGAAGGGCATGCCGTGGTCGGAGGTCATGACGATGATGGTATTGTCCAACTCGCCGATCTCGCGGAGATGTTCGATGGCCCGGCCGACGTGGGAGTCATACCACTCCACTTCGATGGCGTAGTCTAACATGTCACCACGGATGATTTCGTTGTCCGGGTAGAATCCGGGCACGTCCACCGTATCCAGAGACTTTCCGCGGCGCAGACCGTTGCCCTCTTCGTAAGCACGATGCGGTTCTTTCGCGCCGAGCCAAAAGCAAAACGGCTGGCCTTCCTCGCGTTGGGGCAGGAAATTTTCGATGAAGTTGCGGGCGTAGTCCTGGGTGGACATCGATTTCCCGGGAGGGTCGGTTTTAAATTTATCGTAGAGCGGCCCGGCAGGGTTGTGCTCACGGGAGTCCTGGAAAGCGCCGGGGCCCCATCCTTTACCGGTTAAGCCCACATGGTATCCGGCTTCCGCCAACAGATCCGGATAGGTGATGAACTGTTCGGGCCAACGGTTCCAATGGCTCACGCCCTCCTCGAGCTGCCAGGAGTTGCGACCCGTGGTGATACTCGCACGACATGGTGCGCACTTGGGGTTGGATGTGAACGCGTTGGTAAACAGAACGCCTTCACGGGCGATGCGATCGAAGGTGGGGGTTTCGACAAACTCGGACCCGTAGGCCCCGGCGTGCGGCCAACCCCAATCGTCGGCGATGCAAAATAAAATGTTCGGACGACGCTCTTCGGCGGCGCTGAGCACACTGGCCATTAACGTGAGGGCGAGCAGCAACCAGCTGCGAGTGGGGGTAGCCATCCGACGAACCTGACCAATTGCCGGACGCTTGCCAAACGGGAAACGCTGAAGCGTTTGGGTGGGAGGAAATTGATGTCGGGTAGGACTGACGCTCGAATTGCCGGATGAAAACCCCCGAGATGAGCGTGACTGATTGAAAAGGCCACATAAGGCACAAGAGACACAAAACCTTGCGGGATATTTTTGTGATTTCTGTGCTTTTTGTGGCCAATATAATATCGATGGGTTGGATTTATTTTTCAGCTTTCTTCCCCCCCCCCTATGAATCGTCGTTCCTTTGTTTCTACCCTTGCGACCGCTGGTGCGGTTGCCGCTACGTCCCCTCGTTTATTCGGCGCTGACGCCATGAAGCCGCCCACGATCGGGCTGATCGGCAGCGGTTGGTATGGTGGGGTGAACCTCAACAGTCTGGTGAAGAACACGGGCGGACGCGTGACGTCGCTGTGCGATGTCAGCACCAAACAACTGAGCGAGACCTTGGACTTCGTTGCCGAGCGGCAGTCGCACGTGCCGAAGACTTTTGCGGATTATAACGATATGCTCGATGCCGACGTGCCGGATATCGTGATCGTGGCGACACCCGATCATTGGCATGCGATGCCGGCCATCGCCGCGATGCGGGCGGGCGCGGATGTGTTTGTGGAAAAGCCCATTGGCGTCGATGTGGTGGAAGGTGAGGCCATGGTGGCAGCGGCACGCAAATATGACAGCGTGGTTCAGGTAAATACCCAGCGTCGCAGCTACCCGATTTTCCGACACGTGAAGAAGGAATTCATTCAAGCGGGTCGGCTGGGTGAGATTGGCCAAGTCGAGACTTACGGCTACGTCGGCGGCGGTCGTAAAGGTATCTCGGAAGTCGTGCCTGTGCCGGATTATTTGGACTACGATGCATGGACCGGACCCGCGCCGATGCGTCCTTTTACTGCGAACAAAGAAGACCGCGGCTGGCGGCGTTATCAGGAATACGGCAATGGCATCATCGGCGATATGGGCGTGCACAAAATCGATGTGGCGCGCTGGTTACTCGACCTAGGTTGGCCGACCAAAATCTATTCGACGGGCGGCATCCGTTTCCCGGAAGGCACCGATGCGAATACCCCTGACCATCAACACGCGATTCTGGAGTATCCGGACCTTACGATGAGTTGGGTGCATCGCACTTGGGGAAAGTCTCCGATCGTGAACTCCCGTCACTGGTCGGATGGGTGGGGCGTGCGAATCACCGGTTCGAAAGGCACGCTCGATGTGACGATGCTGCACTACACCTTCACGCCCAATGGCCCCGGCGAAGTGGAAACCTTTCACGAGTTATCTCCCGATGGAGATCCGGCTCATGCCGACTTCAGTGGTGGCACCAAACCACTCGAAGCTCGAGCCGAGGCGAACCATGCCGCCGACTTCATGGCAGCGCGCGCCAGCCGGAGTCGACCGGTGGCGGACATCGAAGAAGCGCACATCTCCAGTGCCTGTTGCCAACTCGCCAACGTTTCACTCGAGCTCGGCCGCCCTGTCAGCTACGATCCGACGACGCGCACCGTGCGCGGTGACGCGGAAGCGACGGCACTGCTCGCGCGTGAATACCGCACGGGTTGGAAACATCCCGATCCGAAGACGGTGTAGTTTGGCCTACGAAATACACGAAAACCTGATTCTTACAGAAGGCAGCGGAGAGAGCAGAGGCCGGTTAAACCACGAAAACACCCCAAACGCGAACGTCTCGCCCCTTTGTTTCTGGGAGCGAAATAATTACGTTCGAACTGCGCCCAAACTCCGATGTTCGTATTACGAACATCGGGGTTGAAGTCCGCTACGGGGGCAGGGGCTAGATCTCGGTGATCTGAATGCCTCTTGAATTGCCGGGACCCTTTTGTTCCCAGTCCGCTTCGCACTGGGGGGAGCCGCGGGCGAGGTCGCGGCAGGTTCGGGGGCGTTGTTCGTAGATGCTGCAGACGAACTGGGTGCCGTTTTCGCCGGCCTGAATTTTTAGAGCGGCGCAGTGGCCACTCGTCATGCGCATGAACGCGCGGTTGTTTTTCCATGTCACCCACTGTTCGGCATTTTCACCGAGGCGTTGGTGGTCGTCGCCGGTTACGACCACGTAATTTTCGGCCTTCGAAAAACAACAGGCTCCGCACGACAAGCACGCGGGGGGGTGGAAGTGGTCCTCGGACGAATCCGAAAGGGGGAGGGTGGCGGCGTTGGGCAAAGAACCCGACCGTGAGGCCGAGGGACCGATCCTAGGGAAGGGAATCGAATTCCACGAGCATGGATGCGAGTTGGGTTTGCAGGGGGCAGGCGCTGGCGTTTCAGTCTTGTTTTCCCGTATGTCCGAAGAACCGACCATCGAAGCCATCAGTGCCGCTCTTCCCGCTGAGGAAGACTCCTCCCGGAAACGACGTAAAGGGGTGGTGGACCGGGAGCGACTGCGGATTGCGCCTGAGTTGCTGGATGCTCCGCTCGCGGCGTGGTGGCAGCGGGGTGGAGCGATGGTCGTCGATCTCGCGGTGATCGGGGCGCTGTCGCTGTTGGCTAGTCCTGTGCTGGGATTACTAACGGGCGCGACCTTGGCGACGCTGGGCACCCGACGGGAAAGTAAGTCTAAAATCTGGGGAGTGATGCGCTGGGCGCTGTTGGGATTGGGTGGTGTGGTGATCCTGCTTTCGGGGTTCGCGCTCGCGGGGAATCCGCTGGTCCGCACGGGGGCGTTTAACTTGGCCCCGGAAAAAGAAGCGCCGGATCTGGCGGCGGTGGTGGTGGTGCCGAACGCTTCGTCACGGGAGTTGCGCCGCGCGGTCGATCAGCTGGACGTGCAGGTGGAGTGGTTGCAGGAAGAGAACGCGCGATTACGCGACGAGATCCGGGGTAACTCGTGGCTACGATTGGCGGCGGATTCTTCGCGCACCATGGGACTCACCTTTGGTTGGGCGGGGGTTTATTTCACGTTGGTGACGTTGGTCTTCAAAGGCCGCACGGTGGGGAAACTGATCTTCGGGAGCCGAGTCGTGCGACTCGATGGAAACCCCATCACGGCAATGGATGCGTTTGTCCGCTACGGCGGTTATGCTGCGGGTCTCGCCACGGGCATGTTGGGCTTCGCACGCTTGTTGTGGGACCCTAATCGCCAAACGATTGAAGATCGTATCGCCGGCACCGTGGTGGTGTCGGGTCGTAAGCTACCAACCCAGCTTAAGGAGTAGGCGGATTTTCGAATCGATCGATTCGTTAGCCAGAATGTCCTCGGCTATAACCCTAGCAAGACGCATCGTTTCGGACGTTTATACCGCATGAACTCGGAGAAAGAAAAGAAGTGGAAGAACATTTATCTGCGTTCGAATAAGATTCACCGGGCACAGCAGTTGGGCATGGATCAGCCGCATAAAACCGCGAAGAACCGACCGGACGTTGAATCGATCAATATCTTTTTCGTGTGTTCCAAAAATCAGTGGCGCAGTCCGACCGGTGAGAAGACCTACCGCGATCATCCGCTGGTGAATACGCGTTCCGCCGGCACCGCTTCCAGCGCGCGCCACCAAATCTCGTTGGCGGACATCAAGTGGGCGGACTTGATCGCGGTAATGGAGCGCAAACACCTGCAACGACTGCGGGCGGACTACCCAGAAGCCCTGCAGTATAAGGACGTGGCGGTGTTGGATATCGAAGACAATTACCGCGCGATGGACCCGGAACTCGTTGAGTTGATTAAAGCCGGCATCGATCCATTGCTGGCGGACCTCTGACGAGAAACCGTCGCGCCAAAGAGGAGGGCCAGCGCGGCGCCCAAGGCGTGGGCGATGGGCGTGGTTTGAACGGCGCTGTTGCTGAACTCACTCAGCAGGGCTGCGCCGGTGAGTGAGTCGTGTCCCAGTTTGGTCGCGATCAACGCGAGCACGACAAATCCGGTCCACCGATCTGACCTTCGGGATTGAACGAGAACATATCCCAGTAATGTGACTACCCCGGTTCCTATGCCCGAGAGGCCACCGTAAATCGCCAACTGGGAATCTAGCGCGAGTAGACCGAGACTGAGCAGGGGCGCGGCCAGGGCGGTGAAGCGCAACAGCAAACCCGGCCGCCGCCCCTCCAGCCATGCCGCAGCGCAGATCACCGCGGCGAGGTTCCACCACAGGTGTGAATTCGAGAAGTGAACCCAATGTCCCGACCAGAGACGCCAGAGTTGTCCCCGCAGGATGGAGGTGCGATCGAAGCACAGAATTTCGTGAAACTGCGGCAGCAGGGAAACCACCACCGCGGGGAGCGAGAAGATCGCTAGCGGGCCTATCGTTTTCATGACCGGCTGGATCGAAGGAGGAACCGACCGAGACCCAACACCAGGAGCCCTCCACTGAACCAACCCTCGAGCGACCCCGCCCCAGTGTAGCCGGGTTTGTGTGTGATGATGGCCGCCTCGGGTTCTTCTTTGAGGCGAATTTTGAAGCGTTCCAATTGATCGGCGAGATTGATCGTCAGATCAGCCGCCGCGTCAGAGAATCCCTGCCCCGATGCATCCTGCATTTTTTCGGCGCTCCGCACGAGCGAGGAGCGGCCTTTGATCACACTGGCTCCGGGGGCGCGGAAAAGCAGACTGCGGCTGCGAATATCATAGACGACGGCTTCCATCAGCGTGTGGGTTTCGTTCTTACTGGCGGGCACGATGTAGGCGCCGACGACCGTCCAGTAGGCGAAACTCCATTCGTCTTCGACCCGGCCTTGCATCTGGTCGTGGGCGATCAGGACCATGACATCGACGCCCATCAGTCCTTGGATCTGATCTAGGTTTTCGAAACTTCCTCCGCGCCGCAAGTAGGTGCTGGGAATCTCCTCAATCGTAGCGACGAACGGCAGGTCGTTAAATTGCGCTGATACTTTCTCCAGGAGTTCCTGCTTCTGGGTGCCGGGGAAAGTTTGGGCGGTTTCCTGATAGCGGCGTTGCGTCGACGGCACGAATGCTACGCCCACCTTCAACGGCAAATTTAGGGTCGGGATCTCAGGTTTGACGAACGGCTGTTCTCCTCCCGGATACAGAAACTCCACCACGCTGCTCGAGCGGTGAGTGGACCGGGAGGGAATCGTGCAACCCGTGAGGGCAATCAGCAGCAGGGTCACCAATGCAGCGATCGCGATGGTGCGGGGAATGTAGTTTGGGGCAGGCTGGGTTTCCATGCCCCCAACCCTACCGCAGAACGAGAACCGAGCGTTAATCGATAAACTCGATGCGACCTATTGATTGAACCAATAGCCTTCCGCATTGCCTCGGTTAAGGGGGACTCTTAAGGGTGTGCGCCAGTGAATATCCATCACGTGGAGTTGTTTTATTATGTGGCGCGCCACGGCGGGATCAGCCGGGCAGTGCGCAACATGCCCTACGGCATCCAACAGCCTGCCGTCAGCAGTCAGATTCTTTCGTTGGAAGAAGATCTCGGGGTGAAGCTTTTTGAGCGCAATCCGTTCAAGCTCACTGCCGCCGGCGAAGAGCTCTACGAATTTGCCTGTCCGTTTTTTAACAACCTGCACGCCACGGCAGAGCGCCTGCGTCAGGTCTCGTCACCCAGCTTGCGCATTGGAGCATCTGAGTTGGTGCTGCGGGACTATTTGCCCGCTGTCATCGAGCAGATCAAAGCGGATGAACCGAAGTTGCGGCTGAGTCTGCGTTCGGGTCTGCAGGCCGACGTCGAGAAGTGGCTCCTCGAACGTGAGATCGATGTCGCCATCGTGCCACTGCAGAACAAACCCACTGCCAAGCTGCGTTGCGAGCGCCTGCTGCGGATGCCTTTGGTTCTGTTGGTGCATCGCCGGTCGAAATTAAAATCGGCGAGTGATCTTTGGAATAGTGATGTTATTGAGGAACCTCTCATCTGCTTGCCCGAAACGGAGATGATCACGCGCACGTTCCGCAAAGGACTGCAGCGCCGGAAAATCGACTGGCCGCACACCATTGAAGCGAGCTCCGTTGGTCTCGTGACCCGTTACGTTGCCAACGGCTACGGCGTGGGGGTAAGTGTCGCCGCCTCCGAGGCGATCAAACACAAAGACGTGCGCGTGCTGCCCCTCGAAGATTTCGACTCGATCGATGTGGCTCTACTCAGCAACGGGAAGCCGACGCAATTGGTGCAGCAGGTGCTCGAAGCCTGCCGTCAGGTGGTCGCGAAAGAGTGGCCGGAGTCCCAGCGAGGATAATATAACATCGGCCCATGATCGCTCCTACCGAACTCAACGATCTATCGCGATGGCAAGTGCAGGAGATTCCGTTGCCTGCGCGATGTGCGGCGGCGAAAGGACTCTTTTTTTACGAAGGGAAACCGTATGTCGCTGGCATTTCGAAACGAGGCCTGACTGAAATTCCCCCTGTGTGGCAGGAGAGCGCCGCCAAGCCCAAGCTACTGCCGCTCGGCAAAACGGCAGGATACTTATTGATCGGCAGCACCACCGACGGACTTTGCGGATGCGCGGGAGGAGAACGCATGGTGCCAGTGGAGTGGACAACCCCAGATCGGACCGTGACGAAACTCGATAAACTCAAAAGCAAACAAGGCATCGCGACGCAGGGCAGTGCCGATGTGATCGTAGGGACTATGAAGGTGCCCGATGAAAGACGGTTGGGATGGCCTGCAGCGTGCGGTGCTTTGGGATGAAATTGGTGAGGCGAGTTGGTTGGGGCCCGAAGGGTGTGAATCCGTCGCCTGTGATACGACCGGCGAACTACACGTTGGATACACCACGCGCATCCGGAATAATGTGAGATCAGCATGTATGTGGCGCCGAAACGCCGAAGGGTTTAAATCGATTCACCCGGAAGGCTATTTGGGATCTGCCGCTATGGGCATCGATGGTGAGACGCCTTATGGGTTTGGAGAAAAGCCGGATGAAGACGGCGATCGGGGGGAAGCAAGACCGATTCTTTGGACCGATGGTGGAGCTACCGCGAAGGACCTTCTACCTGAAACGGATTTCAGCGGAGGAGAGATCAATCACGCGATGCAGGGGATTCAAGTGGGTTATGTGTGGTCGGAAGTGGGTGACATCGACTTCACCCAAGACGAACAAGCCTGCCTCTGGTCCGGGGCCGCTGAAACCGCGTGCCTGCTCCACCCTTTACTCGATCAAAAGTTTTTCAAATCCCGAGCCGACGCGGTCATGGTATCCGAAAATAAAATACAAGTATTAGGCACGGCCTGGATTGGCCCCTCCAACGAACTCGCCCTAGCCGGGCGCGATGTGCTTTGGACGTATGGCTTGGCGAATTGACGAAGAGGTGGTGCGCGGCGAGATCGATAAACGGGATCGAGGTTGGATTGCCGGTCAAAGCTAGTTCGTGGGTTGGGGGGAATTAGCTCCCTATAAACATCATTTACACCTAAATAATCATCATTTATGTATTATAAAAGATGAGAATTACTATAGATATTGATGATCAGAAGTTGGACGAAGTGCTGACGGCTACGGGGCAGCATAAGAAATCTCCGGCGGTGGTGGTGGCGTTGGATGAGTTTTTGGAGAACCGACGTCGGCAGGCATTCTTGGATAGAGTGCTGGCGGGTAAAACGGATTACCAAGCCTCCAATGATGAAGTCGAAGCGTTGTCTGAATTCGAATGATGAAGGTTCTGATCGATTCGTCGGCGTGGATTGAGTTTCTACGCCGGACTGGTGAGCCCGAGCTGAAAGCACAGGTTGCCGATATTTTGGGCACCGGCCGGGCGGTGTTTACGTGTCCGATTGCATTTGAGCTTCGCGCCGGTGCTCGGAAATCCGAAGTTCGTGCGTTAGACGAAGCGTTGAGTTTTGCCGAACGTATTGAGCTCACCCCGAGGCATTGGGATCTTGCGGCGAAGCATGCCGCGACGCTTCGAGCGAAGGGAATAACGGTGCCAGCGTCCGATCTTCTAATCGCGACAGTTGCGGCCGATAGCGGCGTGGCTCTGCTTGCCCGCGATCAACATTTTGAAATGATCCGCAAAGCAACACTTAGTGGACTTCGACTCGTCTAAGACTCCTCGTCTGCTTTCTTTTTCTTCGCCAAGTAGTCGCGTTCCTTCCGGGTCAGTTTCTTGGGTGTGCGCATGCCGGGCTTCGGAGCGCCTTCGCTCTGTTGCAGGCGTTGGAAGCGATCCGCGAGTTTGTGGTCCTTCACTTCGTAGTGGTATTTGATACCCATGGTTTCCAGATCGTTGGGATGTGCAGCCCACCGCAACCTGAAAACGATGTAGTCTTGCAACTAATATCGGTGGCCGCAGGCCGCCAACAGGCGGTCGTGGACGTCAGTGGCGAGGATGCTGGTGTCGTCCTGCGTCGTGCCGGTGCCGATCAAGACCGGCCATTCGGAGGAGTCTTTTGGCAGGGTGCCGTGAGAGCCTTTGACGAGAGATGGGTCGAGGGGAATGACGTCCATCAATATCCGGAAGCCGAGAATTTTGCGCAGGAGTTTCCCGGCGATTTTTAACTTCGGGAAGGTGATCGCGGGATCCACAAAAAGCTCAACCGGATCGTAACCATACTTGCGGTGAATATCGATGCAGCGGGCGAAGTCCGGCGCTTTGCGATCGTCCTCCCAATAGTAGTAGTTGAACCACGAATCCTCTTCGGAAAATGCGATCAGATCGCCGGAGCGTTCGTGATTGAGACCGTCTTTGGACTGCTCCGTTGGATCGATGACACGAGTCACGCCGTCAACCGCTTCGACGGTCGCGCGGACTTCGTTTCGGATCGCTGGATCGTTGACGTAGATGTGGGCGATTTGGTGATCCGCGATGGCAAAGGCTTTACTCGCACCGCAGTCGAGGAGCTCTAGACCCAACTCTTCTTTGATCGTGACCCAACCTTTGGTGCGGAAAATCCGATTCAGTGCGATCGATCGATTCACGGCGGTGATGCCGTATTCGGACAACACGATGGGGTTAATTTCGCGCTGTTGATAAAAATCGATCAAATCACCCGCGACGCGGTCGATCTCGCGGTAGTCCGCCACCATGGCGGGATTGTTTGGACCGAGTCGCTGTAGATTGTAATCGAGGTGGGGAAGGTAAACGAGGGAGAGGTCGGGCTGGTGCTGCTGCTCCACCCATTTCGCCGATTCAGCGATCCACTCAGAGGACTTGATGCCAGCCATCGGTCCCCAAAACGAAGGGAACGGGAAGTCGCCCAAATTGGCTTTCACCGCTTCGCGCATGCCCATGGGTTGCGTGTAAACGTCGAACACCTTTTTGCCGTCAGCGGGATACATCGGGCGCGGGGTGATCGACCAGTCCACGTTGGCATACATGTTATACCACCAGAACAGTTTGGCGCAGGTGTAGCCGGGGAATTGCTCACGGAGTTTGTCCCAGAGTTTGGGTCCGCTTACGACGTGGTTGGACTGTTTCCAAAACTGATGTTCGGCGAGCGTGCGGTCATACCAACCATTGGCCACGCAACCGTGACCAGCGGGTGTCGTGCCGGTGAGGTAGGTGCTCTGTGCCGTGCAAGTGACGGCCGGTAAGACGGGTTTTACTCGGATCAGTCCGGATTGTTCTGCGAGGGCGGAAAGTTTGGGCGTATCCGCACCTAGAATACGAGGAGTCAGTCCGACTACATTAATGACGGCGGTGCGTGGTGTGCTCATGGCCTAGCCGAATCGTTGCTCCAGTTCTTCGACCGCCAATTTAACCATGGCGCCGTCGACTTCGTGAATCTCCAACCGGTCTCCCGGGGCGCGAATCATGGGAATACTGAGACGCCCGCCGAGGTGCTCGCGAAACTCTTCTAGGCCATCCAACATTTCTTGGCGTCCACTGTCGCCGGGCACTTCCCGAATCGGCGCAAACAGCTCGAATCCGAGCTGTTGGATTATGTTCAAGATCCGATCGGTTTCCGCTTCGGACAGGAGTCCCACGCGGCGCGCGTAGATTAAATCGATGCCCATGCCCACGGCCACCGCTTCACCGTGACTCACGCGGAACTCGGAAAGTTGCTCGAGCTTGTGCGCCGCCCAATGACCGAAGTCCAGGGGCCGGGCTGAGCCTTGCTCGAACGGGTCACCGGCGGTCGCAATGTGCTCCATGTGTTGCCGTGCGCTTTCGCGGATGACGGCTTCGAAACTCGCGGGCTCGAATTTGGCCAAGGCGTCAACGTGCTCGACGATGAATTCAAAAAATTTGGCGTCGCGGATAAGGGCAACTTTGACCGCCTCGATCAGACCGACACGACGTTCGCGCTCGGGCAGACCGTGCAGCAACGCGAGGTCATTAATGATGGCGTGGGGCACGCCGAAGCTGCCGAGCCAGTTTTTCTTACCGAAAAAATTGACGCCATTTTTCACGCCAACGCCGCCGTCACCTTGGCTCAGGCTGGTGGTGGGCATGCGCACGAGCGGGATGCCGCGATGGGCCGTCGATGCGGCAAAACCGACAAGATCGAGGACTGCGCCGCCGCCGATCGCCAAGATGTAGGAATGACGGCAAAGTCCGGCGGCTTCGATGGTCTTCCAGATGCGCTCCAGTTGGGAAAAGTCATTCTTCACCTGTTCACCGCCGGGGAGGGCGACGGGCGGAGCGGCGAGGTCCAGCTTATCGGCATGGGCAGCGAACCATGCTTCCATATTGGTCGCATATTCCGGGAACGGCTTTGCGAGGCCCTTATCCCAAAAAACGAGGACCCGGACACGTTCATCTGCTTCCCGGGGCGTCAGCGTTTCACTGAGCGTATGATTCTCTACCGAGAAAGCATTGCGCGTGAATATAAGCCGATGCTCATGCGGAATGGTGATAGGGTAGGAAAGCGCTGATGAAGACTCGGCCATGGACAAGGAGTCAGTAAGCCAAACCGAGTGGGGCGACGGCAAGGTCACATTAGCGAACTTGGGCCAAGTTGCGGGTCGCTCACCCAGAAGCGGCTTTGCGCTGCGCCCATTTCCCGAGGGGCACGCTCAGGGCACACAGGAGTGCGGGGACCCAAGCCGTGATGGCGAGCAGGGCCGCGGCATCGACGAAGGGGATGAACGCGAGCATCTTGCGCACGAGTTTACCGAGTTTTTCGGCGGGTGCCCCGGGGTGATATTCCCGGCGGGCCAGTAAGCTCAACACGACGATGTAGATGAACAACGCGCTGATCCAGACGATGAAGATCGGTTCAAACGTATGACCCGGAAGCGTGGCGATGGTTATGCCGAGCATGACCCGGCAGCCCGCCATCAGTAGCACGGAGCCGGTCCAGCGTTTGTGGAGCCAATTGTAGCCGAGAATCGTTACCGCCAGTCCCGCGGCTGCCAGCAGGGATGCCCCAAGCCAAAGGAGCAGGCCGAGTCCTGCGGCGAGTTGCAGGCCACCGACCCAACCGGCGGTGGGGCGCGAGATGCGGCCGCTCGGGATGGCGCGCTCGGGGCGATGTTGGCGATCGAAACCCGCGTCGAAGACGTCGTTGAGGGTGGTTCCTCCCGCGTAGGCGAGGCTTCCGGCTACAAACGCAATGATGATCCAGGAGAACGACGGCCAGGCATCCGCTCCGGCGCCGGATAGGATGAGGGCGGCGAGCACGTTGCTCCAGACGGACGGAAAATTCCCGGCCCGAGCGAGATCGAGCCACAGGCGGAAAGCGGACGGGTTGGATGTGGTCGCGCTCACGCTAGGCTGCGTGATTTAAGGGACTCCAACGTCCATTCGTATTCGCGCACGAGTTGATCTTCGATGCCGATCCGTAGGGCCGACGGCAGCACTTCCCAGGTGTAGGTTTCCATCTCGGCGTGTTGGCACGCATCGGGGTGCGTCTTCATCCAATCGAGGGTATCGAGCAGATGGTCCCGCGTGTCGGAAAACGGAGCACCGGGTGCGGCGTGAAGCGGCAGGTGAAAATGCACGCGCCATTCGTCGTCGGGATCGGTGGGTTTGGTATCGGCGAGCGCGTCGGGCAGGTCGACGTAGCGGCGGCGAACTTCACCAGTCTTGGCGTTGCCGACGACGACTTGATGGAGGTAAGTCGGCTCGACGAACGCGGCGACGGCGGCACGGCCGGCTTCGTCGGGGGTCACGCGGAGGGCGGAGCTGAGGTGAATCTTACTCAGCCGAATTCCGGCGGCGGTGAGCAGATCGAGGGATTGGGCAGCGGACTCGAACTCGACGCCCAGATGGCAGCAGTCGTAGTTCACGCCGACGTGACGCATGAGACCTTCGGATTCGACGGAAGGGTCGCTTGCCCGCCAGCCCTTGAAGAAGTCGATCGTCTCGGGAGTGGTCTCGAAATAACAGCACGGTTCGGGCTCGAGGCCGAGGTGCAGGTCGCGACCGGTGCGCGCGGATCGTTCCGCGATGTAGCGGCCGATCGCCGTCATGTTGGCGAAGATCGCGGCGCGCCGGTCGGGGTCGTTGGCGGTCCAGTCTTTGAACGAACCCGGCACGGTGCTCACGCTGCCAGCGACGCCGGCGGGCACGAGTTCGGCGATGAGGTCGAACAACTGTTTGGTGTAGGTGAGGCGTTCCGGCGTGGACCAGTCGGGCGCGTAGACCTGTTCCTTTACGCGGGTGCCGTGGAAACTGCCGTAGGGAAATCCGTTGATCGTAAACACGTAGCAATCGTGTTGATCGAGCCACTGGCGAAAGGCCGCGAGGGTGGCGGGCTGCGCGAGTTCGGCGGCGGCATTTTGACCGAGGCGCAGCCCGATGGCGTAGGGTTGGCCGGCGGCGATGCGCTCGCGCACGACCAGCGTGTGGCGCTCGAGCATCTCGAAGGTTTGCGCCCAAGATTCGCCGCGGTGCACGTTGGTGCAGTAGGCGAGGTGAAGACCGTGTTTCAGCTTCATACGTGTGACTCGGAGTTTCCGATCGGTTCCGTGCTCAAGTTACTGGAACGGAGAAGTTGGGGCATTGGGAAAGGAAGCGCACCGGATTTTGGAAGAGGATTTGGTCGATGAACTCGGGGTCGTATCCGCGTTGCCGCATCTCGATGGCAGTCTTGGGCACGGCGAGCGGGTCGCTGATGCCCCAGTCGCAGGCCGAGTTGAGCCAGATGCGTTCGCGGCCGCAGATTTCGAGCATGTCGACGGCGCGAGGTGGGGATGATTTTGAATCCGGATACAGCGTGATGCCGGCCCAGAACCCTTGGTCGAGCACGTGCTGAATCGTGTGCTCTTCGACGTGGTCGATGATGACACGCTCGGGCTTCACCTCGCTGTGCGATTTCAAGAGATCGACGATGAGCTTGGTGCCCTTGAGTTTGTCTTCGAGATGGGGCGTGTGGACGAGGATCAGTTGGTCGTATTTGACCGCGATTTCGATGTGCTGTTCGAGCACCTTCATCTCATTGCGCGTATTGCGATTCAGGCCGATTTCACCGATGCCGAGCACGTTGGGTCGATCGATGAACTCCGGGATCATCGCGAGGACATCTGCGGCGAGTGACAGGTCTTCCGCCTCCTTGGGGTTGAGGCAAAGCCAGCAGTAGTGCGGGAGCTTGAACTTGGCGGCGCGGGCGGGCTCATACTCGGTGAGCTGGCGGTAATAGTCGCGAAAACCGTCGGCCGATCCGCGGTCGAATCCGGCCCAGAACGCGGGTTCGCAGACGGCGGCGCATCCGGCGGTGACCATGGCCTGATAGTCGTTGGTGGTGCGGCTCACCATGTGGCCGTGAGGTTCGATATAACGCATGGCTGAAATTATTGGGACGCGGGATCTTGCCAGGCACCGACGGCGGGTTTGCCGGTGGAAACCTCGTCGGGCTCGGTGGTGGGATCGCTGAGACTTTCGAGGATGCGGCGGGCGCGCTCGGGTTCACCGTCGAGTAGGACCTGGGCGGCTTTGTTGAGGGCCTGGCAGCGGAAGTCGTCGTCCACGCCGTGTCGTTCGACACGATCGAGGAAGGCTGCGACCTCAATGAGTTTGGCGCGCACGGGGACAAAACTGTCATCAACCAGCGCTTGGGCGGTCGGATCGGCGGAAGGAGAGTCGGGTTGGGGCGGTTGCATGTTAGGGGGAGCAGCAGTGTTGGGCTTAAAATTCCGGGTTCAATTCAAACTCTTGTCTGGGGAATCAGTCAAACGGCTTGGCGCGAAGATTTATCTGGGTAGGGTTCCGCACTTCGTCACCCGGAACTGCGGAACCTATCATTATGCCTGAACCCCTCATTCTCGTGAACTCGCGAAACCGCGCGGTTGGGCAGGCGGGCAAAACGGTGGTGCATCGGCAGGGGCTGCTTCATCGGGCGTTTTCGGTGTTTCTGGTCGATGACCAGCAGCGCATTCTGCTGCAACAGCGCGCTTTTTCCAAATACCACTCGGGCGGACTGTGGGCCAACTCGTGTTGCGGCCATCCGCGTCCCGGCGAGCTCACGCGCAGTGCGGCGGAGCGCAGGTTGGGCGAGGAATTGGGTGCGACGACGCGGTTGCAGTTTGGTTTTCGAGCTCACTACGAGGCGAAATTCGGCAACGGATTGTCGGAGAACGAAATTGTTTACGTCTATTTCGGTCGCGCGCCGGAGAGGCTGGCACTGAATCCCGAGGAGGTTGCATCGACCACTTGGTCGAGTTTTGCCGATCTAAAACGCGACGCCGGTAGCAATCCGGACAAGTATGTATTTTGGCTGAATCACTATCTGACCCAACACGACGCCGAGATAAATCACGGGCTGGAGGCAGTGGGGAAGCCGTCAGCCCTTTGATTTTTATGGCCACAGAAGGCACATAAAGCACATCGGGAATAGCGCCGTTGGTGGTTCTCGAGGGCATGGTATTTAGTGAGACTAAACGGGGCGTTGCGGGCTCGGTTCGTGGGGATCTTTCTTTCCGGTATGCGATTACCCCGACTGCTGTTTGCATGGATGACAATTTTGATGGGCCTGCCGTTTGGGGCGTCGGCTGAGTTTGTCGTAAACCCGGATCGAGAATCGGGAGTTTATCGGGCCGGGGATGTTGTGCGGTGGACGGTCGAATGGGCCGGCGATTCTTCGCCGCCGGAGGCAGCGACCTACGTGTTCAAGCTGGGTGGTTTAGTGGAAGTCTCTCAGGGAAGCTTGGAGATGGAGAATGGCGTCGCGCATTTAGAGGCCAAAATCGATACCCCGAATACCTTGTTATTGGAAGTGGCGTGGAAAGAGGGGACCGAAACGAAAACCGCTCTGGGTGGGGCCGTGGCTTCTCCGCAGGATATCAAACCGTCGGTCGAAGAGCCCGCGGATTTCGACGCGTTTTGGGCGGCAAAGATTGCTGAGATGGCAGCGGTGCCTGCGAACCCGCAACTGACCCCGATAGATGTTGGCGTGGCTGGGGTCGATTATGCTCAGGTAACGATGGATCATTTCCGAGGCACAAAAATTAACGGGCAGGTGGCGCGGCCGACCAACGGTGAGAAGTTTCCGGCGTTGCTGCGCGTGCAATGGGCGGGGGTCTACGGTTTGGAGACCGATTGGGTAACTAGCCGAGCAGAAGACGGTTGGCTGGCGCTCAATATCTTACCGCACGATTTGCCCATCGATGAAGAGGAAGCGTTTTATCGTGAACAACGGGAAGGCCCTTTGGACGACTACTTTCGGCAAGGGAATGAGGACCGCGAAACGAGCTATTTTCTGAGAATGTATCTGTCATGTTACCGCGCGGTCGAATACCTCAAATCGCGATCCGATTGGGACGGAAAAACGATCGTGGTCACGGGTGGGAGCCAAGGCGGACAACAGACGTTTGTGACGGCAGGGCTACATCCGGATGTTACCGCAGGATTGGCCCTGGTGCCAGCGGGGGCTGACTTCAACGGCGATCAAAAGGGACGTGCGGTGGGCTTTCCGTTTTGGACATCCGGAGCCGAGGGCAAGGACGTCGATGCCATCACGCGAACGGGCGGATATTTTGACATCGTGAATTTCGCCCAACGCATCCGAAGCCCGATGCTCGTAGGCGTCGGTTTAAAGGATGTCGTCTGCCCGCCCGCGGGAATCTTTGCCGCGGTCAACCAGCTACAACCCTACCACGAGATGGTGATACTGCCGGACTCCGGTCATCAAAACGTGAATGGATCGCAGGATGCCTATTCCGATCGCATGGAGCAGGGGTGGTTGCCGGCGCTGAAGGCCGGACTGGCCGCTCCGGCAGGTCTCGATCGTAACGCTGACCATGCTCTCATGCTCGAACGTCTGGACATCACGAACCTGCGTAACGGAGCCAATCCAAATTCCGATGATCCGGCGGCGGCACCCAACTACGATGAAGCCCTCGCCGAACCGTATTCCAACTATCCGGACGCATGGGTGTTTGACGATGGATCGCCCGTGCAATCGGCGGCCGATTGGCCGCGGCGAAAAGCAGAACTGGAGGAGCACTTTGCCAACGAGGTTTACGGCCATATTCCCGATGGGGTGCCTGGAGTAGAGTGGCTCGTGAAAACCGAATTCACCGAAACCAAAGGAGGCGTGGAAGTTCTCACCAAACAGTTGGTAGGGCGGGTGGATAATTCGGCATATCCGTTTTTGGAAGTTGAGCTGGAGATGACGCTCAGCGTGCCGATTGCGTCGTCGGGCCCCGTGCCGGTGATGCTGCACTTCGGTTGGCCTCCGGCGATTTTGGCGATGTTTCCACGCGCGCCCGGACCGAGTTGGGAAGACTACGTGGTTCAGCACGGTTGGGCGGCGGCGACGTTGGTGCCCACGTCGTTTCAGGCGGATAACGGGGAAGGTCTGACGCAGGGCATTATCGGGCTGACGAATCACGGCCAGCCACGCTCACCCGAGCAGTGGGGCGCGTTGCGGGCATGGGGCTGGGGTGCGAGTCGGGCGTTGGATTATTTTGAAACGGATCCGTCCGTGGATGCGACACAAGCAGCCATGGAAGGGCTCTCGCGTTACGGCAAAGCTGCGGCGGTCGCGATGGCCTTTGAACCGCGTTTTGCCGTCGGCTTCATCGGCTCCTCCGGCAAGGGCGGACTGGCTCTGCACCGCCGCAATTTTGGTGAGCGGGTGGAGAACCTCACCGGCACTTACGCCTATCACTGGATGGCGGGAAACTACCTCAAGTACGGGAGCACGTTGGCGCCGGGTGATCTCCCGGTGGATGCCCATCAATTGGTGGCGTTGTTTGCGCCGCGCCCGGCTTTCATCAGCGTGGGTTCGCCCGACGTCGAGGGCCAGTGGATTGACCAACGAGGCACCTTCAAGGCCACCGCAATGGCGGAACCGGTTTACGAACTGCTGGATCAACGGGGATTGGGCACGGACGTTTATCCCGGCACGGGACCGGCGCTGGTCACGGGCGAACTGGCATGGCGACAACACGAAGGCGGGCACACCACGTTGCCTAATTGGCCGGTGTTTTTAGAATGGGCGGATCACTATCTGTCCGCTCCGACGGTTGACCGCTGGGTCGGCACGTGGTCGACGGCACCCCAATTGACAGAGGAGCGCAATGAACCTCCTGCTCCCCAATTTGAGAACGCGACCGTGCGCCAACACATGTTGACCTCGATCGGCGGGGACGCTTTCCGGGTGCGGTTTTCCAATCAATATGGCGATGGTCCCATCACGCTGGACGCCGCCGCGATCGCGCAGGCGGACGGCGG
>JABIRI010000019.1 GCA_018667915.1 Opitutaceae bacterium | reverse complement strand
TGACCACCCGCATCTGTCGATACCATGCGCCGAGCAGGAGACCCGAGAGCAAGAACCCTGAGACGTTGGCCGCATAAATTGCGAGCGGGCTCCAGCCGGATTTGAAGATACCTGCGGCATTACCCACGAACGTGTAGGTGCTGATTCCGCTCATAAACATGCTCAGACCGACCAACCACCAACTGGCCTGCCCGCCGGCACGGAAGTAGTCGCTACTATTGCGCACCAACCGGCCGAACACGACGCCAACTGCGATTAAAAAACAGAAGTAGACGCCGATTACGATAAACTCGGTCGTGTTACTGGAGAGGGGTTGCAGAGAAGCGGGGTTATCCATGAAAATGGGTTTATCCGAATGAACGAACGCGAGGGCTAGCCAGGGAGTGCATCGAGCAGTTTTTGACCACTCGGATAGGCAATAAATTTGTCGTTCAATCCCGCCATCCAATGACGCGTCTCCCGCGCAAATTCCTTCACCTGTTTCGGCCGCGCGCGCGCTTGATTTTCGAGTTGGCAGGGATCGTTAGGCATATCGAACAAGTAGTCGTTACTGCCAGTGCGGTCTCCTCGTTCGAAGTAGCAGGCAGTATCCTTGGTCCGCAATCCACGCCCGTTCCACGCGTTGTAATACCACGCGAACTCCGGGCGGACGGCATCGGGTTGATCCTGAATCGCGGCGACATAGTTTTGGCCTTCAACAGATTCCGGAATGCTCTCCCCGAGACCCATCAGACCCAGCACGGTTGGCATGATATCAGGCGTGCCGATCAACAGCTCTTCGTGGCGCGCCTTCAATTGGTTCGGCCAACGAATCATAAACGGCACCCGAAACGATTCGTCCCAGAAGACCGCTTTGCCCATGCTGCCATGACTGCCCATCATCTCGCCGTGGTCGGAGGTGAAGATCACGATCGTCTCTTCTTCAATGCCTGCCCGATCCACCGCTTCTAGAATCCGACCAAACTGATCGTCGATGCCAGTAACGGCTCCGAAGTATCAACGGATGGCTTCCTTGGAATCTACCCCTCGTCCCTCGAACCGCACGTTGGGTCGATTCAACAGTTCCTCGATCGAGGCACTCCGGTAAGGCGACACGTAATTCTCGGGCACGCTATTGTAAGGGTTGTGCGGAGGATTCCACGAGACAAACAACGCGAACGGTTTCGATTCATCCCGTTCTCCTTTACGGTTATTGATGTAATCGATCGCGGTATTGGTCTCATGAATGGGGGACCAGATCGGACCCGGAAAGATTCGATCTTCCGGTCCCCCCATCATTTTCCCAGTAACCAAAACTGAAATGAGAGGATTCCCACCCAATCAGCTCACCCGTGGCCTGGTCGCGATGTGTATCGCACCAAACATGCCAAAAATCGATATTGTGTCTCCGTTCCTTGGACACCCAAGGCGAAGCATAACCCATACCGGGCGCACCCCGCTCGAGATGCCACTTACCGATGTAACCCACGTCATAACCGCTGTGGTGCAACACGTCGGTGAAGCAATCAGTTTCAGGCTTAAGAAAAATATCCGGACGGTCGCCACGTGCATTGGTGTGAAATCCCGTCGTGATCGGGTATTGTCCCGTCAGGAGCGAAGCCCGGTGCGGACTGCAAATCGGATACGTGCTGCACGCATTGTCTAACACGACACTCTCCTTCGCGAAGCGGTCGAGGTTGGGCGTCAAAACGGGATCCTGCTTCAAAAAACCCTGCGCCTCACGACGCATCTGATCCGGGAAAACGTAGATCAAATTGGGACGCTTCCCCGAGGGGCGCTTGGCGGCAGGCCGAGGGGCCGCGCCTTTGGCATCGGATGAGAGGGTCGCGACCACACCGGCCGCCGCCAATGTGGCGGATTGTTTCACAAAGTCTCTGCGATTGGATTTCATGGGGAGGAACTGCTTTCAGTTTTCAATGGGGTAATTGGCACCGGTTTAGAGGACGCAAAAATGATCCACCGTGCCGGGTAGGACGACTTGGAGTCGAACGTGGAACCCGCTCAACCACGCCACCGTCGAACAGTTCTTCATCCGAGCGCCGTGGATTATTCAGCGGTAACTTTGCGCAACGTCTGGCCGGGAACCCACGCCCCCTCCACTAAAGTGGTTTTAGGCCGGGGGGACGGGCCTTTCAAGTTGAGCGATAAATCCTGGGCCAACAGTTCCACGGCCAAACCACCGATATAGTGAGATCCTTGGTTCATACCCGAAACCCGCGCAAATTGTTGTTGGAAGTCGGTATCCTCAAATTCTGCCCTCTGGGCGTTCTGGGCATCAAACTCCAACGTAGCGTAACCGTAGTCCTCAGGACAATTCACTTCTTCTTCGTGCAAGATCTTGGCCCAATTGAGCCCGTGGCACAGCAGTGCATCCGGTTTATGCTTCCGAAACCAATGCAAAAACTTCCGCCGATCGATCCCTTCAAAAATCGGGACGATTTCCTGTTTCGGAGATTCCGTTCGAAAAGCCGCTAGCCCTCCTAGCGAAAGATTGTGCATCCGGTCATCCGCATTTCCAGGCATCACCACTCCAATGCGTCTGTATCCCAGCCGAGCCATGCTTTTCAGTGAATGAAAAACCGCATGAAACTGATCAAACGAAACTCGATTCATACCGGCATCCACCACACTATGCCCGAAAGCAATTGCGCTGAGATGCGACCAATCAAAATCCAGTTTTTTACCCCCATCAAAAATGGGGGAAATTACAATACCTTCGATACCACGATTTCGCAGAATCGAGACCAACCGGGAACCGGTAATGTGGTCCTGCCGTAGATTGAAACTCTCCAACCGGTAGCCCAACTCCTCTGCCCGGGATTTAGCTCCTTCATAGAAACTTCGAAAGATCGAGTGCTTATGCGAATCGTCAAACTGAAGCGACGGAATCACGTAAGCCAGTCCAGCCACCAAGCGGTCCGCTTTCTTCCGCTTCAGGTTCGACATGACGCTCGATAATCGAGGATCCGGGACATAGCCCATTTGTTTCGCCTTCGCTTGCACCTTCTTGCGGGTATCAGCCGAAATCCGGGGATGGTTTTTCAAAGCCATCGAGATCGTGCTGATCGCTAACCCAAGCTCCTTGGAGATATCTCGAATCGTAGGTTTTTCGGGCGAAAACATAGAGGGGGCAGCGACGTTAACAGGGTAAATTCCACGCCGGTAAGGCTGAAGATCTGCAGGATCCGATTAGACTCAATCGCTTAGCTGTCGATCTGTTCAACAGTTTTCAAACCCAGGGGCCGATATCACAGCTAAGAGCGAATTGAAGACGCTCACCTTCAATCGGTTGAGGTCGAACTGTTTCACATTGTCGAATTCGCGCTGTCCACCGAATCGCAACTCTATCGCCGATTCCCAAACCCCTCTCGCCCCTTGATGCACTCGATTGATCGT
>JABIRI010000020.1 GCA_018667915.1 Opitutaceae bacterium | reverse complement strand
GGGAAGGGCTCCAGTCGGCCTCCGGCCTCCTTCCGCCCGTCCCTTGACTTACTCTACACCCTCAAGCACTACATCAACCCATCCAGACTAACCGTTTAGGTGGTCCAGTTTGCGTAACCCAACCACATGATCACTTACAATTTGACGGCAGTTGGGCTCGCGGTAGCGGGATTAATGCACCCGCTTTTGGCTGCGGTGCTCATGCCCCTGAGTTCGATTGCAACTTTGGCCATCGTCGGCGTGGGAATGCGCCGAGCTTGGTTTTAGAGTCTTTTTTGGGGCGGGAGTTTTGGGTGGCCCTTCGGGGCAGCGGGCTAACACCCTGTCGGTAGATGGTCCCACCCTTGAAGACTCATTGGCAAAACACGTTTGGACTTACGCTGTTACTGGCTTGTTTAGTGGGTTGGGGGTGGAATGCGAGTCGCGGCTGGAATACGCCGGGAATGCTCGGGCATGAGTTTCGGCAAGCGCAGACGGCGTTGTCGGTCCAGGCTATGCAACGCGATGGATTTAGGTTGGATTATTCGACACCGATTTTGGGAAAACCTTGGGCAATTCCGATGGAATTCCCGCTCTATCAGCGGTTGGTTTCGACCTACAGTAACCTAACGGGTGAAGCGGTGGTCCAGTCTGGGCGGATGGTTTCGGCGATCTTGTTTATTGTCGGCCTACTGGGAGTAGTGGCACTCGGACGGGTGCTCGGCTTTTCATGGGGGGCGAGTTCGATAGCGACAGTTCCGATCATCGCGGCCCCGGTATATCTGTTCTACTCTCGCACGGTAATGATTGAGTCACTGGCCTGGTCGTCGTCGGTGTGGTTTTTGGTCGGCGTATTAAGCTATCGGGCTCGCCAGGATCGGTGGAGTCTGGTGTTGGCCCTTGGAGCTGGGGCAATCGCTGTCCTCGTTAAGGCGACGACATGGGCCGCCTTTTGTCTGCCGTGGGCAGTATGGTTTTTCTATGACGGATATCACGCGCTGAAGCGGCAAGGGACGGACGCGAGATCGTTGCTGGTGCAGTCGTTTGGGATAGGAGTGCCTCTATTGGTGTTGGGCTTTAGTTGGGTAGCCTTCGCCGACTCTATTAAAGCGCAGAACCCGCTCGCCCATTTTTTACTATCGGCAGAGTTAAAGGCGTTCAATTTTGGCACGTGGGAGATGAGGTTCGATGCCGAAAATTGGGCGGTTATGAAGGAGCATTGGAGCAGAACGTTTTTACCCTGGTGGCTGTGGAGTGGGGGCCTGGTCGTGACCTTGGGGCTCAGCCGGCGGCGTTTGTTGATTGGAGCAATGTCGTTCGGGTTCCTCGGCAGTCAGTTGATTTTCTTCAATCTCTACCGACTGCATGACTATTATTTTTATGCGAATGCGGCCCTAGGCTGTCTGGTGGTGGGATTTGGCGCTGCGGCGTTATGGGAATGTAGAGGTCGATGGTTTCAAGGTGTGGCTCCGGCCTTGGTGACCGTGGTCGTGATTGCCGGGGTGCAGTTGCGGGAGTTTAGCGACGGTTTCCGTCAGCTTCAAGTTGCCCGGTCGGACGGGTTCACCGCTTTGTCCTACGTGCTTCCGGCGCTGACGGAGCCAGATGAAGTGATCGTGGCGCATGCTCCGGGGTGGGGGGCTTCGGAGGCGTTTTATGCGGACCGAAGAATGTTGATGATTCCGGATGCACAGATGTTTTTTAACCCTGATCGCGTAACACAGAGCCTAGCCCTCCTAGCAGATGAATCGGTGCCATTGCTTTTGATGATGCGGGAGTCCCGCATTCAATCGGATTGGCTGAGCAACCGGATCGAAGATTTGGGATTGTGGCCTGTGCCTCTGTTCGAAACGGACAGTGCGGTTACCGCTTACGCTCGGGCGGATCGATATGGTGCCATGCGAGCGAAAGTCGCCGCGGGAGAATTTGCGGGGATCAGGCTCCTGAGTGACCAACCTAAAGCACCGCTTGAGGATCGGGTTTTGACCGCCGGATCCTCTTTTGAAGCTGATTTCGATCGGCTCGAAATACACCCGGTGAGTATCGTTTTTCCGTTTGGCGTGGGAATTTACGACGACGAAGAGGGCTCTGTTTTATCGACTCATGCCCCCACGGAGATGTATTTTGAAATCCCGCCGGCGGCGACAAAATTACGGTTTCAGTTCGGACTGGGAGATGATGTGGTGAATCAGCAGGGTTTTGATGGTTTGGGCGTCAATGTGGAGTTGATACACCCTGATGGCACCGGATCGGTGATTCATAGTGAATGGGTGCCTCATGGCACCGATCGGCCGACACGGGACGTCGAGGTGTCGCTACCGACTGAACGTTCCTCCCGACTTCTCTATCATGTCGTCCCGGGACCACAGAACCAAAATGCCTACGATCAAGCCTGGTTACGTTACTTGCGTTTTGAGTGACTAAGTCAGTAGGTCCAGAATTTCACCGATGGTGTGTTTTGATTCAAGCGAGTGGCGCAGGCGGGTTCCCCGGCGGATCCGGTAGCTGTTGCGGCGGCCCTCTTTTTTGACGGTTAAAATCCCATCAGTGATGAGCTCGGCCAGAATGCGCTGAACGGCGCGTTCGGTGATACCAACCTCTGCTGCGAGGTCGCGAATTCGTCGCGTGGGTTCGCGTGACAAGACCACCAATAGATGCGTGTGATTGGTCAAAAAGGTCCAAGTGGGGCGGAGAGGTTCCGAAGCCATAAATGCATACTACACAATTCCTGCCAAAATGCATGCAAAATAAAACACGAAATAAAATACGTGAAAAAAGTTGCCTGAAAAAAAAATACCCCCATGGGTGTGAGGACTCTCGACCAAATCGTGGAACTCCTGACTCAAAATCTCATCTCACCCATCGTTCTTGCATTTGTCCTCGGCATGGTAGCTCGCGCCGTGCGTAGTGATCTGGAGATTCCTCCGGCTCTCTACCAAGGCCTCTCGATCTATTTACTGCTGGCAATTGGTTTGAAAGGCGGAGTGGCGCTCGCCGAAACGCCGATGTCGGAGTTGATTGGTCCGCTATCGGTGACAGTGGTGCTCGGCCTCATCACACCGATCTCGGCGTATTTTTTGTTGAGCAGGTTCGGCAAGTTACAGCGGATCGACGCGGCGGCAACGGCGGCGCACTACGGCTCGGTTTCGGCGGTGACATTCTTGGCGGCAATCGAAGCGACAAAGAATGCCGGCTTGGAAGGAAACGGTTATTTGCCCGCCTTGGTGGCCGTATTGGAAGTCCCAGGAATTATTGTGGGTCTCATGCTGGCCCGGCAAACGCGGGTGGGTGGTATGAAGGCTGCGCTCCACGAGGTGGTTGCGGGGAAGAGCATTTTTCTACTCATCGGTGGTATGATGATCGGCGCGCTCTGTGGCCCGGTTAAAATGGAGTCAGTGGCACCGCTCTTTGTGGATCCGTTCAAGGGCGTGCTCTGTTTGTTTTTGCTTGAACTGGGAATGTTGGCGGCGGGGCGTTTGCGTGATCTCAAGAAGGCGGGATGGCGCTTGGTGCTACTCGGGTGTTTTATCCCGCTTGTGCATGGATTGTTGGGGACGTCTGCTGGAATCTTCTGCGGCATGGCGCCGGGTGGGGCGGCTGTGTTTGGAGCCATGGTGGGGAGTGCATCTTACATCGCGGCTCCGGCGGCAGTGCGTATCGCGCTGCCTAAGGCGAGTCCGGGAATCTATCTGACGTTGTCGCTCGGCGTAACGTTTCCTTTCAATCTCGCGATCGGGGTACCGCTGTTTATGGGGTTTGCCCAGTTGATCGCTAACTGACCCTTTTTTATCATGAAAGTGCCCCTGACATTACTCACCGTTGTAAGTGAAAGCCTGCTCAAGGAGGAACTCCTTCAATTGATGCGCGAGGAGGGAGCGACGGGATTTACCGTCACGCAAGCCGATGGGGAAGGCACGCGGGAATTTCGCACGACGGAATGGGAAGGGCCGAATGTTCGCATCGAGACCATCCTGACAGTCGCGACCGCTGATCGGATATTGGAGCGATTGTCGGCGGATTATTTCGAGAGCTACGCGATCATCGCCTGGCTGACCGATGTGAGCGTGCTGCGTCGAAATAAATTTGAGGCCTGATGTGGTTTTACCATCGAGGAATTGAGGAAGCGCTTGTGCCGTCGGTATCAATCCTGCTCCTGTCGATCCCATGACTGAATCCGCTCACCATCCACTTCGCGAAGAAGGTTTTCGTGCGTTGCGCGAGGAGCTCGAGTTTTTGATGACTGCGTTCGATACGGTTTTGAGGCGGATGGATGAAGGCGCTTTGGCCGACCGACTGCCGTGGATTGGTGTGCTTGCTGATCAGCCGGGTGAGGCGACGGCGGAATTGGAGCAGGCTTATTCGATTTCGTTTCAGATGCTGAACATCGTCGAAGAACGGGCCGCGGCTCGCGTGCGACGTTTGCGCGAGAAACAACAGGGGCCGGAGGGCGAGAAAGGGCTGTGGGCGGATCAGCTCAAGTCGCTGCGTAAGCAGGGCATGACTCAAGCCGATATTTTAGGGGTGTTCCAGGACGTGGTCG
>JABIRI010000201.1 GCA_018667915.1 Opitutaceae bacterium | reverse complement strand
TGTCGCTAGTCGGTTTGATCGCGCTGCCCGTCGCGCTTGGAATGGGGTTGATGGCCACAAGTTCTCATCCCGCAGCTGCGGTGGGATTTTTCGTGCTCGCCGGACTAACGGGCGGCAGCGCCGGAAACGTATTCTCCGCGGTTTGGGCTGAGATGTATGGCACCAGCCAACTCGGGGCCATCAAGGGTCTCACCGGTTCACTTGCCGTGGTGTGTTCAGCAATTGACCCCGCCATCGCCGGGGGATTACTCGCGGCGGGCATCAGTTTTGAAACAATGCTGGGCGGTTTCGCCTTGGCGTTCGTCCTAGCCGCCCTCGGCGCGAGTCGCGCCACTCGCGCTAGCCCACCGTAACCGACTGTCCGTTTTGGGCGCGGCCCAGATCTAAGATAAACGGCGCTGCGATCTTCACCCACTCCTCCGCCGTAGGATGCTGATTCGCTTCGTCACCGAACGCAGTCGCCAGCATATCGGTCGCGATTATTCCCGGGTTCAGAGGGATACAAGCCATCGGATCAGGCAACTCCTGCGCCATCGCCTGGGAAAGTCCTTCAATCGCATACTTCGACGCACAATAAGGCGCGACTTGTGGACTGGTGCTAACGCCCCAACCGGATGACAAATTCACGATAATTCCCGAGCCGCGTTTCACCATCGCGGGGACGAACGCGCGGATAACATTGTAGACGCCCTTCACGTTCACATCGATGAGTTGATGAAACTCCTTGGTCGGAACCTCCCAGAGGTTGGCGGGCTTGTTCATGATTGCCGCATTATTAATAATGAGGTCCGGAATACCGTGGGAGGCATCTACCGTTTCGAACCAAACATCCACCTTATTCGCCTGAGCTACGTCGACGATATCGAAGCGATGGGTGTCTCCACAGGCAAAACGTAGATCGAGAATCTTTTCGGGATCACGGCCACAGCCGATGACGGTGTGGCCTTCCGCCATGTAGGTATCGGCCAATACCCGACCCAATCCTTTGGAAACCCCGGTGATGAGAATTTTCATAATACGATAACTAAGATTTTGGTGAGATGATTCCTTAAACAGATTCGATCAGCGTGCGGCGGCTGCCGTTAGCGATGGACTGGTAAACCGCATCCACGACCAAGGCGTCTTTGAGACCTTCGAGGCCGGACACTTCAGATTCGACGCCCTCACGAATACAGCGAACGAAGTCATCCATCTGCAGCGCCTGTTGGCTGAACTTGCGGGGTTCCAGCGGCTGGTTGTGTAACACTCCCTGAATCGGACCGTAGTTGTGCGCGGGCTGGAGGGATCCCCACCCTTTCTGGTAATCCACGTGCACGGAGTTACTCCGGAACCCGTAAGACGTCGTGCAATTGGCGGTGGCTCCACCCGGAAACTCCAATTGGAACATGATCGTCTCGTCTACCTCCGCGAACTTCACCGGATCCGTTTTGATTTCCTGCGCGGTTACCGCGATGGGCTCTTCACCCACAAAAAAACGGGCGCTCTGCGTGCAATAAACACCGACGTCATACATGGCTCCGCCACCCGCCAATGCCTTACGCAAACGCCACTGGTTCGGGTTGCCCATCGGGAATGCCATGTCGGCTTGGACGTAACGCACCTGTCCGGACGGGGCCGTGCCGCGGGCCAACATCAGCGCGCGATAGTTCGGATCAAAATGCAGTCGATATCCTACAGACAATTGCACTCCGGCGGCACGACACGCTTTGATTGCGCGGCGCGACTCCTCAGCCGTAACCGTCATCGGTTTTTCACATATTACGTGTTTACCCGCCGCGGCGGAGCGCTCGATAAATTCGAGGTGCATAGAGTTGGGCAGCACAATGTAAACAACATCGATATCCGGATTCTTCGCGATCGAATCAAAGTTCTCGTAGTCGTAGATATTCTCCGGGGCGAATCCGTGCTCATCGGACCAACGTTTCGCCTTGGCGGGATCCCCCGAAACCACCCCGGTGAGTTTGCAGTGGTGGGTTTCCTTAAACGCCGGCGCGAGTTGTCGCGTCGCGTAATTGCCCAACCCCATCAGCGCGACCCCCAGTGGTTTTCTTCCATGATGAGCGCCCGTAAGCATTGAGGAAGTCAGCGGAGCAGCGGCGACCGCAACACCAGCGGTTCGCGTGGATAGGGATAAAAAATCGCGTCGAAGCATGATGTTAGGAGTTAAAACTGACTCAGCCTTATCGGCTTTGCAGACTGAATTTATTGAGGCCGGTTTTCCGACACGCGTCCATGAGGAAGGCAACCGTTTTGAGCGGAGTAGATTCATCCGCCGCGATCAAAACAGGTATATCACGATTCACTTCCTTGACCTGCTGGAGGAGATCTTCGATCTGATCCTCGGTCACAACTTGTCCATTAAAGGACATCACACCCTCGTTATCGACACCGATTGTCACGGTGCCCTTGAACTCATTTTCGCCCGCCGTCTCTACCTTTGGTAAGGTGATATTCAACGTCGCGGCCGACCGAAACTGCATCGTCACGAACGCGAAAAATATAAGCATCACGAGCACATCGATCAGCGGTAGGAGATTCATCTCCGGCTTACGCCGTCGCTTTTGGTAAAGCCCGCTCATTTCCGCTTACTCTCGTGCTCCGCCGCCGCCGCGCCCAAAATACGCTCGAGGATAACGTCGAGTTGAGCTCCATAGTTCTCCACCCGACGTTGCAAGTAGCCACCACCCACCAACGCCGGAATTGCGATGGTCAGCCCCAACAAAGTTGCGGAAAGAGCTAGAGCTACACCACTTGTGAAGGCCACCGGGTCAGGCAAACCGGTCTCACCCGAAATCGAAGAAAATACTTTCAGCAGAGACCACACCGTGCCGGTCAATCCGATGAGCGGTGCGGCGGCGTAAATGATATCCAGATAAGGCAGTCCACGCTCCATGCGATTCAGTTCAAGTCGCGCGAATGCTTTGACGGCATCTTCATCGCCTTCGTGACGACGTGAAAAAGCAACGATTCGGGCGAGGACGGATCGATCGGAATCATCCACTTCCTGACCGTCGACGATCGCTTCCACCAACTCAGGTGGCATAATCGCACTGCGTCTCAGGGCGTAGGATCGCTCACACAGAATGAATACCATCACGAAGGAGCACAGCCCGAGTGGGTAAATGAGAATGTCGGCACCGGCAAAAACGTCGATTAGGGCGATATACATGGGCATCTGCGTGTGTGGGACGCGAACTAAGGCAAAAGGTTCACCAAAATCCCTCATTGCCCGCCTCGGGTCAAGGATCAGGCGGTATAAGAGTGAGAAGAACCCTGCCTCGCCGGGTTGATCTCGCCGCAAAATTCAATCGCCGGCACCCCCTTGATTTATATGCTTAGCCACGAATCACCCCATGCGTTCTCCACTCCTCCTTAGATTCCCCGCCCTCCTCGCAATCATTCTCAGCATTATTTCCGGAGTCTCGGCCCGAGAGCTTCTGCGCGAGTCATTCGACTCAACCGAGCTCCCCTTCCTCTTCACGGAAGGCAAAGGTGATTGGAAAATCGTGGACGGCTCCCTGCGCGGGCAACAACTCGCAGCTGACAACCATACCGCCTTTCGCAAAATCTATCTGGATCACCAGAATGTGCGCTACGTCTACGACATGAAACTGGAGGGGGACGCTTTCCACCAATTGTTGATCAATTGGGGACTCGCGCACATCGCCAAAGTCGTCATCCGCTACGACGAAGCTTCGGTTTGGAAGATCAAGGAAGCTAACAAACGAAAACAAATGACCGAGCTCGGACACGATCACGGTCGCGATCCCCTGCATGGGCAATGGAACGAATCCACCAAGGCCCTCCACTCGGTGCCGATCAACTTAAGTCCCAATAAGTGGTATCGGGTCGTAATCGAAATGAAAGACGACCAGCTCAGTGTGCGGATCGATGGTCAGACCGCGTCCGGTGCGCACATCGGCATCACGGAGAAGAAGAATAATTTCGGATTTCAGGCCGGCGGTCTTGCCGGTCAGGTGAGTATCGACAACATCGAGGTCATCGATCTCAACCACTGAGATTCAGTTCCTTCGTTTTGGTTTATAGCGCCAACATCAGATTGATCGCGCTAGCAATTTCCTCCATCGAAAACGGTTTCGCGACGAAGGTTGCGTTATGTGCGCCGAGTTTTTCGATCTGAGTCTTCGCGGTGCCATAACCGGAAACGAGGACCGCGGGAATGTTCACACCTTTTTGCCGCAACCCTTGGATGAGTTCTATCCCGGTTAAACGAGGCATCATATTATCGGTGATCAACAGATCATAATTGCTATCAGCGGAGGACAGACTTTCGATAGCGGCGACCGGATCTGAACTGGACGTAACCGAATGACCAAGCTGCTCAATCATCATGGCTCCGGTGAAGAGAACCTCAGCGTCATCATCCACGAATAAAATACGGGCAGCAGCCTGGCCGTCACGAATACCGAATGGATCTTGGGCATTCGCCGACGATTCGTTCCCTTCGGGTAATCGGGGTAACTGGAGCCGGAACGTCGCACCTTCGCCCAACGTGCTGGAAAATGAGAGCTCACCGCCGTAACTTCTGGCAATCGTTCGGGCGAGCGTCAGTCCGATACCCGCGCCCATGCCACTGCTCTTGGTCGTGAAAAATGCATCGAATATTCGACCGGCATTCACCGGATCGATTCCTCGGCCGTTGTCGATCACTTCGATGACCACGGGGTCATTATCTGATAAGTCGTCCGTATTTCCCTCCGTTTGCGGGTCGATCTGGATTAAGACCTCGCCCGTTTCACCAACCGCCTGAACCGCATTGGTGAGCAGGTTCATCAAAATCTGATGAAGATGGGAACTGTTTGCCATGACGCGACAAAGGGCCGGCGGCGGTTCGATGCGTATCTCAACCTCTGAGGGAATTTGGGATTTCACCAAATCCATGCATTCCGCGACCACGCCAAACACTTCGATAACGCACTGAGAGGACGTGTCTCGATTCCCCAAATTAGTAATCTGTCGGATCTGATCAATGGCTCGCTGCCCTGCTTTTTTGATCACACCAACTGATTTTTGAGCAGGGTGATCACGCCCGATCTGAGCCCCCGTCAACTCCGCGTTGCCGATGATCGCGGTGAGGATATTATTGAAGTCATGAGCCAACCCGCCTGCCAATTGTCCGATAACTTCGGTCCTTTGAGCTTCGCGGAGCTGAACCTCCAACGCGGAGCGCCGTTGTTCGCCGGCACGTTGATCGGTCATGTCCTGCCCCGTAATCCGCAAATACCGATGTGTTCCCACTTCGATTGTCTGAGCTCTCGCTGCAATCAAGCGGAGTTGATCATCTCGGGCGTATAATTGCAGTTCAATTTTGGCGCCGGCTTCGATGGTCTCCGCCGCGTAGAGGTGATCGATTTGCTCCGCCGTGAATCCCACGTCGAGCTGGTCCAATCGTTTCCCGAGGCAATCTTCACGGTTGATCTTCAGCGACTTCAGCAATCCATCGCTTACTTCCTCGATTGCACCGTCTTCTCGTCGACTTAAAACCGCAAATTAGGAGAAATCCGGAACGTCCCTCTGAATTGGGCAGCAACCATTTCAAAATTCCGGTTCGCCTCAAATGTGGTCGTAATGTCATCGACCAGAAAAACCAAATTGGCAATTTCACCCGTCGCATTTCTCAAAGGAGCGCCACTCACCGAAATCACCCGACGCGTCCCATCTGGCCAAACGATGGCGTGCCGGATATCATGAATCGGTTTTCCGGATGATAGGACGATGGAGAATGGTTGATCCTCATCCTGAAGCGGCTCTCCATCCACCGTGGTGCTTTGCCACTCCGGATCGTCGTAGGTGCGTCCTTCGAGGGCAGAGGATTTGAGGCCCAGCACCCGTTCAGCTGCCTGGTTCGAGAAAACGATTTTGCCCTTCGTATCCAAGACGACAATCGCCGCGACCGACGTATCCATGATACTGGCAAGTAGCTCGTGCTCCTTTTGCGCGTAGTGTTGCTGGAGACTGAGTTTGCGCAGCAAAATCTCGTTCCGGACCGCGCCGGCGAGGACAGAGAGGTTTTCAATATCCTTGTCCGACCATTCACGGGGCTCCAAATTCAGCACGCATAATGTGCCTAAGGCATGGTCGTTTTCATCGAATATGGGGATCCCCAGATAAGAATCTATTTCGAGATCCCTGATTGCCGGATGATCACAGAAAGCGGGATCATTGGGACCATCACGGATTGCGAGAGTCTTTCGGCGCTCTACGCCAATCTTGCACAAACTACAAGAGATCGGAGACCCCCGCTCTGTGGCCAAAGGCTCCATTAAACCAATCGCGCTTTTGTAAAACTGTCGATCGTCCATCACGAGGGAAACGATCGCCATCTCCGCGTTTAGCAGATCCTTCGCCAATCGCGTATAGCGATCGAAACACTCCTCGGCCGGAGTATCCACGAGCTCGGTCGCGGCGATTGCCGCAAGTCTGGAGGGGTCGGTCAGGTAGGGGGTGGGCATGCGGGGGAAACCAGACACTCAAAGTGAGACATCCTCTCCCCTAAATCAAGGCGATGCCTCTTCGCGACCGAACAAATTCCGTGAAAGTTCATCTTTCACATGCAACGGCGCTGCCCCTCCCCCGCTCACCACACAGGAATTCCGCTCCAATTGATCTCTGGGGTGATTGGAGCGGAAACTGCCTCATTCTATCAGTAGATCAGTCTTATCAGGTCGCCATATAGGGCAAAACCGCTGCCACCGTCTGCACCTGCGGCACGCCTTCGTGCAGTTCGGCGATGGCATCCCAACGGCCGTTGAGAAGAGCATCGCGCGCAGACCCACGAATTTCAGCCGGAATGCTGTCGTCGCCAAACCGAACCGCTTGAGCGTCTACATCGATGGTCACTTCGACCGCCGGATTCGCTTCGATTGCGGCAGCCACCTTCGCGATATCGGCGCGAGCCGCCACCGCACAGGGAATTCCGAGGGTCGTGCAATTGCCGAAAAAGATCTCGGCAAAGTTTTCCGCTACCACTCCACGAAAGCCATACTTCTGAATCGCTTGCGGGGCATGTTCACGGGAGGAGCCACAACCAAAGTTTGCGCCCGATAACAGGATGGTGGCGGATTTGAAGCGCTCGTCATTGAGCGGGTGGGTGCGATCGTTTCCGTCGGCGTCTTTACGAACGTCGTAGAACAGGTATTCGCCGAGCCCGTCAAACGTGACGCACTTCATGAAACGCGCCGGGATGATCCGGTCAGTATCGATATCGTTGCCGGGGACGTAGACCGCCGATCCGGTGATTGCGGAGATTTTTTCTAAAGCCATGAGAAATGTAATTAATTTTTAAGCTAGGACGGGTTCACCGACTTCGAAGACTTCACGCGCATCAGCGACGTGACCGGTGACAGCGGCAGCCGCTACCATGAGCGGGCTCATCAAGATGGTGCGACCGGTCGTCGAACCTTGGCGGCCTTTGAAGTTTCGGTTGGAAGACGAGGCGCAGAGTTGATCACCGATCAGTTTGTCTGGATTCATCGCCAGACACATCGAACAGCCCGCTGCGCGCCACTCAAAGCCGGCTTCCGAAAGCACCTTGTCAATGCCCTCTTTCTCACACTGGGCGGCCACGATTTGCGAACCGGGCACCGCAATCGCCTTGATACCATCAGCGACTTTGCGACCGGCAATGAATTTGGCGACTTCCCGAAAATCGGAGAGGCGTCCGTTCGTGCAGGAACCGAGGAATGCGACATTGATCGGCGTGCCTTTGATCGGTGCGCCGGGGGTGAGCTTCATGTATTCGAGAGCTTCGATGATCGACGATTTCTCGTCATCACTCGTAGCAATCGCGGCATCAGGAATCGTTTGATCGATGGTGATACCCTGCCCCGGATTAATACCCCAAGTAACCGACGGCGCGATATTTGCCGCATCGATCACGACTACGTCGTCATACGAACAATCTGGGTCCGACGCGAAGCCGAGCCAACGCTCAACGGCTGCATCCCAATCCGCGCCGGTTGGCGAGTAGGGGCGGCCTTGCAAGTAATCGACGGTGGTCTGATCGGGGTTCACGTAGCCGACGCGTGCGCCACCTTCGATCGACATGTTGCAAACGGTCATGCGTTGCTCCATGGTGAAACTGTCGAACAATGTGCCGGCAAACTCGTAGGCGTAACCGGTGCCTCCATTTACTCCGAGTTGAGCGATGACGTGCAGAATCACATCCTTCGCATAAACGCCGGGGTGTAACTGACCGTTTACTTCGATACGACGCACTTTCAATTTACCGAGGGCCATTGTCTGGGTGGCCAAAACGTCGCGGATCTGGGTAGTTCCGATCCCAAACGCGATCGCGCCGAATGCGCCGTGTGTCGAGGTGTGCGAATCACCGCAGGCAATCGTCGTGCCGGGCTGAGTGATGCCCTGCTCCGGACCCACGATGTGAACGATTCCCTGTTTGCCGGATTCACGGTCGAAGAACGTGACGTTGTTATCCGCACAGTTCTTTCGCAGCTCATCCATCATGGCCTGGGCCAACGGATCGGCGTAAGGCTCGACGAACTGATCGGTTGGAACAATGTGATCGACGGTCGCAAACGTGCGCGTCGGCATGAGGACCGGCAGATTGAGGTCGCGCAGCATGCCAAAGGCCTGCGGCGAGGTGACCTCATGGATGAGGTGGGTGCCGATCAGGAGTTGAGTCTGACCGTTCGCAAGGTTCCGCACCGCGTGCGCATCCCATACTTTTTCGAAGAGTGATTTTGGCATAATACTTAATTTTGAGGGTCATACTACCAAGACTTGCGATAACTTTAAAATACTTACTTAGTCCATATTGATGCCTCGTGAGTATCAATTCAACTTTGAGATTCGTCACCTGATCTATTTCCGTGAAGTGGCGCGTATGCTGCATTTTCGACGCGCGGCCGAATCGCTCGGAGTCGCGCAACCCGCCCTCTCTCGGCAGATCGCCCAATTCGAGCAAGCCTTGGGCACGTCGCTGTTCACACGATCTCAACGACGGGTCGAGCTCACGCCCGCCGGTCGACACCTTTTTGAGAAAACCGAACCTTGGCTACGCCAATTGAAACGTCTCCCGAGCGAACTCGTATCCATCGCGCAAGGAGAAACGGGTATCCTACGCGTCGGTTTCACCGGTTTGGCCATGGCGACTGTGCTTCCAGGTGTTCTTAGGGAGTTTCAACGTTCTCACCCCGGCGTTCGGGTAGAGCTGAATGAGTCCCCCACTGCGACCCAATTGGAATCGATTCGCGCCGGAGATATCTCGTGCGGGTTCATGCATCCGGATTCGTTGCCCGATGGCTTTCACCACCAACTCCTGTTGCGGGAACGAAATGGCGTGGTGCTGCCCGCCGACCATCCTTTGGCGAAACGTCGCACGCTTAAATTGCGCGACCTGGCGGCCGTCCCGCTTGTGCTCTTCCCTCGCTATAACAATCCGAGCTTCTACGACCGCACGCTTTCTGCCTTTAGCGAAGCCGGCGTCACACCGCAAATCGTGGAGGAAATTTGGCCGCGAGCCAATGCGGTGGGTTTGGTGCGGTCGGGGTTAGGCGCGACGTTGATGTGTCCCTCGGAAGCCAAACTCCTCCCGGAAGATGTGACCTTCAAGCCCCTCAGCGGTCCAACCCCCGAAAGTCGACTCGCGCTGGCTTGGCTCGAATCGCCACAAGCTTCGGGGACCTTGACGGCGTTCCTCGCCGCCTCGGGTCAGCGCGTGACTAAAAAATGAACCGGTGCGCGTCGGCGTTGACGCCGGGGTTCAACATCGGTGCGATTCGTTCCAATGCCCCGACTGATCCGAGCCGCCCTTTTTGCCGCTTTTCTTTGTAGCATCGGCGCATTGGCGTCGCAGGGACAGGACGAGTCCGGGAGATTGTTTCTGAAAAAATTTCACCCCGCGAGACTACCGGGGACCCGATAAGATCTATTGCAGTTTACAGACGAATTCCGGGCTCATGTTTTTCGGCACGGAAGAAAGTGTTCTGGAATTCGACGGCACGGTATGGCGATCATGGAGCACTTCAGGAAACGCAGTAAAATCGTTATCGCTGATCAACGAAGACGAACTGCTCGTGGCCAGTGACGGTGATTGGGGAATACTCGCAATTACGGGACGCGAACGCGGCTATCGCAGCCAGCCCTTGCCTCAAAATATGCCCGAGCTTTGGCAGACTCACGGGGCCGTGATAGGACCGGCGGGAGAGTGGATCATGTCTGCCAATGGCGGCTCCGTGGTCAAATCGCCCGGAAAGCCTTCCGTTTGGATTCCGCTGCAGAATGAAAACCAAGAGATTCCTCAGTTATTTGATCAATCGGAGACCGTGTTAGCCTTCGTGCCCGGCAACGGATTCCACGAATGGCTGGCGAACAAATGGGTTAGGCTGGATGCAAATTCTGAATTAGGGTCCGCTTCACGGATCAGCATGGCAAAGGGTTCCGCCTCCTCCCCTGCCGGCTTGTTTGGCACTTCCGACGGTCGACTATTTCATAAATACGCGGACCATATTTCACCCGTCGACTGGGCCGTCACTGAGCTTTTGGCGACGACCGGCATTCGCTTCATGCGACGATTGCAAAACGGCAATCTGGCGATCGCGACCAATGAACAGGGAATTCTGCTCCTCTCCCCCGAGGGAGCGGTCGTTCAACGCGTCGATCAATTGCGGGGAATGGAGAGCCAAACGGTGCATCACCTGTTTGAAGACCATGAATTTGGACTCTGGGCCGGCACGGATTTTGGGCTGACCCGCGTGGATCTCGAAACCCCCTACACCCTCTTCTTTCGTCGCGATGGACTGGAGCGCAGTTTCATCAACTGCATGGTGCGACATGAGGGCCGCCTGCATATCGGCATGGATCGCGGGGCTTACATTTTGCATCCCGCGCAAATGGACAAAGGATGGAATGCGCGTTTTATCCCAATTCCTGAAATGGAAGCGCAGGTGCGCTCCCTGTTATCCACCGATCATGGTCTGCTGATTGGCACCAACGAGGGTCTGTGGTGGTTACCACCGAGTGCAGAGGTTCCAGTGCAAATTTCCACGAGCTCGCTACAAGGGCTGGAGCCGGTCCTCACCCCTGAGGGCAAATCGCAGAACCAATTCTGGTGGTGGCATCGAGATCAAATCGGGCAAGGCCACTGGAATGGCCAACGGTGGGAGATTGGAGAGTCTGTCGCCACTACCCCCGATTCGGTCAAAGAGATCCGGGCAGACGGGTCGTTGTCAATCTGGGTCACCCTGGCTAACCACGAG
>JABIRI010000161.1 GCA_018667915.1 Opitutaceae bacterium | reverse complement strand
TTTCAAGACCATCACGGAGAGTGGTCTCACCACCGAGACGTTTGATCCGGCGACCGCGGAGACCACCCGCCGACTCGCGCAGGTGTTCCTGTGGGTGAGTGCGGTCATTATCGCTTACCCCTATATTCCGGGCAGTTCATCGCCCGCCTTCCGCGGGGTGTCGGTGCTCGCCGGTCTGATGTTCTCGCTCGGTTCGACCAATCTGGTCAGCCAGCTCACCAACGGTCTTATTTTGACCTACACCCGGGCGATTCGGGCCGGTGATGTGGTGAAGACGGGTGAGTTCGAAGGCACGGTAGTCCGACTCGGTTTCTTTACCACGACCGTGCGCACCGCGCGAGAAGAATTGATCGCTTTGCCCAACTCCCAGCTGTCTTCGGGCGTGGTGAATTATTCGACTCCGCGGGAAGGCAAGACGGTCCGATTCTCCGTTTCAGTAGGCATCGGCTACGACACCGCCTGGCAACAGGTGCACGAACTCCTCCTCGCCGCCGCGGGCAAGGTGGAGGAGGTGCTCGAGGAACCCACCCCGGAAATCCGGCAAACGGCCCTCAACGATTTTGCGGTGCAATACGACCTGCTTTTCAGTCTGGAAAACCCCGGCAAGCGGGCGGCGGTTACGAGTGCGCTCCACGTGCAGATTCAGGAAGCGTTTCACCAGGCGGGCGTGCAAATTATGTCGCCGCACTACATTGCGGATTCGGCCGATCCGAAGATTCCGCCACCCCGTTCGGCCTAGGAAATCGCTGGTTGAGGGCCCAAAAAAAACGGACGACATGACGCCGCCCGTTTAAAGAAAGAAGAGTCTGAGAGGATTCGCTTAGAGATCCAATTCGCGCACCCAGACGTTACGATAGGCCACGGGATTGTTGTGGTCCTGCAGGCGGAGTGGCTGACGCGGGGTGTGATACTTGTAGGACGGTTGGCCGCGGTATTCAGTGGGACCGTAAATTGGGGCGTTGAGCAGAACAACCACGCCGTTGTGCACGACGGTGATGTGGGCCTTTTCTCGCAGCGTGCCGTCTGGATCGAACTTGGGAGCGACGAAAAAGATGTCATAGGTCTGCCATTCACCCGGAGGGCGGCAGACGTTGGCCAGTGGGACTTGTTGTTTGTAGATGGAGGCCGTCATGCCGTTCACGTAGCTCTCGTTTTGGTAGCAATCGAGCACCTGAACCTCGTAGCGGTTCATGAAGAAAATTCCGCTGTTGCCGCGTTGTTGGCTGACTTTGGAGGGGTCGGTGACAGCGGGAGCGCGCCATTCGAGATGAAGTTGAATGTCGCCGAATGACTGCACGGAAGTGATGTCGCTACTCTTGGCACCCTTGGCTCGCGGGGGCACAATCATTGCGCCATCTTCGAGCACCCAATTGGCGGGAAGCATTTTTACGTTACCCTCGTCGTCGTCGCGAGCGATGCGCCATTCGTCGAGGTTTGTGCCATCGAAGAGCACGATGGCATCGGAAGGCACGCCGCCCTCAGGCGAAGAAACCACGGGGGGCTGGGGCGTCCAAAATTCGGTCAATTTAGGGTCGGGCAATTCGCCTTTTTGGGCGAACAACACGGATCCGGTTACGAGGAGGGTGAGGAGGCAATTCCGAAGGGAAATCATGATAGCAGGGTTGAGGTAAGCGTGGGTATATGGCCGTAGCCGATTCCCTTGATGCACATTTTAGCGGACAGAGTCCAGCGGAGGAATTTCGAATTTGTGTTACTTGTCGCGCAGGGAATCCGGTAGACGCGAGGGGCGCACGTTGTCGTAGCATTTGAGGGCGCCGAAGCGGCGGAGTGAGGCGGGTATACCTACGGCCGTGAATCCGGGATGTCCTCCAGCTGGGAAGGGACCGCCGTGCACCATGGCCGGTGAGACCGCGACGCCGGTGGGCATCTTGTCGTTGAGGATACGACCAGATTTTAGGCTGATGACCGGAGCCAATTGATCGTAGAGTTCATCGTCGGATCCGTCCTCGGCGGTGTAGAACGAGCAGGTGAGGGAGGCGTGGAGTTGCTCGGCCACGGCGAGCAGCTCGGCGGCATCAGCGGCCACGACGATGAGCGAAGCAGGTCCAAACATTTCACTTTGAAATGCGTTGGGGTCGGCGACGAATGCCGCACCACTGACGCGCAACAGCGCGGGGCGACCCCGGGCACCGGCTTCGGAGGATTCTTGGCCTCGGGCCAGGAGTTCGGCGCCGTGATCGGTGAGGTGTTTCACGCCCGTCTCCAGATGTTGGGGCAATGCAGGGGTGAGCATCACGCCACTCGCTGCACCCGTGAACGCTTGTTGGGCTTGAGCGATAAATGCCTCTGTCGCCTCGCTGGCGACCGTGAGAATGAGACCCGGGTTGGTGCAGAATTGACCGACGCCCAGCAAACAGGATCCGGCAAACTCGTCCGCCAGCGCGGTCGCTTTTTCCTGCATCACGCCGGGGAGAAACGCGACCGGATTGATACTGCTCATTTCGAGATAGGCGGGAATGCCCACCGCGTCGGCGGCGGCTTTGATTTTACGCCCCGTGGCCTCGCTGCCGGTGAAACCGATGGCGCCCAACCGGGTGTCGCCGCAGAGCTTCGCGCCGACGTCTGGGGCCATGTGGTAGAACAGCTGCACCATGGCGGCAGGCAGGCCGGCGGCCTGGGCGGCGGTGTGGGCGAGTTCGGCGAGGCGTTGGCTGGTTCCGGGGTGAGCCGGGTGAGCCTTCGCGATGATCGCATGCCCGGCGGCCACGGCGGCGGCGAAGTCACCTCCGGCGATACCGTTAAAAGCGAACGGGAAATTGTTGGGGCCGATGGTGAGCACCGGTTTGCCGAGCGACTCGAGGCGGGAGCGCAGGTTATTGGCGGCATCGACCACGGGGTTTGTCCACTCATCGGATTGAGCGGCGGCGGCGGCTTGCCGGAGTTGGCCGGTTGTGCGGGGGATTTCGACGCCGGTCAAACGCGGGGCGACGGGCAGACCGGTTTCGGTGGCCGCGATGGCGGCGAGATCGTCGGCTGCGGTATCGATGGCATCGGCGTAGCCGGTCAGGAAGGCAGCAATCTGGCTGGTGGTGGCCGACCGCAGAGCTTGCGCGGCGGCGGTGCCGGCGTCGAGCAGGGCATCGATATCGGCGGCAGAGGCCAACGGGTAGGTTTCAGCCAGTTGTTCGCCGGTGGCGGGGTTGGTAGCGGAGAACGTGGTGGCGTCGGCGGACGCGGCACGCCATTCGCCGTTGATGAGCATCGGTTGAGCAGGCATGATTTCAGTAGTAAAAGGAGGTGGGCGGGTGCGGTTAACCGCGTTGTTAGTCTAACTTGAGGGTAAAGTGGAGCAGGGTATGCCCAATCAACCCTTCACCGGGGAAAGGGCCAAGGGCATTGTGCGCTGTCGGCTGACGAACTTGCTGTTCCGTCAACTGCCCCCGAGCCCATTCGACGCGATTTGATACAGATCATCGGCGGAGTTCTTGATGACCTTTTCCAGCAAGGGATAGGACTCGCCGAAACCATCCAACAGACCGGAATGTTGCCGGTCTTGTTTGCGGCTCACCCGCATGTCGGCATCGATCAACCCACAATAGTGCCAGCCGACGAATTCCGGCCGGGCAAATGCTTCGCGCATGAACGCTTCCGTCCACTCCGCCCGTTGAGCGAGGGTGTCGGCAATGGGCCCGTAGGGTCGTGGCATATGCTCGGTGACCATGGTGAAGGCTGAGTCACCGTTGATGAAGGGCAGGTCGACGCGGCGGGACCATCGGTCCAATCCAGGACGCTGCACCTCGTAACGGGCATACATTTGGTAGAACACCACGTCCGTGTAGCGACTGGTCACCTCCAGCATGGTGTCGAGGCTGTCGGAGTTGGCGTTTAATTTGTCGCCAAAGAACATGTGATTGGGGTCATGCCGGCGGATGGCGTCACGGGTGGTCCGGTAATAGGTGTCCACCACTTTGACCATAAACGCGGCGTTGTCGCGGGTCTCAGCGATGTTCGAGAGCTGGGTCTCGGGACGCCAGCCCTGGGCCTCGGCCAATGCTTCAAACGAGTCGAACGCCGTGCCGTAGGTGGTGTTGAACGTGGAGATATTGTCCTGATATATTCCGCGCACGGTTTTCACGTAAGCCTGTTTACCTGGCGTTGACGCGGGCAGGTTGCGGAAGCGCCGCGGCCAACCGATTCGGGATCCTCGCCGAGCGCCGCCAATGGTGTCGGTCCGTTCACGCAAATCTTCTTCCGTAAACAGTGGGCAGTCCGTCATGGCGTAGCCCAATACGTAAGGATCTTCCCGCAGTGGCGCGGCTTCCCGTTGCGCGAGTCGATCACAGTGCTGAGTGAACTCCGGTGCAAAAACATCGAGGAAGTTTTCATCCGGCACGTCACCTTTCCAGTGCGGCACGTCGATGAACTTGATCGACTTCATATAAGGCAGCGCAGGCCGCGGAGAATTGGTGGTCGGCAGATGCGTGTGCACGCCCACCGTATTGAAACCAAAATCTCCGCAGGTTTCTAAAAACCATTTTCGCAGAGCCTTTTGAAAGGCCGGACCATTGACCGATTCCACTCCCAGGCGATTTAGCCATGCTTGCTGGTTGTAGGGCTGTTTCCACAGATCGGGGTAGAGGTGGTTGATGCCAAAACTGAGGAACGCATTGCCTTCCGGCGTGACCAACCACCAACGATCGGTCTTCTCCGTGCGAAAGTAACCGGTGGCGGTGAATTGGAGTCCGGTCCATCCGCCATATTGATCCCGGTCGGTTACTACGTCGGAGGCGGCGCGGATGTGCTTTCCGAGGAGACTTTGCCCGATGATGCCGGCGGCGGTGAGTTGGAGGAAGTGGCGACGTTCCATAGCGGGGTAGTTCGAGGGCAGGAGAGGAGAAGAATGGATAGACGAAATATCAGCTGCCACTCAATCATCGAAGTCGATTCGAGCCAATGATGTTGTCGCTTATCCTGGACTCAATAGATCGATCCGTAGATCGCCCCAAAAACCCGTCCGGGTGAGGGACGGGTTGTGGAAAAAAAGCCGTGAGCGCGTCGGCCTACTTCAGACTCGCGATCAGGGCTTCGTTGAGCCGGAGGTATTCTTCACGGAGTTCGCGGTTGTCGTTCGCGCTGGCCTTTGCGATGGACGCCTTGGCGGCTCTGATCGCGCCGGCTTTATCACCGGCGGCGGCGAGCACCAGGCCTTGGCGGTAGGATACCCAGAACGCATCCGGATTTTGTTCGGCGGCGGTGGTGATCCATTTCGCGGCCTGCTTCAGGTGAATCCCTTTGGCGTAATAATACATGGCGGCCGGGAAGTAGGGTTTCTTGTCACCGTCACCGGCCATGACCGCTTTGATCTGTGGCACCAAAACGTCCTGCGTGTCGGCGGTGATCTCGACGGATACCTGCACGTTGGCCCAGGCGATGTTCAGTCGAGCTGAATCATCGACTACCGCCTCGAAAGAAATTGCCAACGACTCCAACGGGGTAGCGAGCCTCGTGGGATTCACCGTAACCCGGGCAACATCGGCGTCGGCCGAATAACCGTAGGAACCAAAGAGTTCGGCGTTGGACGAAAGCATGACCTCCCACGTGTCGCGGCCCGGCACGGAGTAGATCGCGTAGGTGCCGGCGGGAACCGCGACGCCGCCAAACTCGATCGGACCGTCGAACGTGATCTTGGTCGATTCATTGGCTCCCGTGCGCCAGACCTGATCATACTGGACCAGCCCGCCGAACACCTGTCGGCCTTTTGCCGCGGGACGCGAGTAGTTGATTTCGATATTGGTCAAACCGACGGTCTGTTTGACGGTGGCGCTCGGACTCGGCGCCGGAAAATTAATCTGATTCTGAGCGAGAGCAGGGGAGGCAGCCAGCGCGGCGATCAGGCCAAGACGAACGAGACGGAAAGCGGAGGATATATTCATAACTGGTGGAAGAGAAGGTGAGTGGGGCGGTTATTCCAACCGGAATCCAATAGGCTGCAGAGATCTCATTCGCCGAGGTTTCCGGTGGGAGAATGATAAAGATAAAGAGGGAAGAGAAAGATCCGCCTCTGCGATGGCTTAATCATCGTGACTAGAGCGGACATGGAACGTGTAGGATTGAGAGGAGGATTCCGGCCCCTGCGTCTTGGAACTTGCTACCTGCTACTTGATACTTCGCCATCGGCGTAATGCGTTACCCCCAGTTACCCCGCGTTGCGCTTGCGCTATCCTGCATCGTGTTCAGCGGACCACTCGTAGCTTCCACCGACCTGGAGCGCCCCAATATTCTCTTCATCGCCATCGATGATATGAATGACTGGACGGGATTCCTGGGCGGGCATCCCGAGGCGATCACGCCGAATATGGACCGTCTTGCGGCCCGCGGGGTGAACTTTACCAATGCCCATTGCTCGGCTCCCGGTTGTTCTCCCAGTCGCAATGCGCTGCTCTACGGCAAGGAACCGTTCAACTCCGGTTACTACGCCTTCTACAACGACGAGCGCTCCCACGACGCGCAGCGTGCTGCCTACCCAAGTCTGCCAACCTACTTTAAGGAAAACGGCTACCGCACCTACGGCGCTGGCAAGATTCATCACGGCACGAAAGGGCATCCGAGCGAGTGGACCGATTTCGCTCAGACCGCCGGCAACGAAAAACTGAAGGTGGACAAGGCGGCCGGTTATGCGTTCGGCGAGGGTATCAAAATGTCGTTCGCTCCGACGACCAATCCCTACGACGAGCACCCCGACTACCAGGTCGCCTCCTACGGCATGGACGTGCTGGCCCGGGATCACGACCAACCCTTCTTTCTGGCCGTCGGCATTGTGAAACCGCACCTGCCGTTTATTTGTCCGCCGGAGTTTTTTGATCTCTATCCCGAGGATGTGACGCCGCCTAACATCCTCCCCAACGACCTCGCCGACATTCCCGCGGTCGGGCAGGCCATGGCCAAGATCAGCGACGACACTCGCTTCACCAAAGACGAAGCCTGGACCCGGGTCCGCCGCTCCTACCTCGCCTGCATCTCCTGGGCCGACTACAACGTGGGTCGCGTGCTCGATGCCTTGGAGGCGAGCCCCTACGTCGACAATACCATCATCGTGCTCTGGTCCGACCACGGTTACGGCATGGGCGAGAAACGCCATTTTAGGAAATTCGCTCTCTGGGAAGAAACGACTCGCGTGCCCTTCATCCTCCTCGATCCGCGCCAGCAAAATACGCCCGTAAACCGCTCCGTCGGAGGCGGCGTTTCACTGATCAATATTTACCCGACCCTCGTCGATCTTGCCGGACTGGATCAGCCTGGGCACCTCGACGGTTTCAGTCTCGCCCCGCAACTCGCCGACCAAAACGCCCCGCTCGCGGGACCGGCCATTTGTTCGTGGGGCAGGGGGAACTACACCGTGCGCACCTCATCGTATCGATATACCCGATACTTCGACGGCGGCGAAGAGCTCTACGCGCACGTGACCGATCCCAACGAGTGGCACAACCTCGCCGACCATCCCGCTCACCAAGGCGAGAAACAAAAGCTCGCGGCGAAACTCCCCTCCACCGAAGCCCCGCTCGTCCTCGATTACATCACCGGCGTAAGAGCCATCCTCAGCGCGGATGAGACAACGCGGAATGCGCTCAACGAGCGCCTTCCGAAGTAACAAGTAGCAGGTAACAAGTATCAAGTGACGGGATACAACGGGACCCACCCTCTTAAGTCGCGCGCCTGTCCGAGGCGAGTTATCAAGTAACAAGCGCGTCTCGCGGTGAGAAGTATCAAGTAGCAAGCACTCCTGCCGGAGTGAAGTAACAAGTAGCACTGACCAAGTAACAAGACATGGGACATAGATCACTATTTTTTCTCTTCGTATCTTTGCGTTAATAACGGCGTGCTGACGGATTTGTTCTCTCTGTTTCCTTTTGTTCTTCAATTGCCCTTCAGGGCTCCCAATAGCATCACCCCTTTTGGGGCACGCTCTTTAAGCGCACCATCTACGCGCTTCCGCACTTCGTGTATAAACACCAGGCTGGCGGTCCTAATTCTTGATACTTGATACTTGGAATTTGATACTTCGCCAAGCGTTCGCTACGCGTTGGCGATGCGATTTCTTTTCATTGGTGGCACCGGAAACATCAGCACGGCGTGCAGTAAGTTCGCGCTCGCGCAAGATCATGAACTCTGGCTTATGCACCGACCCGGCCGTCCCGGGATCGACGGCGCGCACGATCTCTGTTGCGACATCAACAACGACGACGAAGCCGACATCGTGCAAAAACTCCGCGGGCACTACTTCGATGTGGTGGTGCAGTTCATTGGATTCACTCCAGCCGATGTCGAACGCGACATGCGGCTGTTTCGTGGACGCTGTGACCAATACATATTTATCAGCTCGGCCTCGGCCTACGCGAAGCCGACGCGCTACGAGCCGACGACCGAGCGCACGCCCTTGGATAATCCCCGTTGGCAATACTCGCGCGACAAGATCGCGGCGGAACAGGTTTTGCACGACCAAGCGGATGAACCCAACGGCCTGACCTACACGATTGTGCGCCCCTCGCATACCTATGATTCGGTGATCCTGATCCCCATCGGCGGCTGGACCGATTTCACCGCCGTGGACCGCATGCGCCGCGGACAGCCGATGATTGTGCCCGGTGATGGCACAACGCTCTGGACGATCACTCACGCGGAGGACTTCGCCCAAGGCCTCGCAGGGCTGTTTAAAAATACCCAGGCCATCAACGAGGACTTTCAGATCACCTCCGATGAAGCCCTGACCTGGAACGAAATATACCGCCTGACCGCCGAAGCGGCGGGAGTGCTCGATCCGAAGTTAGTCCATATCGCCTCAGACCTATTGGTAGCCTGGAACCCCGATTGGGAGGGGACCCTCCTCGGCGACAAATCCCACACGGCTTTATTTGATAATACCAAGTTGAAAACCGCCGTCCCAGACTTCGAGGCGAAGATCCCTTTCACCGAAGGAATTAAGAAAACCATCGAGTGGTTTGATGCAGACCCCGCGCGTAGCGCGCCTTCTGCCGAAACCAATACTCAGATCGACCAGATCCTTGAAGCCTATGCGAACATGTCCGCCAAAGCTCCGCTTCGCTGAGTGACGGAGGAGGTATGAACCGGGGACATAGGTAACAGGGGGGTATGAACCGGGGACATAGGTAACAGATAGTCTAGGGACATAGGTTACACCAAAAAGGGCGATATGCCCTGCAAAGATGTAACCCCAATGAACCAGAAGCTTCAGTTTGTCAGTTTAGCGGCCACCGGCCGCTTCAGTGTCACGCAGCTCTGCGAAGACTTCGATATTAGCCGAAAGACGGGCCACAAGTGGCTGGGTCGTTATGCGGCCCATGGCCCCAAAGGACTGGGAGATGTATCGCGTCGGCCACATGGCTGCTGCCATCAAACCCCAGCCGAGGTGCTCGCCTTGCTGCTCAAGGAGCGCAAAGCGCACCCGATGTGGGGACCCAAGAAGATCCAGGATCTGCTGGTGTATAAACACGGCATTGAGAGTCCTCCGGCGCGCAGCACGATCGCTTCACTCTTGAGCCAGCATGGCTTGATCAAGCGGCGTCGCCGCAAGCCGGGCGTCTACCACGGCAAACCCAGTGAGTTGACCGAGCCTGTCCGGGCGAACCACGTGTGGACCTTCGACTACAAAGGCTGGTTTTTGACTCAAGACCGAGTGCGCTGCGATCCCCTCACGGTATGCGATCGCTTTTCGCGTTATATCGTGGGCTGTCAGGCCCGCCTTGATCAGCAGTTTAATGGCACCTACGCGGCCACCCGTAAGATGATGCGTCACCACGGTTTGCCCGAGATCATCCGCGTCGACAACGGCTCGCCGTTTGCCTCCAACGGCTGGGGCCGACTCTCCCGCCTGAGTGTGTGGTGGGTTAGCCAAGGCATCCAAGTGGAGTTTACCCGCCCGGGTCATCCCCAGGACAACGGCTCGCACGAACGCATGCACCGAGACCTCAAAGCCGAGACTCTCCAGCCCAGTGCCCGCAATCTACGCGCTCAACAACGCCTCTTCGATCGATGGCGACACACCTACAATCACGCGCGGCCCCACGAAGGCATCGGCATGCAAAAACCCGCGCAACTCTACCACCTTAGCGAACGACGACTAAACGAAACCGATAAAACCGTGCGTTACCCGAAAGACTACACCCGCAAGCGCGTGAGTGACTCTGGCCATATACTCTACCGCAAACGCAGCTACCATGTTGGCGACGCTTTCGCCGGAGTAAACGTGGGCATCAAGCAAACCGACTCAGGAGTGAGTGAACTCTACTTCGCCAACGTGCACCTCGCCAACCTCACGCTCAATCCGGGGGACCCATTCCGGCCTGCGGCCTACATGGTTCCCCCGGATCAAATCCCGCTCGCCAAATACTATCCCTAAACCCAACCTCAAAAAGTGTAACCCATGTCCTTGGACTTTGTGTTACCTATGTCCGGATCATTCCAAACACGGCATTGGGGGCTGAAAAAGGGGTCAAACGCTTAATATCAACATTGGGGCAACCAAAGGACGTCAGATCTCGACTTTGACTAATGCCTTTGGCGCTGGGGCCAGTGAAAGAGGCTTAGGCCAAGATGTCTTTGCTTACGTGGCCGTGGACGTCGGTTAGGCGGAAGTCTCTTCCCTGAAATCTATAAGTCAGGCGCTTGTGGTCGAAACCTAGAGTGTGGAGGATGGTCGCGTTGAGGTCGTGGACGTGGACGGGGTTTTCGATCACGTCGAAGCCGAAGTCGTCAGTCTTACCATAGGAGATTCCCGGCTTAATGCCGCCGCCGGCGAGCCACATGGTAAACGCACGGTTGTGGTGATCACGGCCGTTGCGTTCGTCGCCTTGCGCCATCGGCGTGCGGCCGAATTCTCCACCCCATACTACCAGCGTGTCTTTGAGCATGTCGCGGTCTTTCAGGTCTTGGAGGAGGGCGGCGACGGGTTGGTCGGTGTCTTTACAGTTTCTGGTCAGGGCCCTGTCGAGTCCGTTGTGTTGGTCCCAGGCTTCGTGGAAGAGCTGCACGAAGCGCACGCCGCGCTCGAGCATGCGGCGTCCGAGTAGGCAGTTGCGGGCGAAGTTGGACTCGGTTGGGTCTTTGATCGCGTAGGCGTTGAGGGTCGCGGCGGACTCTTGCTTGAGGTCCATCAACTCGGGCGCGCTGGCTTGGAGTTGGTAGGCCGTCTCATAAGCTTGGATCCGCGCGGCCGTCTCGGGGTCGGCGAGCTCGGCGAGGGTCTGGTGGTTCAGCTTCTTGAGGGTGTCGAGCGCGGCGCGTTGGGCGGGGCGGTCGTAACCCTTAGGATTCGAGAGATAGAGGATGGGGTCTCCCGTGCCGCGGAAGGGCACGCCGTTGTAGACGGTGGGGAGGAAGCCGCAACCGTAGTTGCTGGCACCGCCGCTGGTGCCTTTGGCGCTGGTGAGCACGACGTAGCCGGGGAGTTGTTCGCTTTCGCTGCCGAGGCCGTAGATGGACCAGGCGCCGAGGCTGGGGCGGCCGAATTGGGCGTGGCCGGTGCTGAGAAAGATCTGGGCGGGGGCGTGGTTCACGGCGTCGGTCTGCATCGATTTGATGAAGCAGATGTCGTCGGCGTGTTTCGCGATGTGGGGGAGGAGGGTGCTGACTTCGGCGCCGCTTTGGCCGTGGCGGTTGAAGTCGTACTTCGTGCCCATGAAGGCCGAGTTGGGATTGATGAAGGCGGCGCGGTAATCCTTGAGGAGGTCGGCGGGGGGCAGCTCGCCGTCGCGTTTCACCAGCTCGGGTTTGTGATCAAAGAGGTCGAGGTGGCTGGGGGCACCGGCTTGGAAGATGTAGATGACACGTTTGGCCGTGGGGGCGAAGTGGGGCGAACGCACGGCGAGGGGATTGCCGGTGTCGGCGGCGATGCCTTGGGAGGAAAACAGGTTGTTGAGCGCGAGCCCGGCCATGCCGACGCCACAGTTGCGCAGAAACCAGCGGCGGGATTGGAGGGTGGCGTATTCCTGACGGATTTCGTTATCCATTTATTAAAAAAGAAGAAGATCAGTTTTTGCTGATGGTTTCGTCGAGATTGAGGAGGACGCGCGAGGCCATGGCCCATTTGGCGACGTCGCGGGGGATCACGCCGGCGGGGAGTTCCGGGACGACGTTGGGATCGGGGAAGGCGATTTGTCGGATGTCGAGCCAGCCTTCGGCGAGGCGGGAATCCTGGGAGGCGAGGAGTTCGGAGATGGCGGCGGTTTCCGAGGGTTGGGCGGGGCGGCCGGTGGTGAGCAGGTAACCGTAATTGGTGCGCTCTGCGGTGGTGGGACCGGCTTCGCGGACGATGCGCAGGGCGAGAGCTTGGGCGGCTTCGACGAAGATGGGTTCGTTGAGGGAGGTGAGGGCGGAGAGCGGGGTGTTGGAGCGCAGGCGGCGGGCGCAGGAGGCGTCGCCGTTGGGGGCGTCGAAGGACGAGAGGGCGGGATCGGGCATGGACCGCTTGCGGAACATGTAGAGCGAGCGGCGGTAGCGCTCGGGGCCGGTGGCGGGATCCCAGTAGTCGGGTTTCACGTAGTTGTATTCGAGCACCGACTTGGGCACGGGCGGGTAAATGCTGGGGCCGCCGACTTTCTGGGTGAGCAGACCGGACGCGGTCAGGGCGATGTCACGAATGACTTCCGCTTCGGCGCGGAAACGCGGGCCGCGGGCGAGGAGGCGATTGCGCGGGTCGACTTCCCAGAGGGCGGGGGTGACCTCGGAGCTGCGCTGGTAGGCGTCGCTGGTGAGGATGGTTTTGAGGAGTTGTTTGGAACTCCAGCCGTTTTCGCGGAAATCGACCGCCAGCCAATCGAGCAGCTCGAGGTGTTCGGGGAGCGGGGCGCGGGTGCCAAAGTCGTCTGCGGTGATGACGAGGCCTTCGCCGAAGAGGGTCTGCCAGACCCGGTTGACCTGGACGCGGGCGGTGAGGGGCGCTTCAGGGGCGGTCACCCAGGCGGCGAGATCGAGGCGGGTGGGGTTCGCAACTTCGAGGGGATTGAGCACGGCGAGCACGCCGCGGGGAACTTCGTGTTTGGGCTGATCCCAGACGCCGCGATCGAGGAGGCGGGTGGTGCGGGCAAACTGAGGTGGCGTGTCGGTGCTGTGCAGCACACTGGTGCGGGCTTCGGGGAATCGTTTGGTGATCTTGGCGGCGGCGGCATTGAGGTCGGCGAAGGCGTCCTGCGTTTTGCGCCACGCGGTGAAGACGGCGGCCTGCTCTGCGGCGGTGCGCTGGTCGGCGGGTTTTTGGAGGGCGAGCAGCGCGGCGTGATCGTAGGGGGTGGCGCGCGGGGCGGGGGCGTCGGTGAGGGAGAAGCGGTAGCGGCCGAGTTGTTGGTTCTCGCGGTCGTTGCCGTCGCCGCCGTGACTCTGCACGAGCTGGACTTTCAGGCGGCTGCCGGGCGGGAGTTGGAGCGGTTCTTCGAAAACCACCACGGCGGCGGATTCGGTGTGGCGCAGAATCGGACCCCGATCGGGAGCCCAGCCGGTGGTTTTATCGCCATCGACCAAGAACTTGGCCGGCCCGATGCGGCGTTCGCGATCGGGATCCAGTTTCTCGTGACTGTAGTAGTCTTTCAGGCCGCCGGTTGGGGTGGCGAAGTCGACGGTGGCGGAGGCGAGTTTGATTTCGTTCCATTCCTCGGAACCGGGCTCTTGGCTGAAGACTTCCACTTCACTGATCGCGAAGGTGCCCCAGTAGCTGCGGCCGGGGCCGCGGAACGGTTGGTCGCCGTGCAGGAGGGCTTCGAGGCGCAGGCCGGTGACCTCGGGGAGGGGGAGGTCGCCTTCCGTGATGGAGAAACCGGTGACGGTGGGATGGCCGAGGGTGAGGATGCTGTGATCGTCGAGTTCCTCGGGATGGTTGAGACCGCCTTTCCAGGTCTGGCTGTCGGTGTCCCAAATGGTCCAGATGTCATGCTTCGCGCGTTGGGTGTCTTCCCAAGCGGCGAGGTCGGCTTCCCAGGTGGGGACGGTTTCGCGGGCCTGTTGGTTAAGGTCGTCGAGCTCGGTGATGAGTTTGGCGATGTCGTCGCGTTGCTTGTCGCTGTAGATCCAAGACTTCGCCTCGTGGGTTTCATTGAAGAAGGCGAAGAGGCTGAAGTATTCGTCGTGCGTGATGGGATCGAACTTGTGGGTGTGGCACTGGGCGCACTGCACGGTGAGTCCGAGGGTGGCTTTGCCGAACGTGTCCATGCGATCGACGATGCCCTCGATGCGGAACTGCTCGGGCACGATGGCGCCCTCTTCGTTGACCATGCCGTTGCGCATGAAGCCGCTGGCGATGAGTTGATCCTGAGTGGCGTCGGCGAGGAGGTCGCCGGCGAGTTGCTCGGTGAGGAATTGGTCGTAGGGCAGGTCGCGGTTGAGCGCGTCGACGACCCAGTCGCGATAGATCCATTGGTCGCGGGGTTTGTCTTTCTCGAAACCGTTGGTGTCGGAGTAGCGGGCGATATCCAGCCAGTGGCGGCCCCACTTTTCGCCGTAGGCGGGGCGGGCGAGGAGGTCGTCGATGAGCGACTCGATGGCGGAGGTGGGATCGACGGCGTGGGCGGTGAGGAAGGCGTCGATCTCGGTGGGAGAGGGAGGCAGTCCGATGACATCGAGAAAGAGGCGACGAACGAGGGTGCGGGGAGCGGCGGCTGGAGTCGGGGAGAGATCGTTCTCCTGCAGCTCGGCGTTGATCCAGGCATCGATGGGGTGTTGATCGGGGAAAGGCAGGGGAGCTTTCTGGGGGACCTGCCAAGCCCAGTGTTCATCGTAGGTGGCGCCCTGTTCGATCCATTTGGTGAGGATAGCGGCGTCCGCTTTGGTGAAGTCCTTCTTGGAATCGATGGGCGGCATGCGCTCTTCGCTATCCCGGGTGGTGATGCGGTAGACCACTTCGCTCTCGTCGAGATTTCCGGGGACAATCGGGGCGCGGCCGAAGATCTCGGTGAAAGCGCCCTCAGGGGTGTCGAGACGGAGGTCAGCTTCGCGGGTCTCCTCGTCGGGGCCGTGGCATTCGAGGCAGTTGTCCGAGAGAATCGGCATCACATCGCGGCGAAAATCGATGTCGGCTTCGGCGACCGCGAATGGGACGGAAACGAGGAGGCAAGTGGCGGTGGAGAAAAGTCGGCGCATACAGGGTAGGCAGGGGAGTCTCAAGAGGTGAAGAGAAACGCCCGCGGAGGCCAAACTATTGTGCGGAATCTTGGGTTAATGTTCTGGGTATTGATTTTATCGCAAAGACGCTAAGGCGCAGAGGGCGTTCGCACTGAAACGACTTTGTCACAGAGGGCACAGAGGCGACACAGAGATCACGGAGCGGTAAGTTCGTTCTCTTACTCGTTCCTTGTCCGCCATAGTTCCGTTCGACGGGACGACGGTGGATCGTTCTCGTTCTCAATTGGGTTAGATTGGATGCTGGGAGGAATCCTCCTTCGTCCCGCTGGTGCGGGACTTCGGCGGACATGGCGGAGGAATGGCCACAAGAGGCGCATAAAACACAAAACCAGCAGGACGCATAGGAGCTCCCTACAGCGGCTCCCTTATCATGTGCTTTCTGTGCCTTCTGTGGCAATAATTCCGGTGTGCTGGCTATGTTTCCTGTATAAAAATCAGCGTCCTGTTTAGGTTCCAGTGCGTAGTCGGTAGACGCCGTGTGCCGCCGAAGCCTTGGCGAAGGAGTAAGCCTTTCGTGTGTTTGTTCTTCAACTGCCCATATTGGGCACCCGTTTCATCACCCCTTCGGGGCACGCCTGTTCGGCGCACCATCTCAGCACTCCCGTGCTTCGTCGTGGGCAAAACCAGCGGTGGAGTTACCCACGCTACGCGATTAATTCGGGGATGACTTGGCCGCCGAATTGGCTGAGTTGTTTGAAGCGGCCGGCGTGGTAGTAGGTGAGTCTGTTGTCGTCTAAGCCTAACAATCTTAGGATGGTGCAGTGCACGTCGCGGACGTGGTGGACTTTGTCCACGGCGAGCATGCCCATTTCGTCGGTGGCGCCGATGGTGTGACCGGCTTTCACCCCGCCGCCGGCGAACCACATGGTCATGGCGTTGGGGTTGTGGTCGCGACCGTAGGCCACGCCCCCGCGCACGCCGTTGTCGGGGGTGCGGCCGAATTCACCACACCAGACCACCAGCGTGCTTTCGAGGAGGCCGCGTTGTTTGAGATCGGCGATGAGGGCGGCGATGGGTTGGTCCACCCCGCGGACGAGGTTGCCGTGCGCGCGTTCGATGTAGTCGTGACTGTCCCAGGTGCCGTTGTAGACCTGCACGAATCGGGTGCCTTTTTCGACGAGTTTGCGGGCGAGTAAACACTTGCGGCCGAAGCTGTCGGTCTCGGCTTGGCCGATGCCGTAGTCTTCCTTGGTTTTGTCGCTCTCGGCGGAAATATCCATCGTCTCCGGCACCTGCATCTGCATGCGGAAGGCGAGTTCATAGTTGTCCATCCGCGCGGAGAGTTCGTCGAACCCTTCGTGGTAGGCGGCGTGACGCGCGTTGAGCTCAGCGATGAGGTCGAGGTTCTTCCGTTGGCGCGCGGTGCTGACGCCGGGCGGTGGGTTAAGATCGAGAATGGGCGAACCCTTGGCGCGCAGGGGCGTGCCTTGGAAACTGGCCGGCAGGTAGCCGTTGCTCCAGTTGGCGGCTCCACCTTGCGGGTAGGAGATTTCGGGCAAGACGATGAAGCCGGGCAGGTCTTGGTTGAGGGTGCCGAGACCGTAGTTGACCCAGGCACCAATGCCGGGGTCGCCGCCGAAACGGTTACCGCAGTTCATCTGATACATCGCGGTGGGGTGATTCACCGAATCGACCTGGCAGCCGCGGAAGAAACAGAGGTCGTCGGCGACCTTGGCGAGGTGTTCCCAGTTGGTGGCCATATCGGCTCCGCTTTGCCCGACTTTGTGGAAATCAAAGGGACTGCGCACGTAGTAGCGTTTGCCGCTTTCCATCGCAGATTTCTGTTCGCCCTCGCGGGTGAATTCCGACAGATGCATGCGGTCGAGCATGGGCTTCGGATCGAACGTATCGATGTGCGAAGGCCCGCCTTCCATCATGAGGAAAATACAGTTCTTGGCCTTGGCCGGAAAGTGTCCGGGTTTGGGCGCGAGCGGGTTCGCTTTGTCCGCGGCGGAAGCGCCGTTGGGCAGCATGGCGGAGAACGCGACGCTGCCGATACTCGCACCGAGACTGTAGAGGAAGTCACGGCGGGTGGGGGCGTGGAGCGCGCGGCCTCCCGCGCAGGGGAAAAATGGTGTGCTCATTTAGGGGGCAGAGGGGCAGTGATTTTTTTAACCGCAGATGGCGCAGATTAACGCAGATCTTGGAGGCATCGAGGGGATGGCCACAGAAGGCACAAAAGACACAAAACCAGCAGGCTGTATGATCCTAAAAATGTCAGGTGCTTTCTGTGCTTTTTGTGACAAAATTCTGTGTTGGAGTGGGGATTGAGTTACCTGATACTTGGCACTTCTGCGGAGCAGTCGGTGATTTGGGGAAGGCGTGATCAGCTTGAGTGGATTGGCGAATGTTGATGGCTTGTTGGGACAGGCGGGCGACGACTTTGGGATGTTCGGATGCGACGTTGGTGGCTTCGCCTAGATCGGTGGTGAGGTTGTAGAGTTGGGGGTCGGCGTAGTGGTGAAGTTTCCAGGGGCCTTCGCGCATGGATTCTTTGGCGTTTTTGCCTCGGCCGTAACGAGAATAAAGTGCGGGAACGGGAGACCCTGATTCTTCCCCGAGGAGGAGCGCGCTGCGATCGAATCCGTCGAGTCCCGTTGGGAGTTCTGTCACTCCCGTGAGGGCGGCGAAGGTGGGGAGAAGGTCGAGGACGGAAACGAAGTCTGAGCTGACTTGGCCGGCGGGCACTTGGCCTGGCCACCACGCGAGGAAGGGCACACGGAGTCCGCCTTCGAATACGGTGTGTTTAGTGCCTTGGAGCGGAGCGGCGGTGCCGGGGGTGCGGCGTTCGGGGCCGTTGTCACTGGTGAAGATGACGAGGGTGTTGGCCGCGAGATCGAGTTCTTGGATTTTTGCTAGAATCTGCCCGGTGCTGTCGTCGAGTTCTTCGATGCAGTCGCCATAGAGACCACGAGCAGATTTACCTTTGAAGCGCGGTGACGCGTCGAAGGGGATGTGGGGCATGGCGTGACCGAGGTAGAGGAAGAAGGGGTCGCTTTGATTTTGCTCAATGAAGGCGAGTGCTTCGGCAGTGTAGAGGCCGGTGATCTCGGCCGGCACAGCGGGGCGCTGGACCACCTCGTCACCGCGTAGAATAGGCATGCCGCCCACATCCTTGAAGTAGATGGTTTCCGGATCATCGAGATTGTGGAGCACGCCGTAATATTGGTCGAAGCCTTGGTCGCGGGGAAGCATGCCGGGTCGGAAACCTAAGTGCCACTTTCCGACGCAGCCGGTGGTGTAACCGCGTGATTTAAAAACCTCGGCGAGCGTGATCTCTTCGCCGGCGAGTCCCCGAATGGCGCTCGGGCGTAGGACGCCGGTGGCGAGACCAACGCGCCCGGGATATTTTCCGGTCATGAGCGAGGCGCGGGATGGGGTGCACAATGGTGCTGTGACGGAAAAGTCGGTGAGACGTAGCCCTTCGCGAGCCATGCGGTTGAGGTGCGGAGTGCGAATATCGGTGGCGCCGTAAGGAGCGATGTCCCCGTAGCCGAGATCGTCGCAATTGATCAGAATCATATTGGGCCGCGACGGCACGGCGGCGTTCAACACGCTCGTGACAACGAGAAGTAGGCTGAGAGGCAGGAGTATTATTTTTTTTTAACCACGAATGGACACGAAGAACACGAAAGCTAAGAGGCAGGTTGGGCGGTGAGGCAGAGAGTTTTATCACGCAAAGACGCTAAGGGCTTACGCAATGGAACTATAATTACAGGAGGGTGCAGAGAGAGCCGAGTGCTGAGAGGCGGGTGGGGATTGCCACAAAAAGGCACAAAAGGCGCATGATTGAGAGCGGTTGTTTGGTGTGAGCCTATAGGCTCATCGCGGCCGTTTGGTTTTGTGCTTTTTTGCGGCCAAAATCTTCGGCGGATATGATGGTTTGAAGACTGAGATTCTTGTTACTTGTTACCTGATACTTGGCACTTCTGCGGAGCAGTTAGTAAACATACGAGAATTCGGCGGTGTTGAAGAGGGCGAGGCAGACGTCGGCTAGGGCGCGGGTGCGGAGGGGGACGTCGGCCGGTTGCAGGTCGGGGACGTAGTCGGCGTAGCCGTGGAGGGTTTCTTCGAAGGTGAAACTCTCGCCGGTGTTTTCTTCGACAGCTTCACGGGTTACGTGCAGCGGAGGAGTCCAGCGTTCCGGGGTATCGTGCGCGATCATCGCGGCAATGTCGTCCCAATGAACGAGGCACGTGGTGAGTTCGTCGGGCGTCGGAGCTCGGTTGAGGGCGAGTTCGAAACAGCGGGTGATGATGGCTTCGCTGTCGGCGGTTTTGATTTCTTCAACGGCGCGATGAGCTAAGGCCAAGGCGCGACCGTGGCTGGTGGAACTGTTGAAGAGATTGAAGACCTGCGGGGTCACCACCGAGGCATCCCGTTGTTCGCAGGAGAAGTCGGGTGCGGGTTGGTTGAACACCTCCATGGCGGGATCGGGCAGGCCGCGAAGTTTGGTGGCGTAGAGGCTGCGGCGGTTACGTTCGGTGGGCGCGGGGTTGGGCACCCAGGCGGGGGCAAATGCGCCCATGACTTGGCGCGGTTGCAAGGCGGCTTCGAGATTGATCTCGGGGCGGTTGGGAATTCCACCGAGTTGGGGATTCAGTTCACCGGTAGCGCGGAGCATGGCATCGCGGAGTTCTTCAGCGGTCAGGCGTCGGGGCTGGAAGGTGGCGTAGGATTCGTTGGTGGGATCGAGGTTCGCGAGTTGGGCGCGGTCCGGGTGACGCGTGCTGCGGCGGTAGGCGGCACTGGTCATGATGGTGCGGTGCAGGGTCTTGAATGACCAGTCGTCGGCGACGAATTCGGTGGCGAGCCAATCGAGCAATTCGGGATGCGTGGGCGGTTTGCCGGTGCTGCCAAAGTTGTTGGGGTTGCCGGCGATGGGTTGACCAAAATGCCAGAGCCAAACGCGGTTGACGATGGCACGGGTAGTGAGGGCGTTGTCGGATCGGGCAACCCAATTGGCGAAGGCGCGGCGGCGACCTTCGATATCCGTGGTCAGTGGTTCGGGCGGATTAATCCCGAGGGCGGAGAGCACGCCGGGTGGGACCGGATCGGTGCCGCCGAAGGCATCGCCGTAGGGCAAGATTTTGGTGACCTCGAGCTCGCCCTTGCTCATGCGGTTGTCCGGCATGCGCAGCGGCTTGGAAATGTTGGTGAGGCTCGGGGTCCGGCCACCGTAAACGGCGAGGGCGAAGGGTTCGTAGCGATCGATTTCCCAGCTGAGGCGACCGTAACCTTTTTTGGCCATGCGTTCGTTGCCGTAGTCCTGCGGGGTGAAGCCGACGGCCTTGGGCGGGAATTCGTCTTCGGGGATTTCCGCCTTCAGCAAGATGCGACGGGTATTGTCGAAAACTTGATCGAATCCGCGGGGGTTTTTGCCCGGTCCCGCCGCGCGGACTTCGGCGAGGGCTTCGTGCCAGCGCGTGGGATCACGGTCTTCGTCGACGAACCATTGCTCGGCGTTGGCGAGGAGGAGCTCATCAAAATAATTGAGCGTTGTGATGTATTCGTTGCGGCGTTGATCGAGGATGGATTTTTCGTGAAAACCGTCGGTGTTTTCCTCGGGCAAAAATGGCGCGGCGCGTTCGGCGAGTTGAGTGGTGGCGAAGACGGACTGGATGGCGTAGTAGTCGCGGGTGGGGACGGGATCAAACTTGTGATCGTGGCACCGGGCGCATTGCAGGGATTGGGCCAGGAAGGTTTCGCCGACGCTGTTGGTGACGTCGTCGAGGAAGCGTTGGCGGGCGAGTTTGGGCACCTCCATGGTCGTGAGCTCCCAAGGGCCCATGCGGAGGAATCCGGTGGCGACAATCATCTCGGGGTCGTTGGGATCTATCTCGTCGCCAGCGATCTGTTCGCGGATGAATTGGTCGTAGGGCTTGTCGTTGTTGAAAGAGCGGACGACGTAATCGCGATAGCGCCACGTGTTGCCGCGTTCGTAGTCGTTGGCGAGACCGCTGCTGTCGGCATAGCGGGTGACATCGAGCCAGTGCTGCGCCATGCGCTCGCCGTAGTGTGGGCTGGCGAGGAGGCGATCGATGAGATTGGGGATGGCGGATTGGGGATGGTGGATTGAGGCGGATTCGAAGGCGGCGACTTCTTCGGGAGTGGGAGGGAGGCCGAGCAGGTCGAAGGTGGCGCGGCGGATGAA
>JABIRI010000194.1 GCA_018667915.1 Opitutaceae bacterium | reverse complement strand
CTTGAATTCGAATCCTCCCCCATAAGCGGTCCCCGTTATCCCACTTTACCACCAAATCGTTCGATTGTGACGGGCCGCCTCAACTAAGGCGGTAGGACAAATTTAAGGAAATTCGAGAGGGAAAATAAAAAAGAGGCGCGAGAGCGCTTGACTTGAATCGCCCTAATTCTACGGTCTCGCCTCCTTTCCCCTATTGGGGTGGTAGCTCAGTTGGTTAGAGCGTCTGCCTGTCACGCAGAAGGCCGCGGGTTCGAGTCCCGTCCATCCCGCCATTTTTAACCTCCGGTCAATCCCGGAGGTTTTTTTGGTTTCGGTCGCGTCTTGCTTCAAATTCACCCGAAATCCGCGAGCACCCTTCTCCACTGCTCACTCTCCCCTTCCAGCCCCTCTATACGGAGTTTTTGCTCAATTTCCTCGAGACAAGGCTCCACCACATCGTGCTTAGAGTCACCGTCGAGTTCCGGTCTCACCTCACATGCCAGAGCCCAACACGCCCAGGCTCTCCATCGCCGCAGCTCCTTACGTGGCTCGTTCATGCGATCGGCATAGTGCTGAAAGTGCACCCGCGGGTTTCCACAAAAGAGATCACGTGGCACTTCCCGCATGATCCAAGCCATCGCGGCGTAGGGCATGGGCCAAGAACCGAGCACCGCATCGGTTTCCGCCAAATCCGCTCCCATCGCACGATCGAGGCACAACAGCGCCCTCGCCGGTAGCTCCCGATGCCATAACGCATGACCGTATTCCAGACAGGTTCCGTAAAAACCCGCGCCTCTCGAATCTCCGTGCGGCTGATAAACACGCCAATCCATCCCGTCACGGGGAGTGGGCAAATAAGGACATTCGGGCAATGGCATCGATCTGCAGTGTAACGCGACCCGTGCAACGTCAAACCTCGCGCCACGAAAGAAGGCTTGGCGGGTTGGCTCCGATCCCCAAGAACCGCGCCGTGCCTTCTTCCCCAGAAAATCGTGCCGATGCCTACCGGATCACCGGTTGGAACCGGCTGATACTCTGGTCGCTGGGCAATTTCATCCGGCTCTGGGCGCGCACGATTCGAATACGAGTATCGCCGGAATCCCGTGCTATTTACGGTCGCCGTGACGTTCCCACCGCCCTCGCTATGTGGCATAATCGACTTTTTCTGGGGTGTGAGATCACGCGAAGATTTCGACCAGGAGGATCCCTCAATTGCATCGTCAGCGCCAGCAAGGACGGCGCTTGGATGGCGGGATTTCTCGGAATGTTCGGTATCAAATCCATTCGTGGATCCAACAACTGGGGAGCCCGCGAGGCCGTCAACGCGATGATCAAAGTCGCCAAGGAAGGCGGGGATCTCGGGATTACACCTGACGGTCCGCGCGGACCAATCTACGAATTCAAACCCGGTGGATTGATCGTAGCGCGACGGGCCAAACTTCCAATCGTCCTCATTGGAGTCGAGTTCACACGTGTAAAACAGCTTCGGAGTTGGGATCGATTCATTCTACCGCTGCCATTCTCCTCCGCTACGCTCAACGTGCGTCGGGTTGAACTCGAAGATCTACCGAAGGATCGCACCGCTGCTCTGGCCGAACTCTCCGCGATAATGATGGAACTCAACGGCGATCGCCACTGAGTCAAACGGCCAAAAAAAACGCCCCGCGAACGGGGCGTTGATCGTAATAAAGAGTCTTCCGACGGAATCAGAAACTCGGCACCAACACAACTTCGCTGCCGGAATCGACGACGTAATCCTCGCCGGCATTCCAGCTGATATCGTTGACGAGGAACTTGAAGATAACCTGAGGCTTGCTGCCGGGCAAGGTAATGCTCCACTCGTCGGCACCGATACTGTTCATCGGCACGCCCGCGTCCCATGACAGCCCGGGGCCATCGCCCCGGATGTAAAGCGTGTTGCCGAATGCAATATCGATCTTGGCGGTAATGACCGTCTTCTTTTTCGCGACCGCTTTCTTCTTCACGGTCTTCTTGGCCGCGACCTTCTGCGGTGCGGCGTTTTTCACCGCCACCTTTTGGGTCGCGACTTTTTTGGTGTCCGGCTTCTTGGCTACGGGTGTCGCCTTCTTAACTGCCGGTTTTTTCGCCACGACCGCTTTCTTCGGTGCGACTTTCTTGACGGTCTTCTTTACAGTCTTGGCTGGTTTAGCCGCGACGGGTTTCTTTTTTGTAGGAGCGGCCGGTTTTTTCGCGGCCGCCGCCTTTTTAACTGCTGCCTTTTTAGGGGCGACAGTCTTAGTAACCCGTGGGGCGGCGGGCGATTTGGACTTAGTGCTCTTGCTCATAGTAGTTTGATATAGGAAGTGAGTTTTCGACTCACCTCCTGCTTTGGATCATGAATTGCAAGAGCTGCAAGAGCAAAACTGAGGCCATCTCCAACCAAATGTTGATTTTTTCATTTAGGTAACATTCCCACTGGGGAGCTGCGCAAAAAATGAGGTTTACTCCACCGCCCGAACACCGCAGAAATTCTCCCCGCCAGACTGGATAAATGGGGCTGTAGCTCAGTTGATAGAGCGCTTCGTTCGCAATGAAGAGGTCAGGGGTTTGATTCCCCTCAGTTCCACCATCCGCCGTCGTCCCGCGAAGCGGGACTATGGCAAGATGTCTCGCCGAAGCCGCTAGGGCGAAGGCGGACTTTCGCGCTCGAACGATAGATCATCACCATGAGCAATCATCCACTCACCTACTTCGTCTATTTTCTGAGATCGGATTCGGACGGCTCTCGATTTTATGTTGGATCGACCAGAGACGTGGAAAATCGAGTAAAATCTCACAATCAAGGAGGGACAAAGCACACGGCCAAATTTGGTCCCTGGAGTTTAATTTGGTTCTCGGCATTCCCTACTCGAGAAGCCGCTGAAAAATTTGAAGCCTATTTAAAAACCGGTTCTGGGAGAGTTTTTCAAAAGCGACACCTCTCCCCCACTTGAGCCCCCCCCTTTACCCCTTCCGCAGCGATCCGGGCGTGCAATCGAGCTTCTTACGACACACCACGTTTAAGTGCCGCGCATCCTGGAAACCGCAGGCATAGGCCACTTCCGCGATCGTCATTTTGGGTGTCTCCAACAGTAAGACCCGCGCCCGATCGAGCTGCTGGCGTTGCACCTCGGCATAGACCGATGTCTGCAGGGCCGTCCTGAAGCGCACTTCGAGCGATCGTCGCGAGACTCCAACTTCGCGCGCGATATCATCGACCGAAATCGGGTTGGCGAGGTGCTCCGTGATGTAGTCGAGCGCTTCCGCGACCACGCTGTCATTGACGGCCAACTTGTCGGTCGAACCGCGAGCCACAATCTTGAGAGGGGGAACCGTCTGCATAGCCAAGGGTTGGCGCGGTTTCGCGAGCCGCGACAGCATGCATTTCGCCGCGTAATTTCCGATCCGGCGGCGATTGAGCTCGATGCTCGAAAGCGCCACCGCCGAGAATCCGAGTTGGATATCGTCGTTATCCACCCCCAACACCGCGACATCGTCGGGTAGTTTAATTCCAACCTCCTCGGCGGCTTCCGCCACCGCCCGGGCCAACGCATCGTTGAATCCAAAAACTGCGACCGGACGGGGTAATTCGCCGAGCCAACGCGCGATAAGTCGGGTGGCCGATGGGCTCGGTGCATCCCCCTCGGGCAATTCGGGTAAAATGAGCACGTGGGAAGAGAAGCCGAACCGTTGCAGCTCCTGCTCGAATCCCCGCTGCCGAAGCCGTGACGATCGATGCTGTTGCACCCCACAGAATCCAAAATCTCTAAAACCGCGGCGCTGGTAAAAGGCGGCGGCCATCTGACCCACGCGTTCGTCATCGTTGAATACGTTGTCCACGTCCGTAGGATGATACCGGCCCGAGACATTCACAATGGGTAGACCTGATTTAAGAAGGGCCGCTTCATCCGTTTTCGACGATACCCGCGTGATCAGCCCATCCAGTTTCAGTTTCTGCAGCGCCTTCACATCAATTTTTTCCGGCCGGGCAATTTTAACCACCTGAATCTCCGGTGCGTCCCGAAACCCATCTGCCAACCCCTGCAATACGCCGTGCCAATGCTCCGTCTCGATTGAGAGCATGATGCCAACACGTTTGCGGGAAAATTCTGTCATAGCTCCAGAGAGAGGATGAGTGCGTAAAATGTAAACGCTTATGCGGTATATTGCCTGCGGTCGAGTTCCCGCGACTGCTAGGGTTCACCACCCTATGAAACCCGGCTACATTGATTCTCTTTTTTCCCTTCATGGCAAAGTCGCCGTCGTCATCGGCGGCACTGGTGAACTCTGCGGCACGATGGCCCTGGGCCTCGCTCAAGCCGGAGCTGAAGTCGTGCTCGTCGGTCGCAACGAGGCCAAGGCCGCGACTCGACTCGCCCAAATCGAGGCCGCTGGCGGCAAGGCTTGGTTCCACGCTGCCGACGCCACCAGTAAAGCCGAGCTTACCTCATTGCGCGATGCCGTGATCGCCAAATCCGGGCGCGTTGACGTGCTCGTAAATGGTGCTGGCGTCAACTCGCCGACCCCCGTGATGGACATTCCGGAGGACGAGTTCGATCGGATCATGAACGCGAACCTCAAAGGTGTGTTATTCGCCTGTCAGGTCTTTGGTGAAGTGATGCTCGAATCCGCTGATGGCGGATCGATCATCAACATCGGTTCGGCCTCGGCCCGTCTCCCACTTTCCCGAGTGTTCACCTACTCAGCGTCGAAAGCCGCCGTACACAATCTCTCCAAAAATATCGCCCGCGAATGGGCGACACGTGGTGTGCGCGTCAACCTACTCGTGCCCGGCTTCTTCCCCGCCGAACAGAATCGGAAAGTGCTCACCCCCGACCGCATTGAGCAAATCATGGGACACACCCCAATGAAACGTTTCGGTAACTCCGATGAGTTGATCGGCGCCACCCTTTTCTTGGCCAGCAACGCCGCGAGTAGTTTCGTGACCGGAACCGAAATCGAAGTCGATGGCGGCTTCGGCGCCATGACTATCTAACGCCCGTTTAATCCATTCACCCCTCACCCAACTGATCGTGACCACGAAGCAGCCATTGTCCTATGCGAAGTGACAAATCGCTCGGGGCCAAGACCTCCACCCTCCCGACCACGAAACACCGATTGTCACTTAGTAAGTGACAATCCACCCGCCCTCTTGGTCTTCCCCTAACTGCCATGCCTTCTTTCATTCACGACGATTTTTTGCTGCACAGTGATGCGGCTCAGCGCCTCTATCATGAATTTGCCAAATCGGAGCCGATCTTCGATTATCACAACCATCTTCCGCCCGCCGACATCGCGAACAATCATCAGTTTGGTGACCTCGCCGAAATCTGGCTGGGCGGCGATCACTACAAATGGCGGGCCATGCGCGCGAATGGCGTCGCCGAACATTTCTGCACCGGCGACGCGAGCCCGAGAGAGAAATTCGACGCCTGGTCAGCAACCGTGCCCTACACGTTGCGTAACCCCCTTTACCATTGGACCCACCTCGAGCTGCAGCGCTACTTCGGTATCGACGCTGCCCTCAATGCTGACTCCGCCCAGTCGATCTGGGATGAGGCCAATGCTCAACTTCCCGCGCAGTCCGTTCACCAAATTTTGGATACGCACAAAATCGCCGTCGCCTGCACCACGGACGACCCCGCGGATTCGCTCGATTACCATCAACAGATCGCGGCCTCTTCGTTAAAAACCCGCGTTTACCCTACTTTCCGGCCCGACAAGGCCTACGGTTTAAAAGACCCCAGTGCCTTCGTTGCCTACTGCGAAAAATTGGGCGCGACAGCAGGAATGGAAATTCAATCCTTCGACGACCTGCTTACCGCGCTGGAAAAGCGTCACGGTGAATTTCACGCTCTGGGCGGGCGAATTTCGGATCACGGTTTTACGTCCATTCCTTCGCATCCCTGTTCTCTCGCGGAGGCACGCCAGATCTTCCACAAGGTGCGCGATGGCAACACGCCGAGTGCAGTCGAACAGCTTGGATTTAGTTCCCTGTTGATGTTGGAATTTGGGCGCTGGGATGCACGGCGCGGTTGGACCAAGCAAATCCACACCGGCGTGGTCCGAAACAACAACGCGCGTCAGTTTCGCAAACTCGGGCCTGACACCGGATTCGACAGTATCAGCGAAGAGAGCCAAGGCACCGCGCTCATGCGCTACCTCTCCAGTTTGGATGAAACCGATGAGTTGCCGAAGATGGTGATTTACAACCTGAATCCGTCCGACAACTACCTAGTCGCAACAGCTCTGGGGAATTTCCAAGACGGTCGCACCCCTGGGAAGATGCAGTTTGGCACCGGCTGGTGGTATCTCGATCAGAAGGAAGGCATGGAATGGCAAATGAACGCACTCTCGAACCTCGGTCTGCTCAGCCGCTTCGTGGGGATGCTCACGGACTCGCGGAGTTTCATGTCGTTTCCTCGTCACGAATATTTCCGCCGCACCTTGTGCAATCTACTCGGCGGCGAAATCGAGAATGGCGAGCTGCCCAATGACTACGATCTGGTCGGCCCGATGGTGCGGAACATCTGCTTCGGCAATGCGCGCGATTACTTCGGTCTCGAACTTGATCCGACCTACACCGTTCGCACCTAAGGGATCTTGTTCAGGCGATCACCCACGCGAATCTCCCCACCGGTGATCACCCTGGTATTGATACCGCGCAGGTTGAGAGACCGGCCGGTAGTCGAATTCACAAATCGCATCGCATCGAGTCCGAAGCGGCTGATGAATTTCTCGCAGCCCGTGTGAGGTTCGGCGGTAACTTCGACCACCGCTTCCGCGCCGATTTGCACCTGCGTGCCCGCCGGAAGATTCGCATCACTGAGATCGAAGTCGACGTAGAGTTGATCTCCCGCTAGGTCCCAACGGCTTCGATCTCCCGCCGCGACCAAGTCCGCCGCCCGCGAGTTCATCAAGGTGAGTTGGCAGTCGGGATTGGCCCGACCCTTAATCCAATTATCGCCGACTAATCCCTCTCCGGTTGATAACCGCCCTGCCTGGAGTTGTTCGCGGCCATCCTCAGCTGGACGACGCACAATCATGGCCAACTTACCGTCGCGCGATGGAGCCGCCTACAGGTTCGGCAAAGCAACTTCAAGTTCGGCGGTGGGTAGGTGTTTAATTTCGGACATTTTGAATCGAGCTAAGATTAACTAAAACTTACGGTTTAGGGGAGCTTAACCGCAAGGTCGGTAGGCTGTGGGATCGTAAACTGATCCTCCAATTCCCACGAGTTATGGCCGCCGGGCATCTCAATCAACCGCGCGTTCGGTAGAGCATCGGCCAAAGCCCGCGCATGTTTAAACGGAATCACTTCGTCGTCCCGCGTCGCGTAGATCTCTACGGGGCCGGTATATTTTTGCAGGGCCGCCACGTTGTCCCATTGATCTCGCATCAGCCACTTCACGGGCAACCACGGGAACCGTGATCCTGCCACCCGGTGCAATTGATCGAACGGCACCAACAGCACGACCTTGGCGGGTGGCGGTGCCTCAGCCGAAAGCAGCGAAGCCGGTCCGCTACCAATGGACTCGCCGATGACGCCGATCGGAAGCGAACCGTGACGCTCCCGTATAATCCCGTAGGCAACCGTCGCGGCCCGGTTGATGTTTTCTGCCGAAGTCAAACCGGAGCGACTGCCGTATCCCGGATACTCCACCACGTAGATGGTCACATCGTCGGCAACATGTTGCAGCAGGTAATCGCGGTGGGCGGCCTGCCCTCCATTGCCATGCAACACCAACCACACGCCCACGGGTGATTCAGCCGCCCGAAAAAATCCAAGGTGCTGACCATCGACCTGCCACGGCTCCATGATCGAATCGACCTGACGGTGCGTCGGATGAAATACGAACGCGCGCTGAAAAACGTAAACCGCTCCAGCAATGAGAAGGTAGGCAACAAAGAGTAGAAGTAGCACGCGAATGAAAGGAATCACGACGGGAGGGGAAATACGGAACAATTCGAATAGACCAACTAATCCGGCGATTCAAAGCGCATGGCCGCACATTTTGCAGTGCAACGCCTTAGGATCGTGGCCGTCGTGGCCGCAGCCGGAGCAACGGCGGCCATCCATGGAAACTTCCTGATTCTTGCGGTTTAGTTCCGCACTCACGATTCCCGTGGGAACCGCAATAATCGCGAAGCCGGTGAGCATCATCACTGATGCCAGCATCTTCCCCAATATCGTTACTGGAGCGATGTCGCCATATCCGACCGTGGTCACCGTCACGATCCCCCAATACACCGCCTGCGGAATACTCGTAAACCCGGTGCCCTCTACCCCGCCTTCGATGATATACATCAACGTGCCTTCGATGCAGACAATGGCCATGAGGCTAAAAATGAATACCCCAATCTTCGAGCGACTTGCCTTCAGCGCATTCATCAACACGTGCGCATCCCCCATGTGTTCCGCCATCTTCAGAATCCGGAACATCCGTAACATTCGTAAAATCCGGACGATAATAAAGTGCCCTGAGCCCGCTAGAATGAAGTCAATGTAGGTCGGCAGGATCGAGAGCAGATCCACGATACCAAAGAAGCTGAAAATATATTTCTTCTTCCGCCGCACGACCCAGATGCGCATCGCATACTCGACCGTGAAGAGAATCGTAAATGCCCACTCCAGCCCATGCAAGAGCGTGGCATACTGCGCCGCCACCGATTCCACACTCTCCAGCATCACGACCACCACACTCATCGCGATCAGGATTAAGAGAACAATATCAAAGGTACGGGCACCTCCCGAAGCAGAGAGGAAAATGGTCCGCCAAATTCGCTCTTTGAGAGAATCCCCCTGATGGGCTTTGGCTCTTTCGGAAAGGTCTTCCATGGTTCGTCGCTCCATTTCTAAGCACTCCCCCCCACGGACGTCAAAAGCCGATGTGCCCCCCTATCCCTGCAAATTACTCGGCCAATGATCAATGCAGCCAATCTAAATATGTCGCCCTCACTCAGCCCCAAAAACCATTGGCCTCCAGAACGGGGGTGAAGTGAGGTCAATCCGATCAAATACCAAACGGTCACCCCGACCAGCCGCCGAACAAATCCTGCCAACAACGGGAAATATCAGGTCGGTTCTCCGGTGGAATAACCAACCCAAACGGCAGTGCATCAGCCTGTGCGACGCGGGTCGTGAAAGCGGCAACCGCATGCAGTGATGATGCCATGATACTGAAATCCAAGCGACTCATGTCATCGTCTGCTCGGTGATGAAAAAATCGCCCTGCCGCACAGTTTAAACGCATCAAAGTAACCCCGGAACTCCCCCCGCATTGAACGGGAAGTGATCGGCATACGGCATCACGCCGTGCTCCCGCCGGAAATACAGCCCCTCCTGCTTAAAACACTGCCCAAGCAGACTATCCAATTCCACCGGCCCGCTTCCTGAAAGGGTATTCCAACCCAACAAAGACCCAAAGCGGTCCAAGTTAAAGATCACTCCACCGCGTTCGCTCAATTCCCTCCGATGCCGACGCACGTAAACGGAACTCCCTACCGATAGCTGTTCTTCCGCCCCAAACAAAATCAAACGAATCGTGTGGCGGCGTTTCAATGGAGCCAATACCCGCGCGAGCTCAATGATGCCGGCCACGCCCGAACCGTTGTCATCGGCCCCCACCGAATCGGCCTGAGTATCGTGATGTGCACCGATAAAAACGATCCCCGCGGCTGGATCACTCCCCGGCAACTCGGCCACGACATTGGCGGACTGCGATGGACGGGGACCACCCACCACCCGGAATCGTGCTTTTGTTGCTCCCCGCTCTCGCCACTTCCACGCATCGAGAAAAGCGACATTGAGTGAGGGCACGGTGCCACAATTTTTCGCATAGGTTGGAAAAATTGCATCAGCCAATGGCTCCGAGCCCGGATAACGATCGTCCGCCATCAATAACCCAGCAGGGTTTGCTGCCATCAGACGTCTGTAATTCTCCTGCGACTCGATATGACAGCCGAGGTGTAATACGATATTACCCTGCATCAGCGACGAAATATCTCCCCGCTGATAACCGGTCGGACCATCAAAGAATACCAAAGGTGCCTCGACCCACTCGCCTTGGGTGCCGGGAGTATTCGCGAGCAAAGAGCACGCCGCATCATGCCAGGCGTTATCATAGAAGAGTTGCAACTCCTGCGACTGCACATCCCGAGCGTTGACCGGAAACGCCTCAAGCCAGGCGGAGACTCCCATTTCACCAAACTCTCTGAGCAAAAACTCCGCCGCCGCCTGCTCCCCCGGCATACCCGCCAACCGCACCCCAATCGTCTCGGTCAAATGCCGCACATATTGAGCAAGCTTCCCGGGATCAATGGCCACCATAGGTCAAATTAAGTAATCACCCTTTCGCACAGGGCACTAAAAATCGCCGGCCTAAACAGGTGGATTCAATCTCTTCCGCCCAAAACCCTCGCCCAAAAAAAGGGCCTGAAGCAATTCGCTCCGACCCCTTGATCCCAAATTAAATTGAGGAGACTTTAGGACTAGCCTCTCGCCGCATGCACGATCTCCATCGCCGCTGCAGCTTGGGCCGTGATGGCATCCCAATCACCAGCGTCGATTTGGGCGCCGGTGGCGAGCCATGAGCCGCCGACGGCGGCCACGGTGGGCACGGCAAGGTAGTCGGCGAGCTGAGCTGCTTTGATGCCACCCGTAGGCATGAATTTAACGCCGAGATGGGCGTAGGGGGCGGACATCGCTTTGAGATGAGTTACTCCACCCGCGCTTTCGGCGGGAAAGAACTTCAACATCCGGCAGCCCATCCCCAACGCCGTTTCGATATCCGAAGGCGTCATCACTCCAGGAGCAAAAGGAAGATCCACTTCCTGCGCGGCTGCGAGGATCGTGCGGTTGGTTCCAGGAGCCACGGCAAATGATGCCCCCGCGGCTTTGACTGCTCGCACCTGATCGGTCGAGAGCACGGTGCCGGCACCGACCAACATCTCCGGCACTTCGTCGGCAATGGCCTTGATCGCGTCGAGACCCGCGGCGGTCCGCAGCGTCAACTCGATGACTTTCACCCCACCGGCAAGCAAGGCTTTGGCGAGGGGCACCGCATTGGCGGCATTATTGATGACAACCACCGGCACAACCCCGGCAGCACTAAGGCGATTACGAGTTTCTTCAGCAAACATAGGAGGAGGAAATAATTAACCAATATCAGCGGACCACGCGGGCGCCGCCGCCGCTGATTTGTTTTTCGACTTCCTTGAGGGTAGCCATCGAGGTGTCGCCCGGGGTGGTCGAAGCGAATGCACCGTGAGCAGCACCGTATTCGACCGCTTTTTGAGCATCGTTGAATTCCATGAATCCGAACTGCACGCCGGACGCGAAGCTATCGCCTCCGCCCACGCGATCGAGGATCTCGAGTTCAGGATACTTTCGGCTCTCGTAGAATTCTCCGTCGTGCCACAGAATAGCGCTCCAGTCGTTCTTGGTCGCGGTGATCACACGACGCAGCGTCGTGGCTGCAGCTTTAAAGTTCGGGAATTCCGCCACAGCGGTTTCGATCATGCGCTTGAAGGCCCCCGTTTCGATTTCGCTGATGTTTTCGTCAACGCCTTCGACTTCGAAGCCGAGCGAAGCGGTGAAGTCTTCTTCGTTGCCGATCATCACATCGACATACTTCGCGATCTCGCGATTGACCTCTTGGCAACGGGCATGACCACCGATACTCTTCCAGAGTGAAGGACGATAGTTGAGATCGTAAGAAACGATGGTGCCGTATTTCTGGGCGGACTGCACCGCCTCGATAACCACGTCCGGCGTGGTCTCACCGAGTGCGGCATAAATACCGCCGGTGTGAAACCAACGGGCGCCGAGTTCGCCAAATATATGATCCCAATCGACATCACCGGGCTTGAGTTGTGAAGCGGCCGTATTACCGCGGTCAGGCACACCCACCGCGCCGCGGATGCCGAAGCCACGTTCCGTGAAATTCAGGCCGTTACGCACGCTACGACCAATGCCGTCGTCCTCGCGCCATTGGATAAAATCGGTCGCAACTCCACCCTGCATGATGAAATCCTCCACCAGATGGCCGACCTCGTTGTCCACGAACGCCGTGACGACGCCGGTCTTGTAACCGAAGCATTTGCGGAGGCCGCGGGAGGTATTGTATTCGCCGCCACCTTCCCAGGCTTGGAACGAGCGGGTCGTGCGGATGCGACCTTCGCCGGGATCGAGGCGGAGCATCACCTCGCCGAGCGAGATTTGATCGAATTGGCAGTCAGCTTTAGGACGTAGATCGAGAGACATGGTATCGAGGGGGATAAGCGTTCAGCTAGCAGCTGACAGCTCGGATTGGATATTTTTGGTTAAAGGAACGTTGAGAGTTATTTAAAACTGAGAACTGAAGACTGAGTGCTACGGGCGTCGATTCAGACTTCGATTGATTTGAGGGAGTCCGTAGACCACGGCGTGCGGCCCACTTCGGTGGCGAGTTCGTTAAACCCAGTCACTTCGGCTTCGCTAAAGAGGAGTCCACCGTGTTCGACACTGAGTTTGGCCGCTTGGGCTTCGAACTGACCGGGGAGAATGCAGTTCTCATTGCCGTGACCGAGAAGGTCACCGAGAACCGCTTTGACGTTGTCCGACTGCGAACGCCCTTGGGCGAAATTGCCGCCCGACATCGCATCGGGGTGCCAAACTTGGAAGAAGAAACAGCAGGTGCCCTTTTCGCCTTCGCCAACTTGATCCCAGCGGTTGCGGATGGTGGGCAAGGAGCCGCCGATGTAGGCACCGATCAATTCGTTGATGAGCGAAAGCCCGTAACCTTTGTGGGCGCCAAACGGGATCAGCGCCTTAGCCTTGTTAGGGTCGGTGGTGGGGTTGCCATCAGCATCTACGGCGGCGTTGGGTGGAAGCTCCAATCCTTCGCGCGCAAATTGTTGCACGCGTCCCATCGCGACGACAGAGGTCGCCCAATCGATCACGATCGGAAATCCAACCGCATCCGACGTGGGTAATCCCCAAGAGTGAGGGTTGGTGCCAAGCGTAGGGAACTTACCGCCAAAGGGAACGACCTCAGCCAGTGCCGCGGTGCAATTTGTATAGGCAATGTAGCCGCGCTTGGCGGCTTCCATCACATAACCACCGCCCCAGAGATAGTGAAACGCGTTGTCCACTGAAACCATGCCGACGCCGTATTCATCGGCTAACCGGATGGCCTCTTCCATCGCGGCGTAGGCGGTCGCCTGGCCCAGCTTGCGATTGGCATTCCAAATCTTGCTGGCCGCAAACCGGGAGGGTTTTTCTTCGATCTCGACATTGGGCACGCAGCCCTGAGATCCCGTGCCGAACAGGTGGTCAAGGTGCAGCGCCTTGAGCGCATTGTGGGTGCGGATGCCATGGCGCGATGCTTCCGCGCAGAGCTTGGCGCCACCGGCGGCCTCGTCGGCACTAAAACCGCGATGGCGGTAGGCGGCTTCGACGAGCGCGTTATGTTCGGTCTCCGAGACGACGTAAAATTTATCAGACATGGGAAAAGGACTTAGCTGAGTTTACCGTTGGCGAACGGGACGTCGCGGTTGACTTGGGCCAGTGGAGCTTCGCCCTTGGCCACATTGATGAGGTTCTGCACGGCCTTGGTGGCTTGGCGTTGCACGCTCTCGGACGTGCGGGAGCCTACATGCGGCGTGATCACGACATTGGGAAGGCTCAGCAGTGGGTGGTCCGGTGGCGGTGGCTCTTCGTCGAGCACGTCCGTGCCGTAGCCTGCGACTTTACCGGACTTGAGCGCCTCCACGATGTCGGCGGTGTGGACGATCTCGCCCCGCGCGCAATTGATGATCTGCACGCCGTCTTTCATCTCCGCGATGGTTTCGGTGCGGACCAAATCACGGGTTTCCGGGGTGAGGTTGGTGTGCAGCGATATATAGTCTGCGACCGCGAAAATCTCGTCCATCGTCTCGGCCCGTTTCACGTCGTTCGCGTTGGCGAATTCCTCATCCCAATACACATCGTAGGCGATGACGTGCATACCGAAGGCGCGGGCACGAATGGCGACTTCTTTGCCGATGCGACCCAAACCTACGATTCCAATGGTCTTGTCCCAGAGCTCGTGACCCGTCTTGCGCTTCCATTCGCCGGCGCGCACCGCATCCGCGTGGAAGAGCAGGTGCTTTTGCAAACAGAGCAGCAGCAGAAACACATGCTCGGCTACGGTCGTGTGATTCACCCCGGGAGTAAACAACAACGGAATGCCGCGACGGTTGCAGGATTCCACGTCGATCTTGTCGACACCGATACCGTATTTCGAAATGACCTTCAGCCGAGGTTGTGCTTTCTCGAGCACCGCATCGGTAATTAAATCGTCCCCACAAATGTAAGCATCGATCTCGCCGACCGCGGCTAACGTATCGGCCTCATTCAAAGGACCGCGAGCGGTGACAATTTCCCAATCTGTGCCCGCTAAAAGCTCGTGGTGGGAACCGGGGGTATCTTGAAAGGAGGTGGTGGTGACGAGGACTCGTGGCATGGGAAATAGAACAGGGCATGAAGCAGGTAATCGCGGAAAATGACATTAGCGAAAAACCGGTTCATCCGTTGAGGCTTTTATCCGCATGTTGATTGACAAATCGCGCATATCCTTCACGGGACATACTGGAAAAAGGCGGGGGCATGGAGAGGTTTCCGAGAATGGTAAAACTACTTAGTTAACGATACGCATTCATTCTGCACTCTGATATTTGACAAACCAGTCAACTTGACGGAAATTCACCCCGTTCCCGCTTAGCAGGAACATTTGAGGTAACTCAGAAAACAAATGGCCGGTCACTTAGGGGTAGGTGGCCGGCCAACTTTTTGCCCGGATTCCAAGGCCGGATCCCTTAGGATTTTGCCGTAGCAATCAGCTTGGCGAAAACAATTTTGCCGCCCGCCGAAGGCAGGATGCTTGAAATCGACGCCGTCACGCGTGAGCCCACAAAGGCAGCGGCGTTCTCGACCACGACCATCGAACCGTCGTCGAGGTAACCTACTCCTTGATGGCTCTCACGTCCGGCTTTCACCAAATCGACTTCGATCTCTTCCTCCACCATCAGTTCACGACGCACCGAAAGCGCCAAAGTATTTAGATTCAACCAGGTCACCCCGTGAAACTCCGCCATCTTCGCCAAGTTGTAATCCGTTGTGAGCAACTTGGCCTTCATCGACTGAGCAAGGAAGACAAGTTTGGCATCCACTTCACTGGCTTGCGCTTCACTTTCGTGAACCCGTAAATCCAAATTATTCAACAGCCGTAATTCACCGAGCACCTCGAGCCCACGTCGGCCTCGCGCTTGGCGATTGGGGTCCGGCGAATCCGCCACCCGCTGTAATTCTTCCAACACAAATCGCGGAATCACCAGAGCTCCGCTCAAGAAGCCGGAATCACAGATTCGCGCAATGCGCCCATCGATCAACGCACTGGTATCCACTACCACCACCGGCACATCCACTTCGTGCGGCACAAAGCGCACATACGGTATGACCAGATTAAATTCATCTTTACCCCGGAGCGCGATTACCGTGCACAGATAGGTAACAATCAAAAACAGTGCCAAGCGCATCAGATAAATCACCTGCGGATCACCTTCACCAAACAACGGCGACGTGCTCAGCAGATAAGCGATCAAGGTTCCGACACCTAAGCCGAAACTCAGGGCCGAAAGCCCCCGCAAGGAAAAGCCCTTCAACATCAGATCGACCAGCACCACCAACACGCCAATCAGCATGCCAATGAAGGTAGCGATCACACGATATTCGTCCCATTCGCGGATCG
>JABIRI010000021.1 GCA_018667915.1 Opitutaceae bacterium | reverse complement strand
TTATGCCCGACAGTTCGGCGCTACGGCAGGCGCTTGATCCGGATATTACGGAACCATACCGGATCCTTATGATCCTGGAGGAGGATGTGCCCTTCTCCGAATCCAAAACCCTCGCGTTTTGCATACTTACTCGCGGCAAACTTCCGGTCCCAATCATCGGTGGACTGTTCGATGCTCATGACTTTGACGCCATTGAGCCAGTGCTCGAGAAAACGTCCCTTGGCTACGATTCGAGCGGAGTTCCATTCCCCGATCGCATTGACCGGCTTGCTGTCGGGCGCCGCACTGAGATCGTAAAGTGACGAGGCCCGACGACTGGTTTTCTTTCCGTCCGCATGTTTAGCATCGTCGAGGATTTGATACTCAAGTCCGAGTTTCCCGCGGGCTCGATATTTCACCCCGCTGTTCCCCACTTCGGAAACCTTCCACTCAAATTCGAGGATGAAGTTCTCGTAGGTTTCTTTAGAAATAATATCCCCGCCATCGGCAAATCGGTGAATCGTGCCATCGTCGATACGCCAGCCTGCCACGACCGGTCCGCCTTCGAGGTCTGTCCACTGATCAAGTGACGTGCCGTCAAAGAGCGCGGTCCACTCATCGTCGTCATTCAGGGCTGCCAAATTGTAAACTTCGCGCATCTTAAACCCGGGGTAATAACGCATCCCACCAAAGCGCGGATAACTTTCAATGACGTTCCCCGTGCCTGAGACCCGAGGATCATTCTGCCCGCGTAGTTCCGCCAATAAGCGCTGACGAAGTTCGTCTCGCACTGGGTCGAATTCAGGCTCGTTAGCCAAGTCGTTCACACAATCAGGATCTCGCCGAATATCGTAAAGCTGCTCCTCAGGTCGTTTCGCTACCGCCAGGGCAAATTGATCCGAGTAGATTTCTGAATTTTCCAAGATCACCGTCTTGCTCGGCGAACCATCAATGTCGGCATAACCGTCCGCAACCGATTTGAAATCTCGCGAGACACTGCCGTCGAATTGAGCTTCCGTCAGTCCCTCGGGAACCGGAATACCCGCCGGCCATCGGTCTGGTTTCACATTCCACACAAAGAGAAAATCATCGGTGCGAATCGCCCGGGCCGGATAGCCGTGATTGTCGGGGTGAGAATGCGAATGTCGCTCGCGACCGGTCAGGACATGATCGCGGTGCCCCTTCCCTTCGCGTAGAAAAGGCAACAGACTGCGCCCCGTGAGGCCTCGCATACGATCGGCCCCCGCCAGCTCCAGAAACGTGGGCGCCAAGTCAATCAGACTGGCCAGATCCTTAACTTCGCGTCCGCCCTTGAAGAAGGTCGGTCCGGAAATCACGAGCGGCACGTGGGTGCCGTATTCCTGCAAATTCGCTTTGGCCGCGGGAAATGGCATGCCGTTGTCGGCTGTCACCACCACGATCGTATTCTCCAGTTCGCCCGCCTCTTCCAACATCGCGAGCATTTGGCCGAGGTGCTGATCGAACCAGTCGATTTCCCGGGCATAATCGAGGACGTCGTTGCGCACGGTCTCATTGTCGGGCAAGAAGCCCGGGACCTCCGCATCCGCCAAGTCCTTCCCCGCTTTTACCCCGGAACCATACTCATAACCGCGGTGAGGTTCACTCGCGCCGAACCAAAAGAAGAACGGCTGATCGTCGCGACGCTGGGTGAGGAAGTCTTTAAAATTGCCGGCGTAGTCGTTGGCTTTGATCCCCGAAGTGGGTGGCGTGAGCGTAGCGTCATTGTAACCAGTGCCGACGGGGTTTCGAGTCCAACCCGCGTCCACATAGTTACCGGGGCTCCACGGTTTGCCGGTGTAGCCCACATGATAACCAATCGATTCGAGTTCCCGAGTGAAGACCGGGAATTTTTTAGGGAAATAACTGGAGTGCGTTCCCGCCTCTTCGATTTCCCAAATATTGCGCCCGGTCAGAATCGCCGCCCGACATGGACTGCACTGCGGAGCAGGAGCAAACGCGTTGTGAAACAACACGCCTTGATCAGCGAGACGATCGAATGCCGGTGTCTGCACACTCTTGCTCCCGTAAGCGGAGGCATAGGGATAGGACTGATCATCCGAGATCGCGAAGAGAATGTTCGGGGCCGCGGAAGTCGCTGAGGATGTAAGCAGCAATAAGGCAATCCACCGCAAAGGAAGGAGACGGGGTAGTAGTCTGACCATAGGAAGGAGATTAAAAAGGAATTATCAACTAGATCCAAGAATTGATCCGGTAATTGTTACATCTTATTACCCGAATCCGAGAAATATATTGAGACGAACAACCGTCACATGCCTGCATCGATCCAACCGGGCACGGAGTTGAATACTACGCCTTCGATGTCAGCGGGCAGTTAGTTTCCAAGCCCGCGGCAATTGACGTTTCTACGTAAATCAAAGTAACTTTGTTGCGGTGGAAATATGGTTCAAACAATCACAAGCTACGCTGTTAAAGGTTTTCGGACTTATCGCAGTATTTTCAATCGCTCACGCCAACGAATCCGCGCGCGAAGTGGATTTGTGGCACAGCCTAATGACCGATGAAGTTCGGGATATTCCTGCCTTCCAGCTTCCGAAACGCAATGAGCGCCTACCCAATGTTTTGTTATTCGGGGACAGTATCTCCAGCGACTACTTCCCATTCGTGGCGCAGGCCCTTCGTGGGAAAGTTAATCTCTATCGCATGCCGCCCAAGTCGGACTGGGATTCATCAACATTTGTCCCCTACCTCACCGAACTGACCTCAACCATGGCACCCGCCTGGGAATTCAAATGGGACGTGATTCATTTCAACTTTGGCCTGCACGATATGAAGCGCTACAACACCTTGGGAAAAAAGGATACCGTCAACGGCAGCATGCAAGTGGGTTACAACGACTATGCCCAAAACCTAACTAAGAGCCTACAGTGGCTGAAGACCAACTCCCCTGACACGAAGCTGATTTTTGCTACGACCACTCCCGTGCCCGTCGGTGAGCCTCGTCGCCGCACTGCCGACAGTATTGGTCTCAATGATCTTGCCCGAGAGATTCTGGCCGATTCTCCGGATATTTCGATCAACGACCTCTATTCGTTCACGCTGGCTCATCATGAGGAATGGCAGCTTAAACCTCATAATGTTCACTACAACGAATCAGGCAGTCGCGCTCAGGGCGAAGCGGTTGCGCGCGCGATTCTTCAGGCATTAAGCGGTTTAAATTGAGTCGTTCTCAACATCGATTCTGCAGGTGGAATTCCAACCCGAATCAACCGATTTAGGGCTGTTGATCAATTTCCAGGACAAACAATTGTCGGGTGCCTTCATCGGTCCATCCGGGAACTAAAATCGCATCACTCGCCCGATTCCATCTAGGAGCCGGATCGGTGCGGAGGTCGCCTTTGGTGTAAGGGCCGCGATCAAAGGAATCGGAT
>JABIRI010000022.1 GCA_018667915.1 Opitutaceae bacterium | reverse complement strand
CTTTTCCAAACTGGGGGTTCGACGCCGTGTTTGAGGCACAAATCGATGGCTTCCATCACCAGCCAATTGATGCAGTAGCAGGCGAGCACATTACAGGTGCCACCGACTTTTTGGGGATAGTTGTCGAGCTGCAGTAGCGTTTCACCGTGCGGCACATGATTGTCGATGATCACATCGGCAATTTCACCGATGTTCTGTTGATTGCTATGGCGCGCCATGAAGTCCCGAGGGGTGGCTTCGGCAAATGCCACCGAGGAGATGGCGATCACTCTGCAACCCCGGCGTTTCGCTTCGAGGGCGGCATCAATGGAGCAGGCGTTGATGCCGTAAGCGCTGGTGATTACCAATACATCATTGGGACCCAGATGGTGTGCTTTCACGATCTTATCCCCGATGTTTTCCTCCCGCTCGAGTAGGGTGGATTTCTGACCTCCACCCGCGAGCGACAAACTCGGCTCAAACATCGGACTGATGTTGGCCAGCCCTCCGGCGCGAAAAAAGAATTCTTCACTACCGACATAGGAGTGACCGCCGACGCCGTAGACGTGGATCAGCCGATCGGCCTTGATCTGATCGTAGAACATTTGGGCCGCCTGATTGATGGCGTCCTGTTGAGTGTTGGCCATGGCGTCAAGTCGCGCCGTCATGGCTTCACGGTAGCGCTTCGCAATATCACTGGGAGGTGTTGAGGGCATAGTCATTTGGTGGATACCGTTTAGAGGAAAAAGTCGCAGTAATTGTTTCCCAAGGGAATATATTTCTCCTCGATCGCGTCCCAATTGCGATACCTTACACTGCCCGCCTAAGAGGTGTTGCGGGAAGATTCACCGGTCTCGTAAATATCGTCGGCGGAACCGACAATGAGAGGATCCAGATCAGCCAGGAGGCTTTTGTCCTTCCCGTCATAGTGGAGGGAGTTCAGCAGGAACATCATAGCATTCAGCCGGGCGCGTTTTTTGTCATCGGATCTCACGACCGTCCACGGCGCATCGGCGGTGTTGGTATAAAAAAGCATGTCCTCTTTTGCCTTGGTGTATTCTTGCCAGCGGCCGAGAGATTCGACGTCCATGGGGCTGAGTTTCCACTGCTTTAAAGGATCGTGCGCGCGGCTCATGAAGCGGCGCAACTGCTCCTCCCGACTCACCGAAAACCAAAACTTGAAAAGGCGAATACCGCTGCGGACCAGCATGCGCTCGAATTCCGGAGCTTGGCGCATGAACTCGAGGTATTCAGTTGGGTTGCAGAACCCCATGACGTTTTCGACCCCGGCGCGATTATACCAGGAGCGATCAAAGAAGACGATCTCACCCTTGGTCGGCATCTTTTGCACGTAGCGTTGGAAATACCACTGGCCGCGTTCGGTCTCGGTGGGTTTGGCCAGGGCCACGACGCGAGCGCCCCGAGGATTCAGGTTTTCGGTGAATCGTTTGATGGTGCCTCCCTTGCCGGCGGCATCGCGGCCTTCGAAAAGCAGAACGATGCGCTCGCCGCTGGCGATGACCCAGGACTGCATTTTTACGAGTTCGATTTGCAGGAGGTGGATCTGTTTGTCGTAGACCGATCCCTTCATGGTTCGGGGATACGGGTAGGACGGGCTGATGATCTGATTCTTGCTCGTGGCACTTTTAACGGTGTGAACGAGATCGGGCGGGATACTGGCCTGCACTTGCTTATCAATCTCGGCGATCATGGGAAATGCTTCGGTCGTGGCATGAGAGGGCGAGGTTCTGCTGGATCGTTTCGCTTTGGCAGCAGATTTGCTTACCTGCTGCTTGGTGGCGCCGGAGGGCTTTTTCTTGGCCCGCGCCACGGCGGAACGGGGCTTCCGGGTGGGCTTCTTCGGTGCAGTTTGAGAGGTGGCTCGTTTTTTCATGTGATAGGTCAAAGAGGAATGTTTGGGCGCGCTCGCATCGAGAACTTCACCTGGGGTTGCACCGTTACGTCGCAGTCCTTCCTTGAGCCTGTTACACCTCTACCGACGGGCCAAGAGTTTTACACCCGAATCACGAAGTGCTACGATTCGTTTGCAGAGGTGGGAACCTGTTGAGTAGTTTGTAATTCAGGTCCGCACATTGCTTGAGTGAGCCCTCGGACATTTCTGTTTTTCTTTTTCCTGCCCTCATTGAAATCAGGTCATATGCTCCGAGGGTTCTCAGCCCAGATTCATGATCAGAAGACTTTTTCTCCCCAGCTTCTTTGTCCTGTTGGCCTATGGCTTTTGGGTCAGCCCGGATTTCAATGAAATCGCGGCCGGGGTAGCTATTTTTCTGTTGGGTATGTTGGCCTTGGAAGAGGGATTTAAGGCCTTTACCGGAGGCGTGCTCGAAAAGCTACTGCGCCGAACCACCGACAAGCTCTGGAAAAGTCTGTGTTTCGGGGTGGTGTCCACGAGCGTGATGCAATCGAGCTCGTTGGTTTCGGTGATCACGATTTCGTTTCTCTCGGCAGGTTTGATTTCATTGACCGCTGGGGTAGGTATAATTTTTGGAGCGAATTTGGGCACGACCACTGGAGCTTGGTTGGTGGCGGCGTTCGGCCTGAAACTCAATATCTCCGCCTATGCCATGCCAATGCTGGTATTTGGGGTGATTCTGATTTTCCAAAAGGCTCGGCATATGAAGGGCTACGGTTACATCCTGGCAGGATTAGGCGCATTGTTTCTCGGCATCCATCACATGAAAGAAGGTTTCGAAGCCTTCAAAGATTCGTTTGATCTCACCGCTTATGCGGTCGGCGGTTATCCCGGCGTGTTGATCTTCGCGTTACTGGGTGTGCTCGCCACGGTCGTGATGCAGTCCAGCCATGCCACGCTCATGTTGATCATCACGGGTCTCGCGGCGCAGCAAATCACGTATGAAAACGCCCTCGCTCTAGCGATTGGGGCGAATATCGGCACAACAATCACCGCGATCATCGGATCGCTCAGCGCGAATGTGGACGGCCGTCGCTTAGCGGGTGCGCATCTAATCTTCAACGTAGTCACCGCGGCGGTCGCGATTGGGTTTATCTATCAACTCACTGGGCTGGTGGATACCGTCGCGGCTTGGATCGGAATCGCTCCCGATAACTACACGCTGAAACTCGCCGTTTTTCATAGTATCTTCAATGGCCTAGGTATCGTCCTCATGTTACCGATGATTGATCCCATGGTGCGTTTCCTTACACGGACGCTTAAACCGCGGGCTCGGACCACGGCGGAGGCCCGGTATTTGAATGCGGCTAATCGAGGGCTACCCGACACCGCGATCGAGGCCGCGAGGAAAGAAACGCTGCGTCTTTACGATCAAGCTTCGGAAGTCATCGCGGAGGGGCTCAGTCTAGATCTCGACGAGATCCTCTCCGAGAAGTCGATCGAGGCGATGGTCACAGGTGCTCGAAAGCCCGTCACTTTCGATGTTGATGAGCGCTACAACCACAACGTTAAGGCACTTTTTGCTCAGATCGTGGAATTCGTCAGCAACGCGCAATCCACCATGTCTCCCAGCCAATCGAACGAGCTCTTCGCGTTACGTGCGGCGGGACGCGACATCGTGGAAGCGATCAAGGATACCAAACATTTGCAAAAAAATCTCTCCCGTTACGTTGCCAGTGATAACGAAAATATCCGTCGCGAATACGATCAGATCCGCATGAACCTCGCTGTCGTGCTTCGGCAATTGGATACGGTGCGACGACAAGGTCACGACTCCAGCGCCATCCTCTCCCTTGATTCGATCAAAGTCGAAATGAAGCGCTACGACAAGGCGCTCGAAATTAAACTGAACAATCTGATCCGCGAACGCTTGATCAGTGCACCGATGTCGATTTCTTTGATGAACGACAGTGGATACGCCTACCACGTCACCAAGAATCTCGTCAAAATGGGGGAGGTGCTTTTTTCCACCAGTGAATCAGCATTGAAGGATGCGGAGAAAAGTGTTTCTCTGGATGAAGCGGAGCTCGATGAGCTCGCGCAGGAAAATTAAATCTCTACCCATAGGCGCAACGATGAAAATCCGTAAACTCCTGGTAAAGGCGCGGTCTCTCCTCGACGCGAAGGAGCGCAAATCCAAGGTCAAAAAAAAGAGCATCAAGCATATCATCAAGAAGCTCCGAAAGCGGGAGAAAGCGCTGCAGGGGCGTTTGAAGAAAGAACCCTCGAAATCGAAATCCGCGAAGATTTCCGAACAGATCAACTTGACGCACGCTCAGCGAAAAAAAGGCCTCAAAGTTCTAAAAAAACTCAAAAATCCCTAAGATTGCGAATCGGGGGCGATTTGGAAAATCGAGGGAAATTCGACTACGGGATCGTTGCGCAGCCCAGCCTGTATTCCGTAGTCAAATTAGACTGCTCAAATCACGGAGTTGCCGTGCAATCGGAGCGGGAGCAAAGCCGAGTTGATGGGCTTTAGCGGAATCGAGGGAAAGATCGGGAGGACGGCGGGCGGCCATTTTTACATCTCGTTGGAGGCAGGCGTTCAGGTTGGCATTTTTAAAGTCGAACGTCTCGACCATAAGGCGCCCGAATTCGTAACGCGAGATACGTTCGGAACCGCCGAGGTGGAGAATGCCTCGGGTTTTTCCCAGCGCGAGGAGGAGGCCTTCCGCGGCGACTCGGCCGCTGATGGGTGTGCGGTATTCGTCGGTGAACAGATTTACGGTGGCCCCTGTATTGATCTGCTGAACCATCGGCTGCAGAAAGCTCTGCGCTACGGGTCCGGCGTCGCCGAACATGAGTGGCAGGCGGCAGATGGCTGCCGCTGGGTAGCGGGCGAGAATTCGTTCTTCGGTAAGCACCTTTTGTTCGCCGTAAACGTGAATGGGTGAAACGGGTGCGGTTTCAGCGTAAGGGGCGGAGGTCCCGTCGAACACCATGTCGGTGGAGGTGAACACAAACGGGATTTCGCGATCCGCGCAGAGGCCGGCTAGGCTTACGGACGCATCGACGTTGATGCGGTGAGATTCAATCGGGTTTTCCTGGCAATAGTTCGGGTCTTTGGCTGCGGCGGCATGAATGACCGCATCGGGTTGGATCTGTTTAAACAGGGCTTTGACTGCGTCGTGATCACGCAGGTCGATCTTCCGCAGGGTCGCCCCTTCCAACGCGATGGGGTGAGAGAATGTGGTGCCGAATACCTGCCAATTGGCTGCGGCGGTCTGGCAAAGATTCCAGCCCACGAATCCGCTGGCGCCGGTGATGAGAAGTTTCTGAAGAGCGGGAGACATGGACTGCAGGTTGATTACCCGTCTGCAGGCCACACGTGGGAACCGCTGAGCAGCTCTTGATAGTGGGACTCCATGCGGAGCGTGAGCTGAGCCAGTTTTTTAGGATACGTGGCGGCGAGATCGTTGCTCTCACCGATGTCTGCGGCGACATGGTAGAGCTGGAAGTCCGTGAGCGTGGCAGCTTTGATCTGCGCCTCGTTGCTGCGGTCGATGGTGCGAGTTTTGGGAATATCGAGCCGGGCTAGGAGCTTCCAGTCGCCATCGCGCATGGCGACTTGGCGTTCGTTCAGCGCGGCGTAGTAGGCCCACAATAGTGGCTTGTCGCGCTCGATCACTTCGTTGTGCAAGGCGGGGAGGAAACTGGTTCCATCCAGCGTCAAGTTGGCCGATGGGGCGGTTCCCGCCAACTCGCAGAACGTGGGCAGAAAGTCCAAAGAAGAGACGGGCTGTTGCACGACTTGCCCGGCGGCTATCTGGGCGGGCCAACGCATGATTCCCGCCACGCGGAATCCCGCATCGGTCGTCCAGAGTTTCATCCCGCGGAGTGGAGCCGCGGTGCCGTGTGAACGCTGGGATCGCGGATAACGCATGTGCGTTTCCGGGCCGTTGTCGGACGTGAAGATCACGAGGGTGTTCTCGTCGACGCCTTGGGTCTTCAGTCCCGCCATGAGTTTGCCGACCGCTGCGTCAATGTTGGCTACGTTGGCGAAATATTGCGCCTCGTCATCGCTGCCTGCGGAGGGACGATAGTGATCCACCAGGTCCTGAGGGGAGGCCACCGGTTCGTGTGGCTCGTGAAACGCCACATACATGAAGAACGGTTGGGAGGGGCTTTCCGCTTGTTGGCGATCGAGCCAGGTCAGCGCTTCATCTGCCACGATCTGGCAACTAAAACCTTCGATCGAGCCAACCGGCTCGCCGTTGCGGACAAAATTCTGGGGATTGGCGTGGGAGGGGCTCGCATTGTTTTGGGTGCCAAACCAGTGATCGAAACCCGCGTCGCCGGGTTGCGGTTGGGCGGGCGAATTAAACTTTCCGTTGCAGTGCCATTTACCCGACATGCAGGTGGCGTAGTCCGCCTGTTGGAGGAGTTGCGCGAGGGTGACTTCGGAGGACCGTAGGTGAATATCCTTGCCGCTTGGAATCCAATCGTAGACTCCGGCGCGGTTGGGGCTTCGACCGGTCATCAATCCGACGCGGGAGGGTGAGCAGACGGGCGCGGCGGAGTAGAAGTCGGTGAATCGAATGCCGTCTGCAGCCAGTTGATTGAGGTGAGGCGTTTTGATGTGCGGGTGCCCGTAACACTCTAAATCACCGTAACCTAAATCGTCGCATAAGATGACCACGATGTTCGGTCGATCGTCGGCGCGTAGTTGAACTCCGATCAATACGAAGAGTGAAACTGCTAAGGCAAAAAGAAGATTCCGTGATCGTTTCATGCGCACGACTGTTTCAGCCCGGTTAGCGATCAAAGTCAATCAGCCGACCCGGTCTCAAGCCGAGCGGAGAGAGGGAGTCGGACAGACTTGGTATAGGAGTTAAATGGCCTGGGTCGGAGGCCGAAGCCCGGATCATTCGGTAGCTTGTCACCATAATGGTGACAAACATGTCAGTTGGTCTGAGTGTGGGGTGGGTAGAGCGGATTGGAATCTTATGGGCTCGATCCCGATATGGTCGGATTACACGGCCCGACTGATTTTCCAACCGGACGGGTAAAAGGCCGGTTCTCCTTGCGTGAGCGGGAAACGCGCAGAGGTTGGAGGGTGTGGGCCGCTTTCAGTGGTCCGGTAACTTCTTAGATATATGGCAAATTCCAACTTTCCCTCCTCGGCTGGCAACGGGCTTCCTCCGCTCGACGTATTGCTGCAACAGGTGCGGTCATTAATCATAATTCCTATTTTGGTGCTCATCGGTTTCGGCGGCTTTACCAGCTTCTACACCGTGCAGCCCGAAGAGGAAGCGGTGGTAAAGCGCTTCGGGCGCGTCATCGGCATCAACCCTCCGGGTTTTCACTTCAAAATTCCCTTCGGCATCGATCGCATCTACCTCGTGCCGACCGCTCGCGTGCTGAAGGAGGAATTCGGTTTCCGCACCGTCAATGGCACGGGCCGCACGCAATACGTGAAGTCCCGCGAACACCGCGGCGAATCACTCATGCTCACCGGTGACCTCAAGGTCATCGACGTCGAATGGGTCGTTCAGTTCCAGATCGCGGACGCGTCGAAATTCCTGCACGAGTCGCGCAATCCTATCCAGACGATCCGGGACAACTCCGAAGCCGTCATGCGACGCATCGTGGGCAACAGTCTCGGCAGTGATGTTCTCACCGAGAAGCGGGTGCAAGTCGCCTCCTCCGCTCGGGTCGAGCTGCAAGCACTGCTCAATAGCTTCAATCTCGGCGTGCAAATCAACACCATCGAGCTGCAGGACGTCACTCCGCCGGAGTCGGTTAAACCCGCCTTCAACGAGGTCAATCAAGCGGAGCAGGAGCGCGAGCGTCTGATCAACGAAGCCGAGAAGCGTCGCAATCAAGTGATCCCGCGCGCCGAAGGTGAAGCGTTACAAATCATCGCCGGAGCCGAAGCCTATCGCGCCGAACGCGTCAATCGCGCCCACGGTGAGGGAGGTCGCTTCACCGCGATCCTTTCGGAATATGAAAACGCGCCGGCCATCACCCGCCAGCGACTCTATTTGGAAATGATAGATCAGGTGCTGCCGAAGGCGGGTCCGGTTTACATCATGGAAGACGGCGTCAGCTCGCCGATCCCGTTACTTAATATTGGTCAATCCGGCAGCTCGCTGCCGATCGGAGGTGGAAAATGAATCGTCAGGGCTTAACCATATTCGCGGTGATTGCGGTGCTCGCCGTCGGCGCGCTCGTGCTTTCATCATCAGCTTATACCATCGATGAAGCCGAACAGGGCATCATCGTGCAGCTCGGAGCGCCGGTCGGTGGTCCGATCACCGAACCAGGTCTGCACTTCAAGATGCCCTTCATCCAAGAGGTGCGTCGTTTCGATAAACGCCTGCTCTCATGGGACGGCGATCCAAATCAAATTCCGACGCGGGGTGAGCAATTTATCTCGGTCGATACCACCGCTCGTTGGCGCATCATTGATCCGCTCACGTTCCTCAAGAGTGTGCAGAACGAGCGCGGCGCCACGTTGCGTTTGAACGATATTCTCGACTCGGTGGTGCGTGACCACATCTCGGCGGCGGATCTCGTGGAAATCGTTCGGTCCAAGGACTGGGAGGTTTCGGCTGAAGATCTCGCCCGGGCGGCAGCCGTCAGCGAAGGCGACACTGAAATCCTCACCAAGCGCATCGCGAGTGGTCGTCAGGAATTGGTGAAATCCATCCTGAAGAAAGCCAGCGTGCAAATGCCAGACTACGGTATTGAGTTGGTGGATATCCGAATTAAACGCATCGACTACGTTGAAGCCGTGCAGCAGCGCGTTTTTGACCGCATGATTGCTGAGCGCCAACGCATCGCCGAACAGTTCCGTTCCGAAGGCCAAGGCCGCGCGGCCGAAATCGACGGTAATACGGAACGCGAGCTCGCGCAGATCACCTCGGAAGCCCGTCGCCAAGCGGAGCTGGTTCGCGGTGAAGCGGATGCTGAAGCGACGAGAATCTACAACGAGGCCTTTGGCGCGGACCCGGAGTTCTTCTCCTTCTTCCGCTCTCTGGAAAGTTACAGTCGTTCTATCGGGGATAAGACCACGCTGTTCCTAGGACCGGAGTCGGATTACGTCCGCTACCTCCGCGATTCGAGCCCGAGCAGCGACGACTAAGCGGTTCGCGAAACCCACAAGATTCCCAGCCTCGAGCACGTTTTGTGTTCGGGGCTTTTTTGGGGGTGAGCGGCAAAGTGATGAAGCATTTTTTAACCGCGGATTTCGCAGATTAGCGCAGAGCCGTGGGGCAGAGATATTGGCTCGAGTTTACCCGCGAAAGAACACGAAAAGGCACGAAACCGATTGGAACAAAGTAGCGCCAAGCTTTAGCTGACGTCCGGTTGTCACGTTGTCTCCCGGTGCCGTCTGAAGACCGGAATTATGATTGGGTGACTGAGACTTCGAATCTGAATAGCCGTTTGGCCGATCGGTGATTGCGCAGTCATTTAAAGTGCTGCTTGGATCGCCGATCCATGAACGTTGCCTCTTTGTTTCGTCGTTATAGCCAACAGGTTATTTATGCGGGTATGGCCCTTATCTTCTCTGCAAGTGGTGTGTGCGTGGACGCGGCGTCTTCGCGATTGGAGACGCGGTTGCCGGACGAGGAGTATTTTGCGATCGAGTTACACCGTATCCCGACGGGGCATCATTGGCTGAAGGCCTCGCTCAACGGGAAGGTCGGTTATTTTATCTTGGACACAGGGGCGGGAGGCACGGTCTTGGATCCGAGCGCGTTGAATCGATTCGGCATTGAGGCGGATTCAGCGCAGGGAGTTAAAACGAGTGCGGGAGCAGGCGGCGCGGCGCAGTTTAAATTTTATCCGGTCGAATCTTTTTCGATTGAGGAACACGCGCTGGAATTGTCCGAGGTTGCGGCGGTCGATCTCGGGGCGGTGTTGCCGGGATTGAGCTCACTCGCCGGCGTTAATTTACATGGAATTATAGGGCAAGACGTGTTGACCGCGCATGCGGGTATTTTGGAAGTCTCCGCCGATCATTTATACCTGAGAAAAACATCAGGAAAAGAACCAGAGGCGACGGACGCTTCAGCAGCCTGGCGGCAGAGTTTATTGGGAGACGGATTTATGACGTTGCCGTTGGAGAAACTGTCGACGGGACATGAGACCGTTGGGGCCGAAATCAATGGCGTGGAAGGGCGGTTCATCATCGATTCGGGAGCGCGATTGAGCGTGGTGAACGGTGCGCGGCTTGCTCACTTCGACATGAAGCCGAGCGATCGGTTGGAACAGGAAAGTGCGAGTGGTGGCGTCGGCGGAGCGATCAGTATCCGCATCTACCGACTGCGCGAGTTTCGGCTGGAAGAGGTGACGATTCCTCAAGTCACCATTGGTGCGTTTGATTTAAGCGCTGTAGTGTCCGCAATCGAGGGAGAGACCGGTGTGGCGGTGGATGGTGTGATCGGACAAGACACCCTGTTGCGGCATCGCGCGATTATCGATATCGCGGGGCAATTTTTATTACTAGCCGACGTGCCGCAGGAAGGGGAATCGAGGTAGGGTTTTTATTGACTGTAGATTACGCGGGTTGTCGCAGAGTGGCGGGGTGGGAAAGTTGGATGAAGTTTACCCACGGAAAACACGAAAAGACACGAACCCATAGTAGGGTTTAGTAGCGCCGTGCTTTAGCCGGCGTTAGGGCGGAGGGACAGTTGTGAGTGCCGCCTGAAGGACGGCACTACGTTTGGCCGGCGGTCCAACCCTACCTTAGGCTGTGGCGCAGGCCGGGACCGTTTTTCAATTCAGTCAGAAGCGCAGCCATGTGTTGAGTCTTCTCCGGATATTGCTTGGCGAGATTGTTTTGTTCCATCACGTCTTCGGCGAGATGGTAGAGTGACTCGGGAAGGCGGATGGTTCGTTTACCATCGGTGGAGTTTTTTACCATGATTCCCGGACGGATATATTTCCAGTCGCCCACGCGTAACGCCAATCCGCGACTCTCTTCGATGAGGTGATTCACGCCCTCGTCGCTTTCGCCGAGCAACGTATCGAGAATGTTGCGACTGTCAGGTGCATCGGTGTCAGTGAGTTCATGGTCGAGCAGATCCGCGAAGGATGCGAGGAGATCCACCTGACTTACGGTGGCATCAGAAGAGCGGGGTTTAATGCGATTGGGCCAGCTGACGATAAAGGGGACGCGCGTGCCGGACTCCCAGATCTGCCCCTTGCCCCCCCGCCAAATGCCGGAGGGGTCGTGACCGCGATCAACTTCGCGGGAAGACGTCGGCACGGTCGTGCCGTCGTGATAGCCGTCATCGAACGTGGGGCCGTTGTCGCTGGAGAAAATGACCAGGGTATTTCCTGCGATGCCGTGTTTCTCGAGCGAGGCCATGATGGCTCCCACTGCCCAGTCAAACTGCACCATGGCATCGCCGCGATGACCCAGGGTGGTTGCCCCTTGAAAGCGTGGGTGGGGGGCGCGTGGAACGTGAATATCGGGTGACGAAAAGAAGAGGAAGAAGGGGTGGTCCTTGTTGGCGGCGATGTAGTTTTCCGTCTCAGCGACGAGGGTATCGGAAATGGTTTCGTCGTCCCAGAGCGCTGACTTGCCTCCCGCTTGATACCCGATGCGACCAATGCCGTTGATCACACTGTTGTCGTGGCCATTGGAACTCTCGTAGTAGGTCATGGCTTCGCGGTTCGTTTTGCCGTCGGGAAATTGGGTGCTATGAGGAAACTTGCGGACATCAGCGAGTTTGAGGCCGACATGGAGAGGATCGGAAGGGTCCAAATTCACGACGCGATGGTTGCGCAGGTAAACCGTAGGCACGCGGTCATTGGTGGATGGGACCAGGAAGGAGTAGTCGAAACCCAGCTCGAGTGGGCCGGGTTTGACGTCACCATTCCAGTTGGTGGGGATCCCTTTGGTGCCCAATCCCAAATGCCATTTTCCAATGATATTCGTGCGGTAACCGCCGCGTTTGAAAAGGTCGGCCAGAGTAAATTTTTCCGTTGGGATAATGAGCGGCGCATCGGGTTTCAGAATCGCGGCGTTGTAGCGAAATGCGTGAATGCCGGTGAGTAACGAAAAGCGCGAGGGCGTGCAAGTTGAAGCGGTGCAGTGGCCGTCGGTAAAATTGATGCCCCCGGCGGCGAGGCGATCAATGTTGGGAGTGGGAATGAGCGTAGAGCCGTTCACGCCGACATCGGCGAACCCGACATCGTCACCGTAAATGATCACCACATTGGGTCGGTGCGTTTCGGCGAGTAGGCCCGGGGAAAGCAGCAACAACAGGGAGAAAAATCCTAGCGGGCGGAGGAGAGAACGAGGAGGATGGAGTGGGGGCATGGATCGTCTGAGGATGGTCAGAGCGTGGTGACCGAATACTGACCGGCGATTCAATTTGGATACCTGGTTTGGCCGGAAAATATCCAAACATCTTCCCAATACCGGAACGGGGTTCAATTAGCTACAGGCTATACCGGGCGTTATCGAGGAGAGGCCAGCTGCAAGTGCCGTCTAAAGAACGGCACTACGCGGTTCAAATGAGGCTCCACCACCCTCAGGAATTTTAAAAAGATGGCTTTGAGAGAGCGGAGCTGAAGTAGCGCCATGCTTTAGCTGGCATTTGGGGCAGGGGGTCACGTTGGAAAAAGTTAATTACGTCCCGCTTTGCAGGACTACATTGAACTTTTTAACGACATGACCCCGGCGGGTCGGTTTCGTCCAGTATCTTGATACTTGTTATTTGGAACTTGTTACTTCGTTGCCGCTCTCGCGGCAACGTCCGGGTGCTGCTCGAGCAGCTGTTCCGGCGTGTAGAACGTTTTTTGATCCTTGGTGGCGGCGCGCAGTTCGGCGACGTTTTCGGGAGTGGAGAGTTCGGTGACGACTTTGTTGCCGCGGAAGGCGACGCGCGTGTAGGTCGCGACGTCCGCGATTTCCTGGTCGTTGAGCATGCCTTCGAATGGGGTCATCGGTGGCACGCCCTTCTTGGGATCATACTCTACGCCGTTTACGCGGATCGTGCCCCAGACTCCTTTGAGGATGATTTTGATCAATAGGTCGTCGTCTCCATCGATCCATTCGGATTCGACGAGGGGCGGGTAAACACCCGCGATGGCGCCTTTGCCGTCTTCACCATGGCAGGTCGCGCAGTATCCATCGCGCTGGTAGATTTCCTGACCCCGTTTGAAGGCTGCCTGAACGGGAGCCGACATGTTGGTGATGGGGATAGCGGAGTCTTTTGCCACGGGACGTGAGGCTTCGGCGAGATCGATTTCTTCGCTGCGAACTTTGGCGATAAACGCGGTAGCTGCGGCATCGAGTGCGCCCGTTTTCGCGAGGGCAGTGATGTCGTCTTCCAGCGTATTCCAGACATCTTGACTGACAAATCCGGCCCAGTGGTCGTTGGGAATCTGGAGTGCGGTCAGGGCGATTTTTGCCCCAGCCTTATTGTCCAACCAAGATGCGGCCACGAGAGCGGAGAGACGCACGCGAGCGTTGGAGTCCTTGGCGGCCTGGAGGAAGAGGGCGTTGGAGTTTTCGATTTGGCGATGGGCGTAGCGCAGCACGTAGACCGCCGCGGCACGGAGCTCTGGGGTCTTGGCGTTGAGGCAGGCTTCGAGCAGATCGGCGTCGACTTGGTTTTGGCCCCAGGTGGTCCAGAGTGCCTCGGCGCGATGGCGGTCGTAGTCGGGATCATTTTTATCGAGCGATGCGACCCATGCCTTAACGGCTGGGAGGACGACGGCGGCATCGTGTCCGCGGAGTTCGCGACGCACGCGGTAACGGGTGTGAAGCTCGGGAGTCTTGAGCAGATCGAGCAGCGTCTCAACGGACTCACCGGCAATCTTGACCGGAGTCACGAGTGGACGATCCGGGTAGGTCACACGATAGATACGGCCGTGATCATGATCGCGATTCGGATCGCGCGCGGAGTGCTGCATGTGTCCGATCAGCGGGTTGTGCCAGTCGACGATGTAGAGTGCGCCGTCAGGTCCAAACTCCATATCGACGGGGCGGAAGTTGGGATCATCGGAGACGATCAGATCTTGACGATGCGAACCCGTGAATCCGGCGCCATCGTCAACCATGGTGTGTTGTTTGGTGCCGAGAAAACCGATGGTATTGTTGATCAAGAAATCTCCTTGGACGTGATCCGGAAAGTGGCGGGAATGGATAAAGGCCGTGCCGGAAGTGGGACGCACCCGTTGGGTAGTAAACTGGGCGACTTTGCGGATTTCTTGTCCGTGAGGAATTTTGGCGGAGAGCGGCACGGACCACCAATTTGAACCACCTGATGCGTCGGAGAGGAACATCTGGCCCCATTCGTCGAAAGCGATGCCCCAGGGGTTGGAGACGTCCGTCTGCATGAAGCGTTCGAGGCGCCAGCTGGTGGGATCCCAGCGCCAAACGCCGCCGTCGGAGGCGCGTTCGGGGCCGTAGGGTGTCTCCACCTGCGAGTGGAGGAAGCGACCTTCATTCATGTAAATTGCGCCGGAAGGATCGGCGGAAAATGCCGAGATCGAGTGGTGGGTATCGTGGGGGTCAAAACCGTGCACGAGGATCTCGGTGCGGTCAGCACGGTCGTCACCGTTGTCGTCTACCAATAAGACGAGATTGGGTTGCTGGGCGAGGTAGACGCCTTCGGGTGCGAGTTCGAAACCGATGGGCATGTGCAGTCCATCGGCGAAGGTTTTTTGACGATCGGCCCGGCCATCACCGTCGGTGTCTTCGAAGATGAGGAGTTTGTCATTGGGCTTCTCGTCACCCGGACGGTAGTGCGGGTAGGAAGGAATGACAGCGACCCAGAGGCGGCCCTGATTATCCCACGACATCTGCACCGGATTACGCAGTTCGGGGAACTCGCTTTCGGAGGCGAAGAGATCGATCTCGAAGCCATCGGGGAGATCGAAAGATTCGAGCGCCTTGTCGACGGCGAGAAATTCGATCGGCCGATCGAAGTTGGTCTCAATATCGGTGAGGCTGCGGGTGGTGCTGTCGTCGACACGGACGTCTTCGATCTCACCTTGGGCGACGCGGTGAATCGCGGCGTCACGCAGTTGCGTCATCTGGCGGTTTTTCTCGATTTCCTCCGGATAATTCGCGTTACCAAACGGTGCGTAGCGACGGCCGTAGACGTGAACGCCGTTCAAGATGGCGTAATCGTTTCGCCAGAACCAATTCTTCTCATCGACCGCACGGTAGACTGCGTCGTATTGGGCGACAGGTCGGTCGTTCTTGGCGGGGTAGATTTGACGGGATAAACGCTGGCCGAACCATTTGTAAGCATCGGTTGTAAGCGCAAAACCGTTGATGGTTTGAGGATCGGATTCCTGCTCCATCCGCTTCTTACTCGACCAAAACATGTCGATGTAATTTACGCCGTGGAATTCGGCGACGCGTTTGATGGCGGCGGAGTAACGTTGAAGGTTTTTGTTCTCCATTTCGCCATTGGGAAGGTCGTGATCGGTCGATAGGTCTTCGAATGCGGTGGGCGAAACGAGATAGAGTTCGGAAGCGCCACGACCGTTGTAGGACTGCGCGAGGGTATGCTGGACGAAGGCGTCGAGCTCTGCCTCGAAACGCGCCAGTCCGGCTTTGCCGTTGAAGGATTCGTTGTAACCGAAGAAGGCGAGCAGCTTGTCGGGTTGGAGCCGGTTCAGCCATTCATCGGGTGATTCATAGTGGCCGATGCCAAGGTGAGTTTGCAGATCGGGGTGGAATTTTTCTGCGCCGGGGAACGCCCATTGATCATGGCGTCCGGCGCGCGGGCGAAAACCCGGCGTGTCCCCCGGAAAACCCAGATTTCGCACAATGGCTTCGGCCTGGGGGAAGCGATGCTGCACCGAGGTCTCGAAGTGCGGGAAATACACCATGCGCTCAGCCAGACCGTTGCCGATGAGCACGATGCTTTCGCCTTTGGTGGGTTGCTGGAGCTTGGGGACGAAGGCCGACTCGATGCGGAGACCTTTCTTGGGCCAATAATCCGGCTCATCCGCTTGTTTGTGAAAGCCAAACATATTGGGTTGATAGGAGCCGACGAGCCCAGCGTTCACTCCCGCCTCCGGAATTTCCATGTCGAGTAACCAATACGCGCCTTGCACCAGAAGGCGGCGCGTAGATGCGTTGCTCAGATCGACCGAAGCGCCGAGGGTGCTGGCGAAGACCTTACCTTTTTTGCCGCCGGGAATTTGATAGGGCTTGGTCCATGCGATGGGTTGCATGGGGTTGTTCTTATCGAAGTCAGGATCCTCCTTGGCGAACCGTGGCGTGTATTCGTAAG
>JABIRI010000217.1 GCA_018667915.1 Opitutaceae bacterium | reverse complement strand
GCGGGAGCTTCGACTTTTTCGCCGGGTTCACCGACGGCGCAAAGAGCGGCACCGAGTTCGACCTCGGCTCCTTCTTCGACGAAGATTTTTACCAAGGTGCCTTCGAAGAAGCACTCCAGTTCCATGGTCGCCTTATCGGTTTCGACTTCGGCGAGCATATCACCGGAGGTGACGGCATCGCCTTCTTTTTTCAACCATTTGATCAGCGTGCCCACCGTCATGGTGTCGCTGAGTTTAGGCATTTCGATAATATCAGCCATGTTTCTAAGTAAGAAGTTTGAAGTTAAATATAAGAGGCGAATTTAGCCTCAAGCCTTGAGCGCGGCGCGGGCGGCGGTGACGACGCGGCCGACGTTGGGAAGTTGTTCGGTCTCGACGGGGGGACTGTAAATAGCCGGCGCATCGATGGTGGTGACCCGGGTGATCGGCGCGTCGAGTTCGTCGAAGGCCTCTTCCTGGATCATGAATGTGAGTTGCGTTCCGACCGAAGCGAAAGGCTTCTGCTCTTCGACAATCAAAACCCGGTGAGTCTTGGTCACGGAAGCGAGTACCGTATCGATATCGAGCGGACGGATGGAGCGAAGATCCACAACCTCGATTGATTTGCCGTCTTCTTTGGCAATCTGTTCGGCGGCGGCGAGAGAGTGCAATACGCAGCGACCGTAAGTCACGATGGTGAGATCAGTGCCTTCGCGTTTCACGTCGGCGGAACCGAGCGGGATGAGGAAATCTTCGTCATCGGGAACCTCGCCCTTTTCGCCGTAAAGAATGGTGTTCTCGAGATACATTACCGGATCGTTGTCGCGGATGGCGCTCTTGAGCAGACCCTTGGCGTCGGCGGCGGTGGCGGGAACGACCACTTTCACGCCGGGGTGATTGGCGAGCACGTTCTCAGGCGTGTGGGAGTGGGTAGCTCCGACATTGGTGCCACCGTTGGCGGGGCCACGGATGACGATCGGGCAGTTGATGAGACCGCCCGACATGTAGCGGACATTGGCCGCGTTGTTGAGGATCTGGTCAAAGGCCACGGAGTAGAACGACCAGAACATGAGTTCCATGACGGGGCGGACGCCGAGCATGGAGGCGCCGATGCCGCAGCCGATGAAACCGGCTTCGGTGATCGGGGTGTCGACGATGCGGTCGGGCCCGAATTTTTCGAGCAGACCTTCGGAAACTTTATAGGCGCCGTTGAATTGGGCGACCTCTTCGCCCATGAGCACGACATTTTTGTCGCGTTCGATTTCCTCGGAGAGGGCGGCTCGGACGGCTTCGCGGTAAGTGAGTTCAGACATCTGGAAAAGAGATTTGCTAAATGGGTTTGATCAGGTGGGGCAGTCTTAGCTGAAGAAGAGACGGCCTTGGGACTTCCGTTGGTCGGGATTATCGGCCTCCCAATAGACGTCGTCTTGAATGTCGTCCGGAGTCGGGTAGGGACTCGCCTCGGCGAAGTCGGCGGCGGTGTCGGCTTCTTTGCGGGCGGCTTGATCGATCTCTTTTTGGAGATCCTCGGACAGCACGCCTTCGTCGGCCAGGATACGTTGGAATACCACCAACGGGTCCTTGTTCTTGCGGTATTCGTCGATCTCTTCACGGGTCCGGTAAGTCTTATCTGGATCGGCGACGGAGTGGCCGCGGTAACGATAGGTATCAATCTCGACGACGGAAGGTTTGTTCTCTTCGCGAGCGAGGGTGAGCACCTGATTCATGGTGTCGCGCACTTCGTAGACATCGTGGCCGAAACACTTCGTCCAATTCATACCGTAACCGGCGGCGCGCTCGGCGAGTCCGGGACCGGCGGATGAGCGGAGCTGGGACGTGCCCATCGAGTAACGGTTGTTCTCGATTACAAAAATGCAGGGTAGATCCCACAGGGCAGCGAGGTTCATGGCCTCGTGGACGGCACCTTGATTGACCGCTCCGTCACCCATGAACGCCATCGAAGCGCCCTTGTTGCCTTGGTATTTAACCCCGTAGGCGAGGCCGACCCCGAGAGGGATCTGACCGCCGACGATGCCGTGACCGCCCCAATAGTTGTTGGAAGGGTCGAAATAGTGCATCGAACCGCCCTTGCCCTTGGAGCAACCGGTGGATTTGCCGTAGAGCTCGGCCATGAGGGGTTTCGTGTCCATGCCCACGGCGATGGCGTGACCGTGGTCGCGATACGCGGTGATGACGTGGTCGTGCTCACCCATGAGAGAGCAACAACCGACTGCGACGGCCTCCTGTCCAATATAAAGATGGAGGAAGCCCCCGATCTTTTTGCCTTGGTAGGCGCGCAGGCTTCGCTCTTCGAAGCGACGGATACGCATCATTTGGCGATACAGTTCGATTTTCTCCTCCGGGGAAAGGGAGGCGTTGATTTCGGCGGTGGCGGGAGGTGTGTCTTTGCTCACAAGTTTGGGTGAGTTGAGGAGGAAAAGGATGAGTG
>JABIRI010000023.1 GCA_018667915.1 Opitutaceae bacterium | reverse complement strand
AGGCAGACGAAAGCAATTCGGAGACTTTTCGAGGCTGGGCCGAATGGCTTCATCGGAGGCATGAGCGCCGAAAACTACCTCGCCATCACCAAGACCTCACGCGCCACCGCCACCCGCGACCTTTCGGATCTCCTCCGGAAAAATGCCGTAACGAAAACAGGCCAACTCAAGCACACCCGCTACTACCTCAACTATTCATTAGAGTCATAGTCCGACGTAGCCAGTTTCGCCTCCCGATTGTCCGGCTTCATCGTCCACGAGCACATCAAGTGGTCTTGCGCTCGATGTCGCATTCCGTGCTCGGAACTCGTCCTTCGGTTACCTCAGGTCGGATGTTAAATCCGAAATTTTATCCGCCTCTGGCACAGCGCAGAGAACTGCTGACCACTCCACGTCCTAGAGAGGAGAACACCGAGACTCAATATTGGGATGCCCCATCGAGTCATGCTGAAGGCCACTCCGAAGCGTCACGATTATCGAGGACTGATCGAATCGTTTCCTGATTTTACCATAGCAGGTGGGCAAGCGTAAGAGACCCTCTGTATTCGCAATTCCACCCCCAACGGAAGTTTCAATCTAGCATGAGAGTGGTGGGATCTTGCCGGGCATCCCAGATACGCACCACTTCGATAAGCTGGAATGACTCGTTGATGCGAAAATAAATCAGGAACCACGGCTTATACAGGATGCGACGATATTCGGCTCGACCTGCAACGAACACACCGCGCCTCGGCAACTGCGCCAAAGTAAGTGCATATCGAGCAGAGCATGACCCAAACGCCGCGCTGCAGATGGGTTTTTACCGGCTAGGAAGTGAACAATTTTCTCCAGATCGCGATCGGCCTGCGCAGTGAGGATTACCTTGTAACCCATGTGTCAATTTTCTCGCGCACATGCTCAAGAGGCACCGTCGGTTCATTCTCGAGCGAACGGATGCCTTCATCCAGTGCTGCTAGCATCGCCGGAGTCTCGGCGATCAGTCGCGAGTTGAGCCAGCCCGCAATCTCACTCTGTTCCTCGGGAGACAGCTTCTCAATCGCAGTTTCAATTTCGATGAGGGTGCTCATCCCCAAAGCCATGAATTATTCGGCCTATTCGGGCAAGCCTAGCAATAATCCAGACGTTCTAAGAGAGTCCGGTTTTGGGGATGAGGCGACCAACGAAAATGGCTTCTCCCCCATTCGTGGAATCAACCTGCCCTTGTGTTGACTGGGCTCAGCATCGCGGACGATGACCTGTCTCAATGTGTATTCCTATCCCGGTTGGACGCTGGTATTCAGCGCGTATGGGTTGGCCCGTAGGCTCAATCGCCGCTACACCATCGTCGCTTTTGGCATAGAGACTGTCGCTTGTTCCTGCAGATCTATGCTACAATCAGCGACGGTTCATCAATTGGATGGCAGCCATTCCCCCAGTTCACATTTCTCCCCCCGGCTGATTTCAAAATATCATGAAGGTAAAACACATCCGTTCGGCACTCGGCTCTCTGTTGGTTTTGAGCGCTGGCGGGCCATCTCACCTGGCTGCGGGAGGACCCGGAAAAGACGCGCCGAACATCCTCTTCGTCGCCATTGATGATTTTAACGACTGGGGTCCCACCCAGTTGGACGGTGCGCCGTTCGAGGTGGATACCCCGAACTTCGACGCGTTGGCAGATCGGGGTATTCTGTTCACCAACGCCCATTGCAATGCCCCGTCATGCAATCCGTCTCGCACATCCATCATGTCAGGGCTCCATCCCGCGTCGACCGGCGTCTACGCCAACGGGCATGACTGGCTGGCTAATGAACGATTCGATGACATCCTGCTGCTCCCAGAGTATTTTCAACAACATGGCTACACGACGCTGGGAGGAGGGAAGATCTATCACGCCAATCAGGGGAATGATTTCAATCGCAAGGGACTTTTATCTCCCCGGGGTTGGGAAGACTTTTTTCCGTCCTTCGAGGAGCAACTGCCGGTTCCGAGTATGCCAGACATCAAGCCCGACCGCGGTGAGGGAAATTTCAATTGGGGCGGAACCGGTAAACCGCTCGAGGATATGGGCGACCATAAGGTCGTAAATTGGGCCATCGATCAGCTCGAGACTCCGCAGGATAAACCGCTCTTTCTCGCCGTCGGGATCTATCGCCCGCATATGCCTTGGTTTGTTCCGGATGAATTTTACGATCACTATGAGGACGTCAAAATCACCCCGGCAACGAATCCAGTCGGATGGAAGAAGAACATCCCCGAGTCACTCGCCAATCGATGGGATCGACATAAGGACTACGTCGGCAAACCGGGGCCCAGTCGTGGCTATGCGGCATGTGTCACCTACGCTGATTTTGAGTTGGGTCGGCTCCTGCGAGGCTTGGAAGCTTCACCGCTGGCGGAAAACACGATTGTCGTAATCTGGTCAGACCACGGCTGGCACTTGGGCGAGAAGGACCATTTTTCAAAGTTCACCCTCTGGGAGGAATCCACCCGCGTGCCTTTACTCATCTTGAAGCCCGGCGCGAACAAGCAAGAGGTCGATACGGCGGTGAGCTTGTTGGATGTTTACCCCACGCTGCTCGCGCTGGCCGGACTCCCCGCCAACGCCGACAACGACGGTCAAAATCTTCTCCCGATTATCAAAGCGGAGACAGATCTCAACCGGGCTATCCTGACCTCCGACAATGAGCATTACCATGCGGTGCGCGATGGACGTTATCGCTATCTCAAGTCGGACAAGGCAGAGGCCTTGTTTGATCATTTCAACGATCCACGTGAATTCCACAACATCGCCGACCAACCCGGTAGCACCGCCATTATCAAACGGCTGGCAAAAACCCTGCCCTCACTCCCCGCACCCAGTATGCCCCAGCGCAGTAAACCGGAAAAGCTTTAGGGAATTTTCACCCGCGAAGTGATGGGGCTCCATCGTTGTTTTAAAATTCTCCGGCGCGACGGTCCGCTGGAAACGGGAACGGGGTAACGCGTTCACCAAGACCATCGACACCGCAGGGCTACCGCGTCTGTTGCAGTCGCCGCGATCGGTATTCCGTGGGCGTGAGCCCACTCCTCTTCCTGAAATGATCGGACAAATTACTCGCATCCACAAATCCACATCGGCCCGCAATCTGCGCGGCGGTCAAACTGGTTTCGAGTAGGAGTTTCATCGCTTCGGAGACCCGCGTCTTAATGAGGAATTCCTGAGGGCTGATCCCAAACGCTTCCTTAAATCGGCGCTGCAAGCTTCGCAGCGATTGCCCGCACGAGTCCGCCAGATCCAACATGGAAATATTCCGCGAAAAATCCTTCCGGATGATCATGACGGCTTGGGCCACATTTTCCAAAATCGGCAATTTTTCATCGTGTTCGGCGGCTGGCCGGAGAACCCCCATCACGCCAATCGGACGCATCTTGCGATCCACCACCGGGAGCTTGGTGACAATATACCAATCGGGCATGCCCTGACGGTTAAACCAAAGTTCCAGATGCTGAATACGATCCATTTCGCCGCTGAGCAGACGTTCGTCATCTTGGGCATAACCTTCCGCCATGGACTGCGGATTTATGTCGTAATCAGTAAAGCCGAGCATCTCCTCCACGTGCTTCATTTGGTAGCGATCCAGGATGGATTTGCTGGTGACCATGGTGCGGCCCTGGCGATCTTTCGCGAAAAAGTAGTAACCGGGAATTTCATCAAATATCCGGTGAAAGAGCCCCCAAGAAGGGATTTGCGCGAGCCAGGCATCTCGTTCCCTCGTGAGTTTACGCAGTTCCCCGGCAGAACGCTTACGGTGCAGCGTGTTGGGTCTTACAATTGTCGCATTTAGCATAGAGAGTGTCGCACGGTTTCCGGAATCTGTGATATGATCAAGCCCATGTTCTCAACGTGTCGCCGCCTTTTACCCCTGATCGGCCTGACGGGGAGTGCTGCCCTATTCGCGGCAGACGACTCCCGACCCAACATCGTGTTCATTATTACCGACGACCAGCGTTGGGATCAGCTCAGTTATACCGGACATCCGGTATTGAAAACGCCTCACATCGATCGCATCGCCCAAGAAGGCGCATCCTTCGATAATTTCTTTGTGGCAACCCCGCTGTGTTCGCCGAGTCGGGCCAGTTTTCTAACGGGACTTTATCCGCACACGCATCGGGTCTTCAACAACGACAAGTTGGGCATCGACGTCATCAGCCACACTCTGATGACCTTTCCGCGACAGCTTCGCGAGCAGGGATATGAGACCGCCTACATCGGCAAGTGGCACATGGGGTTGGACGACTCGCGACGACCGGGATTTGACAGTTGGATCAGCTTCAAAGGCCAGGGCATCTATATTGATGGTGTCATCAACGACAACGGCACCCGGCGACAGTTGCGCGGCAACATGACTGACTACCTAAACCGTCGTGCGCTTGAGTTTGTTAATCAACCTCACGACAAGCCGTTTTGCTTATACCTAGGACACAAAGCCGTTCATAATCCCTTTCTTCCCTCTCCGCGACACGAGGAGCTCTATTCCGACTATGAATTCCAAGTGCCGCCACCCAATGAGGCGGATCTGGCCGGCAAGCCGGTATTGTCGCGAAAGCGCCCCAGGCTCGATCGCCCGAAAATGGAAGGCATCGGCCCCGAACCCGCTGAACCCAGACGCGGACGCGGATACGATCCTCAGTCTATCGTGCGTGACCAACTTCGCTGTCTGGCCGCGGTCGATGAAGGCGTCGGGCAGCTTTTAGCCGCTCTTGAGAGCACGGGCGAACTTGATAATACGATCTTCATCTACACCAGCGATAATGGCTTTTTCATGGGCGAACACGGAAGTTTCAACGGCAAGCGCATGCCCTATGATGAAGCATTGAGAGTTCCGTTTTTCATCCGATATCCCAAGCTGATCGCGCCGGGAAGTAATCGTGATGAACTGATATTAAACATCGATGTGGCACCCACATTATTGGATCTCGCTGGAGTGGAATCGGTCATCCCGATGCACGGTGAATCCCTCGTTCCCCTGTTGCAGGATACTAACGCGAACTGGCGGAAGGCGTTTCTGGCCGAATACTATCACGAAAAAGTCGCGGCCAAAACCCCGACCTGGAAGGCGGTCCGCACGGATCGATGGAAATATATTCACTACCTCATAGCCGACACCCAGGGTGATCCTTTTGGTTATGATGAGTTGTATGATCTGGAGGCCGACCCGAACGAGTTGAAGAATCTGGTGAATCACCCGGAACAGAAGACCCGGCTCACCGAGATGAAGGCCCAGCTAAAGGGAATGTTGAATCAATTTAACTGAAAACTGACGAATGCCTTTCACTCTATATAAATACTTTCTCTGCTATTTGCGCCTGACGGCAGGGGTGTTTGCCGCGGGTCCCAACATCGTAATGGTGATGACGGACGATCAGGGTTATGGGGACTTATCACTCCACGGGAACCCGTGGATCAAAACCCCAAACATGGACCGTATCGCGAATGAGGGAGCGCAGTTCGATAGGTTTTTCGTGCAACCGTCGTGCGCTCCTACGCGAGCCGCACTATTGTCCGGTCGCTTCCCGACTCGCACCGGAGTGACGGGTGTAACGCGCGGCTATGAATTTATGCGGGGCGAGGAAGTGACCATCGCCGAGCTTTTGCGAGATGCCGGATATGCCACGGGATGTTTTGGCAAGTGGCACAACGGCGGCAACTGGCCTTACCACCCCAACGCGCAGGGCTTTGACGAATTCGTGGGATTCTGCGGCGGGCATTGGAACGACTATTTCGATCCGATCCTGGAGCGAAACGGCACCTCTTTTCAGGCGCATGGATTTATCGCCGATATCATTACCGACTACGCGATTGAGTTTATCGAACGCGAGCACGAGGCGGACGAACGCCCTTTCTTCTGTTATGTTCCTTACAACACGCCGCACACGCCGGCGAGTGTGCCCGTGGACAAATGGAGGCAGTGGGCAGATCGGACGGACGTCGAAGATCCCTTCAACCGAGCGATGTATGCTCTGGTCGAAAATGTGGACGACAATATGGGGCGTTTACTCGCTAAGCTGGAAGAGTTAGAAATTTTGGACGACACGGTATTCATCTTCCTGACCGACAACGGCCCGAATAGCGCTCGCTTCAATGGCGGCATGCTGGGGCGGAAAGCCACGGTCCACGAAGGCGGCGTGAGGGTGCCACTTTTCGTCCGTTGGCCGGAGCGAATCCAGGCAGGCATGGTGGTAAAGCCGAATGTGGCCCATATCGATTTGCTGCCGACGCTTTCCCGAATCGCGGGGATAGAGAACCTGGAAGGCAAGACGCTGCCGTTGGACGGGATGGACGTGACGCCGCTTCTCTACGGACAGGATGATTTCGAGATGCCGGAGCGGAACTTGTTTGTTTGGCGCAAGCCGGAGAGTTGGTCGATCCGGACAAGCCGCTACCGGGCGACCGAATCGATGTTGCACGATCTTTGGGAGGATCCTGGCCAGAAGCATAATCTGGCGAAAGCGCAGCCCGAATTCCACGCCGAGCTCATCGAAACTTACCTGGATTGGGAGGCGCAAGCGACGAACGAGACGCCCGTGCTTTTGCCGATGCCGATCGGCTATGAGGAGTGGCCTACGGT
>JABIRI010000304.1 GCA_018667915.1 Opitutaceae bacterium | reverse complement strand
TCGGACCCGAACTCACATGGGACATCTATAAAAACGGCACAATCGGCCTCGCCAAAAACCATCTCGAAGAGTCGTGCGCCCGCATCGACTCCAAGCTCAAAGGCAAGGGAGATGGACGCGCGCTCATCTCCGTGAACAAGGCACTCGTTTCCCAAGCCAGCTCAGCGATTCCAGTCGTTCCACTTTATATTTCAATCCTCTACAAAATCATGAAGGCCAGGGGCACACACGAGGGTTGTATCGAGCAAATGCAACGCTTGTTCGCCGAACGCCTTTACCATGGCGCAGATTTACGGTTGGACGGAGCCGGCCGTATTCGCATCGATGACTTGGAAATGCAGGCAGACGTGCAAGCCCAGGGCGCCGAAATCTGGCCTCAAGTCACCACCGAAAACCTGGCCGAGCTCACGGATATCGCTGGATACCGCGAAGAGTTCCTCAAAATGTTCGGATTCGGGCTACCCGATATCGACTACGATGCGCATACCGAACCGCACCGTCCGATGATCTAAATCGAACCCACTCCTTTAGTCCAAAGAGCGCTCCTTCGAGCGCTCTTTTTCATGTCTCCACTTCGGCAATAACCTGAATCTCAACCGTGGAATTTTTAGGCAAACCCGCCACCGCCACCGCCGCCCGAGCGTGGCGGCCGGCTTCCCCGAGGACTCCCACAAACAGATCACTCGCCCCATTGATCACCGCAGGACTATCCGCAAAACCACTCACTCCGTTGACGTAACCGCCCACAAAAATGATCCGGCGAATTTTACTCAACGAACCCACCGCCGCCTTGATATTCGCGAGCGCATTCAACGCACAAATCCGAGCTGATTCATAACCACTCTCCACCGTTTGAGCTGCTCCCACTTGGCCGACGTGAGTCATTTCCCCGTCTCGCATCGAAATGGTGCCGGAAAGATGCAGCACGTTGCCCACTTGCACATAAGGCAAATAGTTGCCCGCCGCGGGAGGAGCGACCGGGAGTTCGAGGCCAAGTTCAACGATTTTTGCTTCAGGATCCATCAGCCATGATGGCAAGTTCTCGCAATCCGCGCCAAGCAGTTTGTGATGCCCTCATGCAAATCAACTCGCCGGGAACAATCGATGGATAGACGCAGCATCAGGCAATGGGCCGAGTTATTTCGTCGGGACCCAATCGCGGCGGCCACCGAGTTTGAGCATGGCCTGCAGGCAATCTCTCCCGATCAGCGTGGCGCCATTTGGGCGTGGCGAGAAGACGGTGACGCGTGGAACAGCTCTCCGCCCCCAGGGGTGCTTCAGGGCGTGCCCTTCGCCTGCAAAGACCTATTTCACCTCAAAAACACACCCACCCGTTCCGGCAGCATAATGCCGACGCCGATCCGATCAAAAGACGGTGCTCTCGTAGCTGCTTTGAAGTCGTTGGGCGCCCTTCCGGTAGGCAAAACGCATCTGCACGAATTCGCCTACGGCCTCACGGGCGAAAACCCCCACTTCGGTAATGTGCAGCATCCCAAATTCACCGATCGCACCAGCGGCGGATCCAGTAGTGGCAGTGCGGCGGCAGTCGCTTCGGGTGCCGTCCCCTTCGCGCTGGGCACCGACACGGCCGGGTCGCTGCGCGTGCCTGCTTCATATTGCGGAGTGTTCAGCTGGAGAGGACAACCCGGTCACCCGTGGATTTTAGACGCATCCCCACTCGCCCCAAAATTTGATACCGCGGGCTGGATCGCCCACTCCGCGGCCGACACGCTACTCCTATTGGAGTCACTCTCCGGAGAACTTCCGACCCCGCTCCAGCGACCTCGTGGTGGTTATCTTCCCGCAGCATCTTTGCACGTGGAAACAGACGCCGAGGCGGTATCCCTACTCAATCGTGCGGCGCAGCTGTTCACCCGCGAGGAACTCGGCGCTGAAACGCCTCTCGCCAGGGTCTGCCGGGGTGTGGGTAGAACTTATGGAATCCTGCAAAGCACCGACGCATTTGCTATTCATCAAGCGCGTCTCGATTCGCATCGTGATAACTACGGGAAAGAGGTCTGGGAGCGTATCGATCGCGGACGGCGCTGGACTGCCCGGGATATCGATATCGCTTCGCTCCACGCCCTGAAGATTCGCGCCGGATTTGAGCAATATTTCGCTGAATACGATTTTCTGGTGACACCTAGCTCCGTCGAGCCCGCCCCCCTACATCACGACGGCCGCGCCAAAATCCGGGATGATCTATTGCAACTGAATACCCATGTCAGCGTAGCGGGACTTCCCACGTTATCGTTGCCGGTCTTTTTACCCGGCGGCCTTTCGCTGGGACTTCAAATCATTTTCCCCCATTCGAAGTCTTCGGCCATCAAGGAGATCTTCGAACAGATCGCTAAAGAAACTGAAAGACTTCCCTCTACTAAATCAGTGGGGCGATTTTCTTAATTTGCGCTCCTCCTTCGGCCTCTCAGAATTCCGACTTTAGCCCGCGTCACTGCTAATCCCCGATCCATGTTAAATCGACTTTTTAAGCTCTCCGAAAACGGCACCACCATCTCGCGTGAACTTCAGGCCGGACTGACCACGTTTGCCGCCATGGCTTACATCCTAGCGGTCAACCCCTCGATCCTAGCCAACACCGGAATGGATCAGGGGGCTTTGATTACAGTCACTGCTCTAACCGCGGCGGTAAGCACCATCTTGATGGCGGCGTTGACCAATTTTCCGCTCGCGCTCGCCCCGGGCATGGGAATCAACGCGTTCTTTACTTACACGATCTGTATAGGAGCCGGCGTGCGCTGGCAGGACGCACTGGGCATGGTGTTCATCAACGGAATCATCTTTCTACTTCTATCGCTAACAGGAGTCCGGGAGAAAATCGTGAAGGCGATTCCTTATTCTCTGAAAATCGCAATCACCTGCGGAATCGGACTCTTTATCGCCTTCATCGGGCTCAAAAACGGCGGCGTCATCGTCGATAACCCAGCCACCTTGGTTTCCCATGGCGACTTTACCAGCGGTCCGGTGGTGGTCTGCCTCGTCGGCATCATCCTCACCATCATTCTGGTCGCACGCAAAATTCCCGGTGCAATCATCTTGGGCATCGCCGCCACCACCATTCTGGGCCTATTCATCTCCGACGGAAACGGCGGTAACGTCACCACACTCCCTTCCAAGATCTTCGCCGCTCCTGCATCCGCCGCGCCCGTTTTCTTGGAACTCGAATTCGGTTTCTTAAAAACCTCCACAGCTTTTCTCGCCGCCCTGCCGTTAATCCTGACCCTCTTGATGGTCGATATGTTCGACAACATCGGCACGTTGATTGGCGTGACCAAACGGGCCGGCATGCTCGATAAGGACGGAAATCTCCCCAAAGCCGGTCGCGCCTTGGTCGCCGATTCGATTGCGGCGATCCTCAGCTCGCTTTTCGGCACGTCCACGGTGGTGAGCTACATCGAGTCCGCCTCGGGGGTCGAAGCGGGAGGTCGCACCGGCCTCACAGGCGTCACCGTTGCTATTCTCATGCTTTTGGCTTTGTTCCTGAGTCCACTCATTCTCGCCGTCCCAGACGCAGCGACGGCTCCCGCACTCGTGATCGTGGGAATCTTCATGCTCCAGTCGGTCGTGGAGATTAAGATGGATGAATTCGAAATCGCCGCTCCGGCCATGCTCACCATCCTGTGTATCCCCCTTACGTTCAGCATCGCGGAAGGAATTGGTATCGGACTCATCGCCGCCGCGCTCCTCGCCATCGCCACCGGTAAAACCAAACAATTCCCCGTAACCGGCTACGTTATTGCCGCCATATTCTTTTTGGAATTCTTCCATATTTTCCCGTTCTCCGGGTAACCTTATTTCAGACCGCGAGCGCGGTCATACAACATGAGTTCAGATCCTTCCGTCGCCGCCAAAACGGCTCCCGAAAACCTACTTTTCCCGGACATTCCCGTCGAGTTTCAGCGCTTGGTGGCGGAAATGCAGCACACCACGAGTAGCTTACTACAGCCCGAGTCGGTCGACGATCGCCCCCTTCATGGCACCACGCTTTACATCGCGACCTGTTCGCTTGAGACGCGCTTTGGCGACTTCCGCACGCACATCTTTCAAGACCTGATCGATAAACACTACATCATCGCGCTGGCCCACGGTGACATCACCGCAGCTGACGTGCTCTACACACGTCTACATTCGTCCTGCGTTACCAGTGAGACACTACGCGGATGCGATTGCGACTGCGTGCAACAACTCGAAGGCGCCTTCAAGGTGATCGCTGAAAAAGGTAACGGCATCATCTTCTACCTCATGCAAGAAGGTCGCGGGGTCGGCTACGTCGGCAAGTCGCGCGATCGCATGATGGTGCAGGCATCCCTCGATCAGCTTTCAACCTTCCAAGCCTACCACGCGATGGGACTCAAAAAGGACCATCGAAACTACGATAATATTTCGGACATCTGCCTGATCCTCGGCATCAAGTCTGGATTCATCGTATTGACCAACAATCCGGACAAAGTCAGCGCCCTGCGTGACCAAGGTATCGAGGTGGTCGACACCGAAACGTTGGAATTCGAGCCTTCACCTTTCAACCTAGCCTATCTCACCTCCAAAGCAGCCAGTGGGCATATTCTAAATCGGCCCTCCGCTACCCGCGTCAAACGTGCACTCCCACCCGAGCCCGTGGTGCCGTTTAAACTACACGCGCTCCCCAAGGCCAAACGCTTTATTTACTCCGCAAGTTACTTCCTGCCCATGAAACCCGTGGACAACGAAGTGCTGCTTTCCGCTGACGAATTTCAATCGTTCTTTGGCGAAAAGAAGATCGAACACTACTTGGCGGAGGAGAACCCCTTGATTGAGAAATACGAGCCCATCCGTGGAAACCGTTTTCTCGTCACGATTCAGGCGTCGAATCTAAAGACGTTCAGCGATGCCAATCCTGAGGATCCAATCATCGATCTTTTGACGACGCCATATTGGTTCCGGGTCCACGTCTACTACGATGTCGTCACCACTCAGGAATTTGTAATTTTGACCCATGGTTCAGCGCGCTCTTACGACGTGCCCGTGGTCCGACTGCACAGCGAATCATTACTCAACCGCTTCCCGCTTCGAACCGTCGAAAACCGCGATAAGTTCAAACAATCGGTGAAGCACATCATCAACTACGGTGTCGGGGTGATCCAATTGATCTATAACGATGGTCGCGGCGCCGGATTCGGCGCCTATGGTATCGATCTTATGCTATCAGAGGCCGGCTTGGTATCATCCACCGACGAGGCTTACGAACAGATCGGTGTCGACTACGACAGCCGCGACTATGAGGCCTCAATTTCGCTACTGAAACAGCATGTGCCCAACGAGAAGATTCAAATGGTGATGAACTCTCCGGCCAGTTTGGTGAAGAAAACCGAATATGCCTTGGCATTACAAATACACCGCATCGATGTCGAAAAATGGTTGTTCCTGGATGAAGAAACCATTGCCGAACAATGAGCGCTTCGACCGACCCTCTCGGGCTTGAATTGCTTGCCCGGCGCCTTGCCCGGATTCCCCAGATCCTAGACGAGATGCTCGCAAATGGCCCCCGTCCGGTGGGCCCCGCGACTCTAGCTAGCGAACGATTTATTGTCACGGGAACCGGCAGCTCCGAAGCACACGCGCGTTATTTGGCAACGTTGCTGAACCTGCACACGGATCGCGCGGCGGCTTACCTGCCATTGTCCGGTTTTGTGGATGCACCGGCGGCTAATTTTGCCGGAAAAACCCTCGTCGTTTTCAGTCAGGGTGTGTCACCTAATGCACAAATCGCCCTGCAACGCGGAACCGATTTTGCTCACACGGTGCTGTTTTCCGCCACCACGCCTAAAGCAGCCGAACAAGCGGGTAAACCGGACCGCGCCCAGATGCTACGTGACCTCCAAGCTAACGGTGGTGAATTAGTGGAGTTTCCCCTAGCGGAGGAATACACGACCCTTATTCGCTTTGTAGGTCCGATGGCGGGTTACCTCGCGGCACTTCAATTTGCCGGACAATTCTCCGGTTCGCGGGGCCCCCTCCCCCGCGTCGAAACGTTGCAACCTCTGTTACAGGCGCAGGCGCCGACCGAGCTACGCGATGCAATGTGTAATCTGCCCAGCGCATTTGCGAGTGGTTTCAACCTCATCACCGCGGCGCCCATTTCCGATTACTCGCAGAACCTCGCCTGTAAATTCATGGAGGGGCTTTTTTGGACCTGCCCCGGAATTTCCGACTTTTTGCAATTTGCTCACGGCCCCTTTCAGCAGATGACTGCACATCCCAAACCTGCATTGATATTGCAAGGTGACGGTCGGGGAGAAGCCGAGATGGTCGCCCGAAGTGTGGCGATGCTGCGAGGAGTCGGCGCCAGTGCTTATGTCATCAAAGTGGATGCCCCACCCCTGCTTTCTATATTTGGATTCGAAGCTGCTCTAAATGACGCGGTTTTCGCCGCAATGCAGCACCTCAGTATCGATCAAGTAAATTGGCCCGGAAAAGGTCGGGACGATCTGCTCTACGGGTTTTGTCCGGACAAATAAAAAGGCCGCCGGAAATCCGACGGCCTAATATTAAACGCGGTGCGTGCGTTGATCAGAAACGATATTTCAGGGTCAGCTCGGCACGGGTGCCTTGCTCGGCCACGATGGACTCATTGCCGTAGGTTCCGTTCGGTGGTGACCAGTTCTCTTCATCCGTAAGATTCAGGATGGCGAGTCGTGCTTCCCAAGTATCCGTCGCGTAGTAGATACTGGTATCGAACTCAACCTGAGTCGGAATCACCAAGGTGCCGGCCCAGTTGTTGTTCAATTCGTTGTGGAACGTGCCATTAAACGTGAAACCCAATCCATTATCGAATTTGTAGGAAACCATACCATTCATTTGGAACGAAGGCAGCCCTTGAATCTTGGTCTTACCCGGACCAGCTCGTTGCACTTCATTCGAGGCGACGGGAGTAATGTTGATTGCTTCGAAACCTACGCCAGGGGTAGTCGCATCGATGTAACCCATCGAGAACGTCGTGTAGAAATTGCGGTTCGGTTGATAGTTGAACTCAAATTCAACGCCTTGGTAGGTAAACTCCTGCACGGGGCTATTGATCGGTTTGTTGGTGCGCGTTTGGTGGTAGACCGCACCACCGATGAAGAGCTTACCATCCATCATCGCGCGCTTGGCTCCGAATTCGATCAGCTCACTGGGTTGCGTGAAGTCGGATTTGTTGAAGTGGATAAGGTTACCCGTTTGATTCAAACCGGCGAACCCACCGCCGTTACCGTTGGCTCCAGAAGTGTTTTCGCTGTAGTTACCGGTAGCGTAGATCGAAGTCTCAGGAGTCACTTGATACACCAAACTGGCGTTGCCGTTGGGCAGCGTAACGCGGATTGAGCGTTTGGAATCAGCGGTGTAAGGATCTTCCGACGTCACATCGAGCATATCGACTCGAGCACCAGCAATGAAACTGAGCTTCTCATTGATTTGGTAGAACGATTGGAAGAAGGGCGATAAACTGTGGGCGGAGGATTCATTGGTATCACCGTTGATCAACTGCGAGCTCGCCACGCGACCGGGGTAACCCGGGACAGGACCACCATCGAAACCGAAGGCGCCCCCACCATATCCCGGCCAATCGACCGAATTGCTGGCGTCAATGAAGTTGTGATCGCGGGTTATGTCCCAGACCGCCGCTGGCTCGAAGAAGTAATTATTGTAAGCTTTGTTCGAGATATAACGGGCAGCGACACCAGCGTTAACTTTAAGGTCACCGAACTGGTTGATGACCTCTAAACGATTTTCCAACGTAATCGTCGGATCGATTACCTCGGTGTAAGCGTAGGAACTGTCCGTATCACGGCGCAAGTAGGTGAAGAGCGTGTTGTTCACGATCGTGCGGTCTGGGTTTCCTTTGAAGGTCTGGATGCCTTGAAGGCGGAAACTCCGACCGATCGAACTGTCGCCGGGTTTGAGCAGACGGTTTCTGCGATCGATTTTTACTTCACGGCCCCAGCTCATCACGTTGGCCGGAAACCCGCTCGTGACATTGGCCGAATTTTGCGGATCCGAGTTAGGAATACCGACACCTTGGTTGATATTGACGCCGGTGCGGTAAAGACCACGACGAATCAAATTATTGGTCGGACGATTGATACCAAAATTCTCGGTATATTCGGCGTAATACCCTTGGGCATTGACAAACAACTCATAGTCGTCGGAAGGACGGTAGGTGAGCGCGGCATAGAGCGATTGGCTTTTACGAAACTCATCATCATACCAACCTTCTGAATCCTCACCGGAGTAGGAAACACGGTAAGCCAGGGTGTCGGAAACGGGACCACCCACATCGATACCCGCGCGAAGAATACTGTCGGTGCCGATAGTGACCCAGCTCTCGCCTCTCTTTTCATCAAAGTAAGGACGCTTGGTCACATAGTCGATAAATCCACCGACGTAGGCCGAGGTGCCTTGGACGGCAGTCGCGGGACCTTTGACGATGTTGACCGATTCGACCCAGTTGAAGTCGACCGGCATGCCGTTACCGTTGCTGGTAAGACCACCGCGCATGCCATTGTAAAATACATCAGCATATTGCCCCCGGATGTCGGGGTTGGCAGGTGCACCAAAATTGGAGCGGGTGAAGGAACTCGAGGTGAGCTTGGCGAAATCGCGCACGTCTTGGATACCAATCGCCGAGAGTTGCTCTCGGGAAATGATCGTAACGCTGCGAGGGGTATCCTTCAAATTCTCGCCGACTCCAAATACGGAGTTAAACGGGCGAGAGGTCGGAATAACGTTTTCTTCGATCGGAACGTCTCGAACTTCGAAGCTTTCCATTTCGATGGCTTCTTCCTGGGCTTCTTGGGCCGAGGCGAAGGGAACAACACAAGCGATCAACGTCGCCAGTGGCAGGTAGGTTTTTTTCAGGCAGTTCATAAGCGGTTTGCAGGAAACTCCTTGAAAGCAGGTGGAGTGCCGCTCCGCCAGAAATAACACTCAAATTAAGTTATTTTTCCTAAATACCCATCTAACTCTTCCCCTTATTGCTAAGAATTTTCAAAAAGGGGAACGATTTCCATTCCTGGAACCGTGACTAGGCCCTTATCCGTGATCCGAATTTCCGGAATGACGGAAAGCGGGATCAGGTTGAAGCCCATGTAAGGCAGCGTGCAGCCCGCTTTGGTCCACGCGGTCTTCAATTTGGTGGTAGACTTAGCAATAACCTTGGCTCGCTGATCCGAAAGCAGTCCGGCAATGGGCAACTCAACCGACGCGACGACTTTCCCGTTTTTGACGATACACACCCCACCCCGGCTTTTCTTAATCGTGGCCAACGCCAACGCCATGTCCGCCTCATTGGTTCCGGCGATGATGATGTTGTGCGCGTCGTGTCCGACGCTGCTCGCAACCGCGCCCGCTTTCAGACCAAAATTTCGCAGCAGGCCATGAGCGACCTCTCCCGATTTTCCGTGCCGCTCTACTACCGTAACAAAACAGAGCGCGTGCTTTTTGAAATGCTCCGACCACGTCTTCGCTGGGGCCAATTTGATTTTATCGTGAATCAAAATAATTCCCGGCAGTTCCGTTCGGATCACGTTTGCGGCCACGCGTTTCGTCGGCAAATCAGGCGTCAGTTTCGGAGCCTTCGGTAGCTTAATCGTGTTGTAGGCCGCCTTCGGATAACGATACGGCGCACTCAATGCCTCTTCCAAAATCGGTGTGACGCGACGGTTCTTAACCACCAATTCGCCACCATACCATGTGCACAGCGGTTTTAGATCGTCGTTGAACAACACGAGGTCTGCTCGCCGCGAAGGTCCCATACCGCCAATGTCATCATCCATCCGGAAGCGCGTCGCGGGATGCAGAGACGCCATGGATACCGCGGCCTCGCGCGACATTCCCGCTCGCACCGCTTCGCGCATCACCCAATCCAGCCCGAATACAAAAAGATCATCCGCATCGCGATCATCGGTGCACACGCACACCCGCTTCGGATTCGCGCCCAATTCTGTGACGGTTTTGATCGCCTCTGGCAACGAATGCCAAGGCGTGGTTGGCGGACCGCCGCGCAGGAAAACCCACACGCCGTTTTCGATAAAATCGTCGGCAATATCGCGATCGATTGCTTCGTGGGTATCATTAATCCCACTCGCCGCTCCGGCCGTAACGAACTCCCGCCCGTAGATGTGCCCACTGATGGGTCTTCCCCGTTTGATAGCTTCGCCTAACACCGCATGGCTGCGTTCATCGCCGAATGCGACTTGCACGAAATCCATCTTCTCGCCCAAGGCGACCGCCTCCGGCCACTTGTCGAAGAGCTTGCCAATCTTCGCCGCGGTAAGATCCCCGCCAGCAGTCTCAAATGCCGCCGAGGTTGCCGGCACCGTGCTGGGCACGGTCAGAAAAATATTAAGGGGCGCGACTCGCGCATCTTTGAGCATCCATTCCACTCCGGCCACATCGCACACGTTACCGATCTCGTGGCTGTCGCAAAAAATCGTCGTCGTGCCATTGAGTAACGCACCTTCGGCGTAAGCGCATGCGGTCATCATCGAACTTTCGATATGGATATGCGGGTCCACCAACCCCGGTGCGATGATGCCGCCTTTGGCGTCGAATGATTTCGTCGCGGAACTACGTTGCTTTTTCCAAGTTCCGGCGGGTTTCACGGCGGCGATCCGACCCGACTTCACCCAGACCTCCCGGTTGTCGTGAATCCGCTCCGTATAGGTCGACAATACCCGCGCGCCCCGAATCACCAGATCAGGTTCCGACTGTCCCATTGCCACGGCGGCGAGTGATCGGGTTACTTTATGAAGAGGCGGAACAGAGAAACGAGTTAAGGGCATGACGGCACCTAAGCACTCCCCTGCGCGGGAATCACCTTTTTAATTGGCCCCAGGTGCGGCCATGTGAATTCTCCTGCGCATGCGTGCGCTCTTCACTGCCCTTATTTTCAGCTGTTCCACTCTACTTCTGACGGCCGCCGACTTTTCGAAGCAATGGGAGGAGATCAAAACAACCGCATCCCCGGAACAGCTTTACCGCTTTCTCTACGCCCTCCCCAAAGGCGGCGATTTACACAACCATTTCGGCGGATCACTCATCCCCGAATGGAAGTGGGATGTCTTAACCGATCCGGCTCGCAATGGCGGGGACACCTTTTACTCCCGAGAACATTTTGCCGCGGCCGACGATGCAATCAATCCGCCCTCGCGGCATCACACCATCCGCCAACATACCTTTGATCAGTTGCCCGAAAACGTTCGCCGTGAATACGTAAAACTCACCGACATGACGTCCGCGGAGCGGGAAACCTGGCTCAACGCTTTCCGACTGGACGCCCCCGGCGAAGGTCGGGCGGTCTTCTTTGATCATCATTGGCCCCGGCTCGGTGATATTCACAACAACCCCCACGTAAAATTCGAATTGTTGGCTGAAAACTTAAAGGCGTTCGCCGCCGAGGGGATCCGTTATATGGAGATTCAGTTTGGGCTCTACACGATGGCGCACAACGACGGCACACCACTATGGGAGGAGGAAATGCTCGCGCTCATGGAAGCCCGGTTGGCCGAACCCGATGTGGCCTCCACCGGAATTGAAACCCGGTTTCTCGAAGCGATCCTGCGCTTCACCCCTAATGCGCTTCAGGAACTGGAACGCTCCTACGCCTGGGTCGACTCCCATCGTGATCGCTGGGTTGGTCTCAACATGGTTGGAATCGAAGAAAGCGGTAAGGGTTACCCGCTAAGATTTTTGGAAACTTACCGAAAACTTCGAGCCATCTACCCAACCCTTCCCCTGAGCATTCACGCGGGTGAAATGGACAGTCCGGATAAGAATATCCGCGAAACCTTACTCCTCGGCGCATCTCGAATCGGCCATGGCGTAAACATTCTCGGTGATCCCGACACCCTGCTCATGTTGCAGCACAGCGACCGCACCCTGATCGAGATCAACTTGATCTCGAATCGCCTCCTCGAATACGTGCCCAACCTCGACGCGCATCCTTTTCCCGAACTTCTCCGCACCGGCGTCCCCGTTTGCTTGAATACCGATGACCGTGGCATGTGGGACAGCAACATGACCGACGAATACTACACCGCGGTCGATCACTTCGATCTCTCGTGGAGCGAACTCACTCAACTGGCCCGTAATTCGCTGCGCCATGCTTTCGTTGATGATGAGACGAAACAACGTCTGCTGGAGAGCTATGAAAAAGATTTGGCTGCATTCGCCTCCCGGTTTGCCGGAATGAGCACGGCCGAGGCGCTCGCGGAAATCGAAAACGTGAACGCCGTCGCCTATGGCTACGCTGAACGCACGTGGGGTTTCGATTTTGAGCGAAACTGATCAGGCCACACTAGAGTTCCCAGACCAGACGCACGGCTGCACCCCAGTCAGGCGCTTCTTTGGTGACGCCAACTAATAATTCGAAATCGAGGGAGACCCCTTCCGCAACGGTGGGCGAAATTCCCATCCCCCAAATTACGGGCAACGCATCTTCGTCTGCGCTGATCCATTCCGCCAGTAATTCGGTATAGATCGCGGCGCCTTCTGTCACATTTCGTCCCCACACCACTCCGCCCACGAGCTGCTCATCCCGGCCGCCCACCTCCGAGTGTAGGGTGTCGCCAGACACAAACGCCTCCATCCAATTGTCGGCTCCTAACGGCTGACCATAGACCAACGCCGCGCCGCCCTCGAACTTGCCATTACCAATCGCACGGTCTGCCACCGGTAATTTGAGATAAGGCAGGATCGCCCAAGCCGGCCCGCTCTCTTCGTCACCGGAAAAATTCCATTTGGAGCGAAGCCAGACATCACCCCAGCCCGACGCAGTCTCGCGGCCCCCGCTCAATTGTTCCTCCGCTTCCACCCAGCCATCGAATGCAAACTGCACGTCCCAGTTGGACGAAACACCGGTGCTTATCAGCACGGGCGCAGCCGTAAATTCCCGCGTCGCCACCCGCAGCCCATTCATTCGCGAAACATCCCAAGTCCCCGCCACAATATCTGCTTCGATCAACCACTCCCCCGGCGACACCGTCGTAGGTGACTCCACGACCTGTCCGATCAAACTCGCGGCTGTTCCGAGGAACACCGCGACATTCAGCGTGAACGCATTCTTCATGTGGTAGCTACTTCTTCGGGACGGGAAGAAACATTCCCTGCCTGCCTCCGCCAACGCCAAAAAACCGTAACAAACCACACGGCGGTGAACACCCCCGCTCCCGCCACGACCATCGCCGCACCAATCGAACATTCCAACCAAACGCCTAAACTCACTCCCAACCACGAGCTGAGCGCCGCATGAACGACCGCGATCCCATGCATAACCGCGAGACGATCGGTCAACAATGACGCGGTTGCTCCCGGCAGAATCAGCATGGCGATCACCAAAATAGCGCGGACCGACTCAAACGCACTGACGATCACGACAGATAAAATCGCCATCAACCCGTAGTGCACCCATGTCGGATTTACGCCGGTTGCCCGCGCCAACGCTTCATCAAATGACGCCACCAAGAGTTCTTTGTAGAATCCCACGATCAACGCCACCACCGCCAGCAAAACAAAGGCCATACGCACCACCGAAACCGGGCCCAGCGTAATACCCAACCAGCTCACCAAAGGTTCCAATGGAACGAACGCGATCTCACCGTAAAGCACACACTCCGCATCCAAATCGATATGCTCACTGTAGATGGAAACGAGCAACACTCCGATCGCGAAAAGCGTGGTGAATGCGATCCCCATCGCCGCGTCTTGTTTTACGCGGGTCTTGCGGTGAATGGCTTCGATCAAAATCGTCGCCGCTAGGCCCGCGGCCAATGCGCCGATAAACATCGGCCCCGTTCCTCGACTATTGGTGAACAGAAAGGCAATCACCAGTCCGGGCAGAACACTGTGACTGACCGCATCTCCCATCAGGGCCATGCGCCGTAATATCAGATAATTACCCACCAGACCACACGCGGTGGTGACCAAAAAACCCATCACCGCGATCCAGCCGTAAAGCTCCCGATCGATCGTCCATGGATCGATCATCACGCGATGCCACTCGAAGGTGGGAATCAATTCACTCATCGGTCATCCTTTCGCATGGGATTTCCCGTCGCGCCCGTCGGCAACGCTTCACCGTGAATATCTCGAGGCCCCGGAATCGGTTTTCCGTGAGGATCTTCCGTGGCGTAACCCAAACGCCGCTCGAGTTCGCGCACCGTTTTTTCACCCAAAATGTGTTCTATTTTCTCGGCGTCTTCGTGCACGTGGTCCGGCGCGATGTTGGCCGAGTTGGTGAGGTAGAGCTCCCACAACCGGTGATTTCGCACGATTTCCGCCGCCCGTTGGCGACCTTCCGGCGTAAAATAAACCGTGTCCCGATTCACCGTGGCCATGCCATGACGAACGAGTTCGCGGCTGCGCTGCAACACCTCATCCAAGGTTTCCCGACGGCGTTGGGCGAGATCGGCCAATGTTACGCCAATGTCACGAAAATCTTCATTTTCCCACACATGATAAAGTGCCTTGAGTGTATTCTCGCGTTCGGTGCGGGCCGCTCGACTCCGCTGTCGCCACCACTTCGCCACCACGCCATGACGAGGCCCCATCAGGTAAGCGCAAAGGAACACGGTGGATGCACCAATCACCATCAGCGGCCCGGTAGGCAATCCACGCCCGACAAAGGAAAAAAACGCGCCTGTCACTCCCGCCAACACCCCGAACGCGCCCGCTAAAACCAACATCCGGTGAAGTCGATCGGTCAGCAAATAAGCCGCCGCAGCCGGAGTGATCAACATCGCCGAAACCAAGACTACACCCACCGCCTGCAGGGCAATCACCGTCGCGGAAGCGAGCACGAGCATGAGGCCGTGATGCACCCAGTCGGCCGGGATACCGGTCACCCGCGCAAAGCCCGCATCAAAACTTGTCGCGAGTAACTCCTTGTAGAAAAGCGTGATAAGACTCACCGCCACGATCGTGACGATTGCCATCAAGGTAATATCATCCGCTCCCAATGCGGCGGCTTGGCCAAACAGAAATTTATCAAGCCCGCTCTTGTTACCGGTTGGTAGATTCTGAATCATCGTGAGCAGGCAAAGCCCCACCGCAAAGAACGAGGCCAACACCAATCCCAACGCCGTGTCCGGTTTGAGGCGGGTCGTCTTAGTTAAGGCGCTCACCACCCCCGTGCCAATCAACCCCGCAATCACTGCTCCGATAAATATCGCCAACGGGTCTTTGCTCATCCCCCAAAGAAAACCAATCGCCACCCCGGGCAGCACCGCATGCGAAAGCGCGTCCCCCACGAGTGCCATTCGGCGCACAACGATAAAACTGCCGAGCAAACCGCAGCTGAGTCCCAGTAATATCGACCCCAGCAAGGCGTAACGGAGCGACGGATCCCGCATGCTAAAGAAACGCACCCACTGATCCTGCCAATTGGTCTGCGTGAGCTCCGATACACTTCCCGCTGATGACACGGATACGATCGCAAGCGCGAGCATTCCTCCTGCGACCAGACGCCAAGCCCGACTATACCCCGAAAGGTTCATCGCCGCACGGGATTCCCCGACTCTTCCGCCGCCAGTGTGGATGCGACCTCCGAAAGAATCGTAAGACGGCCGCCGTAGGTTTTTTGCAAATTCTCCGCGTTGAACACCTGCTCGGTCGGTCCGAACGCGACCACGTTCATGTTGAGCAGAAGTAACGAATCGAAATACGACCGGGCGGTCGGAAGATCGTGATGCACGACCAGCAGAGTTTTACCCTGGTCTCGCAGTTCGCCCAACACGGTCACAATGGCCGATTCCGTGGCGGCATCCACCCCCGCGAAGGGCTCATCCATGAAGTAAAGGTCCGCTTGTTGCGCCAAAGCGCGGGCGAGAAATACGCGCTGTTGTTGGCCTCCGGAAAGATTCGAGATCTGACGATTTGCGTATGGTAATAGTTTCACGCGATCGAGACACTCACGCGCAATCTCTCGGTCTTCCTTACCCGGTCGGCGCATGAGACCGAG